>NZ_JAPCIK010000001.1:0-386840 GCF_025910115.1 Pseudomonas sp. RG1
CGCGATCCCCAGACTTTCTGCGCTGAATCAACGGTTTGAACCATGCGCGTTGGCGCCAGCGTTTGATCGTGGCACGATGTCGGGGTTATCGACCGAGACCC
This sequence comes from Pseudomonas sp. RG1, assembly GCF_025910115.1. Taxonomy (NCBI): domain Bacteria; kingdom Pseudomonadati; phylum Pseudomonadota; class Gammaproteobacteria; order Pseudomonadales; family Pseudomonadaceae; genus Pseudomonas; species Pseudomonas sp. RG1. The sequence continues at coordinate 102 of NZ_JAPCIK010000001.1, forward strand.
CCTGACCATGCCGCAATCCCAAGCCAAGAATCTGTCCCTGATCGCCGCAATCGACCTGGGCTCCAACAGCTTTCACATGGTCGTGGCCAAGGCCCAGAACGGCGAAATCCGCATCCTCGAGCGCCTCGGCGAGAAGGTGCAACTGGCCGCCGGCATCGACGACGCGCGCCAGCTCAACGAAGAATCGATGCAGCGCGGCCTCGATTGCCTCAAGCGCTTTGCCCAACTGATCAACGGTATGCCGCTCGGCGCCGTGCGCATCGTCGGCACCAACGCCCTGCGTGAAGCGCGCAACCGCGGCGAATTCATCCGCCGCGCCGAGGAAATTCTCGGCCACACGGTAGAAGTCATCTCCGGCCGTGAAGAAGCGCGCCTGATCTATCTGGGCGTTTCGCACACGCTCGCGGATACCCCGGGCAAACGTTTGGTCGCCGATATCGGCGGCGGCAGTACCGAATTCATCATCGGCCAGCGCTTCGAGCCGTTGCTGCGCGAAAGCCTGCAAATGGGCTGCGTGAGTTTCACCCAGCGCTACTTCAAGGACGGCAAGATCACCCCGGCGCGCTACGCCCAGGCTTACACGGCGGCGCGCCTGGAGATCATGAGCATCGAGCACGCCCTGCATCGCCTGACCTGGGATGAAGCCATCGGCTCCTCCGGTACGATTCGCGCCATCGGCCTGGCCCTGAAGGCTGGCGGCCACGGCAGCGGCGAGGTCAACGCCGAAGGCTTGGCGTGGCTCAAGCGCAAACTGTTCAAGCTCGGCGACGCCGACAAGATCGATTTCGAAGGCATCAAGCCTGACCGCCGCGCGATCTTCCCGGCGGGCCTGGCGATTCTCGAAGCGATCTTCGACGCCCTCGAACTGCAACGCATGGATCATTGTGAAGGCGCGCTGCGTGAAGGCGTGCTCTACGACCTGCTCGGCCGCCATCATCACGAAGACGTGCGCGAACGCACCCTGACCTCGCTGATGGAGCGCTATCACGTCGATCTGGAACAGGCGGCGCGGGTCGAGCGCAAGGCCCTGCACGCGTTCGATCAGGTCGCCGTCGACTGGGAGCTGGATGACGGCATCTGGCGCGAACTGCTCGGCTGGGCGGCGAAAGTCCACGAAGTCGGCCTCGACATCGCTCACTATCACTACCACAAGCACGGGGCTTACCTGATCGAGCACTCCGATCTGGCCGGCTTCTCCCGCGAGGATCAGCAGATGCTCGCGCTATTGGTGCGCGGGCACCGGCGCAATATTCCCAAGGACAAGTTCGCCGAATTCGGCGATGACGGCATCAAGCTGATTCGCCTGTGCGTGCTGCTGCGCTTTGCCATTCTGTTCCATCACATTCGCGGAACCCAGGCGATGCCGCAGGTGGTGCTGCATGCCAATGGCGACCATCTCGATGTGGAATTCCCGGAGAACTGGCTGGATGAAAATCAGCTGACCCAGGCGGATTTCGGGCTTGAGGCGGACTGGTTGACGCGGGTGGGGATTGTTCTCACGGTGCACTGAGTAACTGGCTGGCACAAAAAAGGCGATCCGTTAGGATCGCCTTTTTATTGGGTTTGTTTGAGAGCGGCGGTGTAGCTCCCCCCTCACCCCAGCCCTCTCCCGAGGGAGAGGGAGCCGATTTGTACTAGCGTTGAGGCCAGAGTTCGATCAGGTATTTCAGGTCAGTGTATGACGCGAGACACCTCGGTCAGTCCCCTCTCCCTCTGGGAGAGGGTTAGGGTGAGGGGCTTTTGACTTTCAGCTCTCAGCTGCTCACCGGCAAGATCGGGCTGCCCAACCGCTCCAGCAACGTCGCCTGCGCACTGCGCGGGTTCTGGTTGCCGGTGGGTGTGTTGCGAATGTAGCGGCCGTCCGACTGCAGGCTCCAGCTGTGGGTGTTGTCGGTCAGGTACAGCTCCAGCTCCTTCTTGACGCGGGTCAGCAGCTTCTTGCCTTCCACCGGGAAGCAGGTCTCGACGCGCTTGTCGAGGTTGCGCTCCATCCAGTCGGCGCTGGAGAGGAACATCTGCTCGTCGCCGCCGTTGAGGAAGTAGAACACCCGCGTGTGCTCGAGGAAGCGGCCAATGATCGAGCGCACATGAATGTTGTGCGAGACCCCGGCGATGCCCGGACGCAGGCAGCACATGCCGCGCACCACCAGATCGATGCGCACGCCGGACTGGCTGGCCTTGTACAGCGCGCGGATGATCTTCGGATCGGTCAGCGAGTTGAACTTGGCGATGATGTGCGCCGGTTTGCCTTCGAGGGCGAACTGGGTTTCGCGGGCAATCATGTCGAGCATGCCCTTCTTCAGGGTGAACGGCGCATGCAGCAGCTTTTTCATGCGCAGCGTCTTGCCCATGCCGATCAACTGGCTGAACAGTTTGCCGACGTCCTCGCACAAGGCGTCGTCGGAGGTCAGCAGGCTGTAGTCGGTGTAAAGCTTGGCGTTACCGGCGTGGTAGTTGCCGGTACCGAGATGCGCATAACGGACGATCTCGCCAGCCTCACGGCGCAGGATCAGCATCATCTTGGCGTGGGTCTTGAAGCCGACCACGCCGTAGATCACCACCGCACCGGCCGCTTGCAGACGGCTGGCCAGTTGCAGGTTGGATTCCTCGTCAAAGCGCGCACGCAGCTCGATCACCGCGGTGACTTCCTTGCCGTTACGCGCGGCGTCGACCAGCGCATCGACGATCTCGGAGTTGGCGCCGGAGCGGTAAAGCGTTTGCCGTACGGCCAACACATGCGGGTCTTTCGCGGCCTGACGCAGCAGGTCGACCACCGGGGTGAACGACTCGAACGGGTGCAGCAGGAGGATGTCCTGCTTGCTGACCACACTGAAGATGTTTTCGCTGTTTTGCAGCAGTTTCGGGATCTGCGGGGTGAACGGCGTGTATTGCAGCTCCGGATGGCTGTCCAGACCGGTGATGCTGAACAGGCGCGTCAGGTTGACCGGGCCGTTGACCTGATACAGCTCGGTCTCGCTCAGGTTGAACTGCTTGAGCAGATAGTCCGAGAGGTGTTTCGGGCAAGTGTCGGCGACTTCCAGACGCACCGCGTCACCGTAGCGCCGCGAGAACAACTCGCCACGCAGAGCGCGGGCCAGGTCTTCGACGTCTTCGGAATCGAGCGCCAGGTCGGCATTTCGGGTCAGACGGAACTGGTAGCAGCCTTTTACCTTCATGCCCTGGAACAGGTCATCGGCGTGGGCGTGGATCATCGACGACAGGAACACATAGTTGTCGCCGGCGCCGCCGACTTCTTCCGGCACCTTGATGATCCGAGGCAGCAGACGCGGTGCCGGAATGATCGCCAGACCGGAGTCGCGACCGAAGGCGTCGATACCTTCGAGCTCGACGATGAAGTTCAGACTCTTGTTCACCAGCAGCGGGAACGGGTGCGTCGGGTCGAGGCCGATCGGGGTGATGATCGGCGCGATCTCGTCGCGGAAATAGCGCCGGACCCAGGTCTTGAGCTTGGTCGTCCAGTTGCGCCGACGGATGAAGCGCACCTGATGCTTTTCCAGCTCCGGCAGGAGGATGTCGTTGAGGATCGCGTACTGGCGGTCAACGTGACCGTGAACCAGTTCGCTGATCCGCGCCAGCGCCTGATGCGGCTGCAAGCCGTCAGCGCCGGCCTGTTCGCGGGCAAAAGTGATCTGCTTTTTCAGCCCGGCGACGCGGATCTCGAAGAATTCGTCGAGGTTGCTGGAGAAGATCAGCAGGAACTTCAGTCGCTCCAGCAACGGGTAGGACTCGTCCAGCGCCTGTTCCAGCACGCGGATGTTGAACTGCAATTGCGAAAGCTCGCGGTGGATGTACAGGCTGCTGTCATCCAGGCCGGGAATGGCGATCGCCGGTACCGCCACAGCGGTTTCGGCAACCGGCGCGGGTGGCGCAGGCTCCAGTTCCGGCGGGGTTTCGGTGATTTGCTCGACCACCGGCTGAGCTTCTTTTACGGCAACTTCAGTGAGTCCTTCGGTATTCATGGAATGTTCCTGGGAGGGCTATTTCTGCTCTCGTAACAATTGAGCGGCACGAACGGCAAAGTAAGTCAGGATGCCATCTGCACCGGCACGTTTAAAGGCGGTCAGTGACTCGAGGATCACCGCTTCGCTCAACCAGCCATTCTGGATAGCGGCCATGTGCATGGCGTATTCGCCACTGACCTGATAGACGAAGGTCGGCACCTTGAAGGCATCTTTGACGCGAAAAAGAATGTCCAGGTAGGGCATGCCCGGTTTGACCATGACCATGTCCGCACCTTCGGACAAGTCGGCACCGACTTCGTGCAGCGCTTCGTCACTGTTGGCCGGGTCCATCTGATAAGAAGCCTTGTTGGCCTTGCCCAGATTCGACGCCGAACCCACGGCATCGCGGAAAGGCCCGTAGTAGGCGCTGGCATACTTGGCCGAGTAGGCCATGATGCGCACGTTGACGTGACCGGCAATTTCCAGCGCCTCACGAATCGCCTGGATGCGACCGTCCATCATGTCCGATGGCGCCACCACCTGCGCGCCGGCTTCGGCGTGGGACAGCGCCTGACGCACCAGCGCATCGACAGTGATGTCGTTCTGCACGTAGCCGTCTTCGTCGAGAATGCCGTCCTGACCGTGGGTGGTGAACGGGTCCAGCGCGACGTCAGTGATCACGCCCAGCTCCGGGAAACGCTCGCGCAGGGCGCGAGTGGCGCGCTGGGCGATGCCTTCGGGATTCCAGGCTTCGGCGGCATCGAGGGATTTCAGCTCAGGCGGGGTGACCGGGAACAGCGCCAGCGCCGGAATGCCCAGCTCGACCCATTTCGCCGCTTCTTCAAGCAGCAGATCAATGGTCAGTCGCTCGACGCCCGGCATCGAGGCCACGGCTTCGCGGCGGTTTTCACCGTCGAGCACGAACACCGGCAGAATCAGATCATCGACCGTCAATACGTTTTCACGCACCAGGCGCCGCGAAAAATCATCACGACGATTGCGGCGCAGACGAGTGGCAGGGAACAGACGATTGGCGGGGGTAAAGCTCACGGCAGACTCCTGAGCCCGGGCAAACGGGCGAGCGTGACAGTTATAGACGGCCATTATGACTAACAGATGACAGTTATGTGTGCTCTGTGACAGGTAGCCGCAATCCATTGTCGATGTAGGAAATGTTCACGTCGAGACACATTTGGACACTTTCATGAATGTGCCCGAAGGGTTAGGCTGCGCGTTCATTTCGCCAGCACCCAGACAATGCTCCAACAATTTCTGCACGACTTTGGCTACTTTGCCTTGTTTCTCGGCACGTTCTTCGAAGGCGAAACCATTCTGGTGCTCGCAGGCTTCCTTGCGTTCCGTGGATACATGGACATCAACCTGGTGGTGGTCGTGGCATTCTTCGGCAGTTATGCCGGCGATCAGCTGTGGTACTTCCTGGGCCGCAAGCACGGGCGCAAATTGCTTGCGCGCAAACCGCGCTGGCAGATGATGGGCGACCGTGCGCTGGAGCACATCCGCAAACATCCGGACATCTGGGTCCTGAGCTTCCGCTTCGTTTATGGCCTGCGCACGGTGATGCCGGTGGCGATCGGCCTGTCCGGTTATCCACCGGGACGTTACTTGCTGCTCAATGGCATCGGCGCGGCGATCTGGGCCACCGCGCTGGCTGCGGCGGCTTACCACTTCGGCGCAGTGCTGGAAGGCATGCTCGGCAGCATCAAGAAATACGAGCTGTGGGTGCTCGGCGCCTTGCTTATCCTCGGCCTGGGCCTGTGGCTGCGGCGCCGCTTCAAGAATGCGCAACTGGCGAAGAAAATCTATCAGGACGAGCAACTCGCCAAGGCCGCCGAGGCAGAGCAGTTGCGCCAGGCCGAAGCGACCCCTCCTGCCGGGCCGAAAACGCCAGCCGAATAAGCCATTCGCTGGCGGCTGCCATGCGCAGTCCAGGCAAATAATGAACACCCCGCCGCCGTTGCGATCCATTGAGAGAGCGCTCTGCCCCCGCGTGCGTCGCCCATGCCCCTATGGCCACGCGCGACAATTTAAGGGACATTGAGCGCCATGAATCTGGAGAGAAGCCCATGAGCAAAAAAGTTGCAGTGATCCTGTCCGGCAGTGGCGTGTACGACGGCGCCGAAATCCAGGAAAGTGTCATCACCCTGCTGCGCCTCGACCAGCGCGGCGCGCAGGTGCAGTGCTTCGCGCCAAACATCGCGCAATTGCATGTGATCAACCACCTGACCGGCGAAGAAATGCCGGAATCGCGCAACGTGCTGGTGGAATCGGCGCGGATTGCCCGGGGCAACGTCACGGATATCCGCGACGCCGACGTCGAAGACTTCGATGCGCTGATCGTGCCCGGCGGTTTCGGCGCGGCGAAGAACCTGTCGAACTTCGCCATCGAAGGCGCCGGCTGCACCGTGCAACCCGAAGTGCTGGCCCTGGCCGAAGCATTTGCCGAAGCGGGCAAACCGGTCGGGCTGATCTGCATCTCCCCGGCGCTGGCGGCGAAAATCTATGGCCCGGGCGTGACCTGCACCATCGGCAACGACGCCGACACCGCTGCGGCGATGAACAAGATGGGCGCCACCCACGAAGAGTGCGCCGTCACCGAAATCGTCGAAGACAAGGCGCGCAAACTGGTCACCACCCCGGCGTACATGCTGGCGCAGACCATCAGTGAAGCGGCTTCGGGGATCAACAAACTGGTCGACCGCGTGCTCGAACTGACTCACGAAAACGACGCTTGATCCCTAGCCGTAGATGAAACCAAATGTGGGAGCGAGCTTGCTCGCGAATGCGTTGTATCAGCCAACATCAGGTTGTATGACACACAGATTTCGCGAGCAGGCTCGCTCCCACAGCGATTGTGCAAGACTCAGGGCTTGCGGGTGAGCCGGGTCAGAATCCGGTCCAGCGCATTGGCAAACGCCTGCTTTTCACGCTCGCCAAACGGCGCCGGGCCGCCGCTGATCTGGCCCTGCTCCCTGAGATCGGTGAACAGATTCCGCACTGCCAGACGCTCACCCATGTTCTGCGCATCGAACTCCTTGCCGCGCGGATCCAGCGCCGCCACGCCCTTCTTCACCAGCCGATCGGCCAGCGGAATATCGCTGCAGATCACCAGTTCGCCCGGCACGGCGTGCTCGACCAGATAATCATCCGCCGCATCCGGCCCGCTCGGCACCACGATCAATTTGACGATCGCCAGCCCCGGCTTGATCTGTGGCTGCCCGGCCACCAGCACTACTTCGAACTGGCGCTTTAACGCGAATTTCACCACCAGATCCTTCGCCGCCCGTGGACAGGCGTCGGCATCGATCCATACACGCATGTTCTTGCCTCCAAAAAATTCGCGAGCAGGCTCGCTCCCACAGGATACATACCGAACCTGTGGGAGCGAGCCTGCTCGCGAATATGAGCGCAGCGAATGCCTTTATGCAGCCGAAACCCGACGCTTCTCCGCCACCCAACTGCGCCCATACAGCACAGCAATCGCCACAATCGCCACCACCTGCGCGGTCAGCGAATAGGCATCGGCATGGATCCCCAGCCAGTCGAATTCAAAGAACGCCACTGGCCGTGTGCCGAAGATCCCGGCTTCCTGCAAGGCCTTCACGCCATGCCCGGCAAACACCACCGACAACGCGCACAACAGCGCGGCGTTGATGCTGAAGAACAGCGTCAGCGGCAGTTTCGCCGAGCCGCGCAGGATCACCCAGGCCAGACCGACCAGCAGCACCAGCGCCGTCGCACCGCCGGCCAATACGGCGTTGTGCCCGGCAGGCCCGGCCTGCAGCCACAGAGTTTCGTAGAACAGGATCACTTCAAACAACTCGCGATAGACCGAGAAGAACGCCAGGATCGCAAAACCGAAACGACCACCGCCGCCGACCAGGCTGCTCTTGATGTAATCCTGCCAGGCCGCCGCGTGACGGCGGTCATGCATCCACACGCCGAGCCACAACACCATGACGCTGGCAAACAGCGCGGTGGCGCCTTCCAGCAACTCACGCTGCGAACCGCTGACGTCGATCACATACGCCGCCAGTGCCCAGGTGCCCAGACCCGCCAGCAATGCCAGACCCCAGCCAACGTTGACACTGCGTACTGCCGATTGCTGGCCGGTGTTGCGCAAGAAGGCGAGGATCGCCGCCAGCACCAGAATCGCTTCCAGGCCTTCGCGCAGCAGAATCAGCAGGCCGGAAATGTAGCTCAGCGACCAGCTCAGGCCGTCGCTGCCCAGCAGGCCGGCGGATTCCTTGAGTTTGGCCTTGGCCGCGTCCAGACGCTGTTCGGCCTGTTCGACCGGCAGACCGTCCTGCAGCGACTGCCGGTAAGCCATCAGCGATTTTTCGGTGTCCTTGCGCACGTTGGCATCGACGTTGTCCAGCGAGCTTTCGACCAGCTCGAAGCCTTCCAGATATGCCGCTACCGACAGGTCATAGGCCTGATCATGTTCACCGGCGCGGTAGGCCGCGAGGCTCTTGTCCAGCGTGGCGGCAGTGTAATCAAGCAACTGTGCCGGCCCGCGTTTGACCTGCGGCGGTTGCGCGCGCTGGGCACGAAACGTTGCCGCGACCTCTGCGCCCTCCGCCGCCTGTACTTCGGCCGGGGTCTGCCGGGCCAGGTCGGCGATGTTGTAGACCTTGTCGGACTTGGCGGCCGCCGCATCGGCACTGAAGCCGGCAATGTAGGTGGCCAGATCCCAGCGCTGGCGATCATCGAGCTGATCGGCAAACGCCGGCATGTCGGTGCCTTCGACACCCTGGCCGAGGGTGCTGTAGATCGCGTACAGGCTCAGGTGATCCATGCGCGCAGCGTCGCGCAGGTTGGCTGGCGCGGGAGTCAGACCTAGGCCGGCCGGGCCGTCGCCGGCACCTGTATCACCGTGGCACACCGAGCAGTTCTGCGCATACAACGGCGCACCGCGTGTCGGGTCCGGGGTGATGATCGGCGCCTGGCTGACTTCATAAGCCACCGCCAGTTTGGCCCCCAGCTGTCGGGCCTGACGGGCGACATCAACACCGTCCTGCTTCGCAGTGATGGCGGCGTGCAAAGATTCGACGCCCTGTTCCAGCGCGGCTTTTTCCGGTTTCGCCGGTAATGCAGTGATCAAGCCTTGCAGAACCTGGGTGAATTCCAGCTGCTCGCGGTATTCGCCATCGTCGATGACTTTGCCTGCCGCGACCGTTGGCGGGTAATCGGCACTGATGTAATCGAGCAGGTGCAACGCTTGCGGCGCGCCTTCCACGGTATCGGCCAGCAGCGGCAGGCTGCTCAGGGACAATAACGGGAACAGCAGCCAGGCCAGCAATCGGGACGAGGCAGTCATGAACGAATCTCAAATGGAAATGCGAAGTTACATATTGTTCACTTCGAAGACATTTCTCTCAAGCTCTGTCGGCGTTTCGCTTTGATTGGCAGGAAATACCCGGCAGACGGCATCAGCGTTTGTCGCCGAGTATTGCCGCACTGCCCGCTGCCGATTGAGCCTCGACAGGTTCGATCAAGATCGCAGCCATTTGCCATCATCCACTTTATACTGCCCGCCCCAGAGCATTTGCGCGCAAGGAATCAACCTCAATGCGGAGTCTTCCGTTCGTTTTGCTGCTTTGCGTCGCTGTTCAGTTGAGCGGCTGTGCCGCCTATCGCAACTACGATCTCGAAATGCAGCAGACCACCGAGCAAATGACCCGGGGCAATCTGACCGGGGCTCTGGCACTGGTGGAAATGAACAACCCGTGGGAAGACAAGGATCTGCTGTACTACCTGGAAAAAGGCGCGATCCTCAGCGCTGGCAGTGCCCTGCCCGACAGCCAGGACGCCTGGCGCAATGCCGACCGGATGATCTTCCAGCGCGAGGAAGCCAACCCGTCCGGCGCGATGAAATTACTGGCGCGTTTCGGTGATGAAATGGGCACGATGCTGGTCAACGACAAGCTGCGGCGCTATGAAGGCTACGATTACGAAAAGGTCATGTTGACTACGCAAATGGCCTTGAACCAGCTATCCGTCAATGACTTTGCCGGCGCCCGCGCAGACATCAGGAAAACCCACGAACGCGAAGCGTTGATCGCCCGCCAGCGTGAAAAGCAATACGAAGCGGCCGAGGAACAGGCAAAAGCTCAGGGCAAAATTCTCCATTACAAAGAACTGGAAGGCTACCCGGTCGCCTTGCTTGATGCGCCGCAGGTCGTTGAGCTGAAAAACGGCTACCAAAGTGCGTTCAGCCACTATCTGGCCGGATTCACCTATGAAGCCCTCGGCGAGCGCGCCCTCGCGGCGGCCGGTTATCGTCAGGCGATCGAACTGCGGCCGGACATGCCCTTGCTGCAAAAGGCCCTGAGCAATCTCGACAAACCGCCAGCGAAAGCCGATGAAAGCGATGTGTTGCTGATTATCCAGAGTGGCCTGGCTCCGGCTCGCAGCTCAGTGCAAGTGCCGATCCCGGTTCGTCTGAACGAAACGCTGGTCATCATCGCGCCCATTTCATTCCCGGTGATGGTGCCGGACGCAGTTACGCCCAACTTCAGCCATATCACCGTAGACGGTCGCAAACAGCCGCTGGTGGTGATTAATAGCGTGACCGATATGTCCATGCGCACACTGCGCGACGACATGCCGCAAATCATCTCGCGGGCGATGTTCCGCGCCAACATGGCCGCCATCGGTCAAGCGCAGGAAAACGAGCGCAACCCGGCGAAAACCTCGTTGATCGTCACTCAGCATGATCCGTTCGAAGAAGCCGACACCCGCACATGGCGAGCGTTGCCGGACAAGACGCTGGTCGCCCGCCTGCGCTTGAAGAAAGGCCTGCATACCTTCCGTTTTGCGCCTGCGTCCATCGACCACCCTTTTGAAATGCGCGTCGACCAGGACCGCCAGATTCTGCACCTGCGGGTATTCCGGGATCAGGTCTATACCGTCGGATCAGCCTTTGTACCGAATCAAAAACCCGCGTCGGATAAACCCGCTACTGCGGAGAAGTGATGGCACCACATCTGAAAATGCACCCAAAAAGCTATTACATAGCCATCACCCCACGTTTATAATGCCGCGCCCTCGCCCAGCGAGCCGGCATCAAAAGCTCCTCACCCATGAGGAATTGGCAGGAGGCCAGCGCCGCCGTCGATAGGTCACACCAGCCCGACCAGCACACGCGGCTGCAAGTTTTGTTACTCAGGGAAGAAGTACCCATGGCATTCCGCGCTCCCATGCTGCTCGCGCTCAGCGCTGTCACGCTGTTGTCCGGCTGCGCAGCGTTTCGCAACTACGATTCCGAACTGGCCCAGACCAATCAGCAACTGGCATCCGGCAACGTCGACGCGGCGCTGACCCTGCTGGAAAAGAACAACACCGGCACCGACAAAGACCTGCTCTATTACTTCGAGAAAGGTGAACTGCTGCGCGCCAAGGGCGACCTGTCGGGCAGCCAGAACGCCTGGGGCAGTGCCGATCAGGTGGTCGGTCAGTGGGAAGACGCGGTCAAGCTCGACTCGGCCAAGTACCTGGCACAGTTCGGCAGCTTCATCGTCAACGACAAGGTGCGTCGCTACGAAGGCTATGACTACGAAAAAGTCATGCTGACCACGCAGATGGCCCTGAACCTGTTGGCGGTCAACGATTTCGATGGCGCCCGCACGGCGATCAAAAAGACCCACGAACGCGAAGCGGTGATCGCCGACCTGCGCGACAAGGAATACCTCAAGAGCGAAGAAGAGGCAGAGAAAGAAGGCATCAAGACCCAGTACAAGGATTTGCAGGGTTATCCGGTGGCCAGCCTCGACGCGCCGGAAGTGGTCGGCCTGAAGAACAGCTACCAGAGTGCGTTCAGTCATTACCTGGCCGGTTTCGTTTACGAAGCTTTGGGCGAGAAGGATCTGGCCGCGCCGGGTTATCGCAAGGCTGCCGAACTGCGCCCGAACACGCCGTTGCTCGAGCAGGCGCTGGTCAATCTCGACAAGCCTTCCAAATCCGATGACAGCGACATTCTCATCGTCGTGCAGAGCGGTCTGGCCCCGGCCCGCGACTCGATTCGCGTGCCGCTGCCGCTGCCGATTTCCAACAACGTGGTGATCACTCCGCTGTCGTTCCCGATCATCAAACCGGATACCTCCACCGCGCCTTTCGCGCAGATCGGCGTCGACGGCAAGCAGGTCGACCTGACCGCGCTGAACAGCACCACCGCCATGTCCCGCCGCGCTCTGCGCGATGACATGCCGGGGATCATCGTGCGCACCACCGTGCGCGCAATCACCAAAGGTGTGGCGCAAAAGCAGATCAACGAAACCAACCCGCTGGCCGGTCTCGCCGTGGGTATTTCTTCAGCGGTGCTTGAAGGTGCCGATACCCGTACATGGCGCACCCTGCCGGACAACACCCAAGTGGTGCGTCTGCGCCTGAAAAAAGGTGAGCATCAGGTTACCCTGCCGAGCGCCGTCGGCGGCTCGGTGGTCAAGGTCACTGTCGACCAGCGCTACCAAGTGATCAGCCTGCGTGCCGTGGGCAACCAGGTATTCGCTGGCGGCATCGCTGCTCACGTAATGCCGAGCGCTGCCGCGACCAACGTCGCCAGCCTCAAACAACCTTAAGAACGGAGTCTTTGCAATGCGCTTGAAGATCATCGCCGTCGCCGCCCTCGCCTTGCTGGCAGGCTGCGCCACCCCGCCACCGCCGGAGCCGGGCAGCGCCGCGAGCAAAGTCGTGGCCATGGGCCCGCAGAAACACATCGTCGTCGGCGCCATGCGCGTGGCTCGTGAAAACGGCTTCATGACCGTCAACGTGCAGTTGAGCAACACCCTCAACAGCAACAAGATTTTCTACTACCGCTTCGCCTGGCTCGGCGCCGAAGGTTTCCCGGTTGCCGAAGAAGAAGTGTGGAAAAGCCAGATGATGTACGGCGCCCAGACCAGCTTCATTCAGGCCATCGCCCCGACCCCGAAAGCCGTGGATTTCCGTCTGGAAATCAAGACGCCTTAAGCCCGCCACCCTATTTCTGATTGAGAGAGCTTTCTCATGTTTGCACGCTTTTCCTGCATCGCCGTCATCGCCCTGCTCGCCTCCGGTTGCGCCAATACCTCGCCGACCCTGGGCAGCAAGAACATCAGCTATGGCGACACCAAAGCGGTTGAAACCGTGACCAACGAATTCGGTTCGACCGACCTGCAAATGATCGCCGAGTCGATGACCCGCTCGCTGGCCCAGTCCGGCATTCTGCAGGGCCGTCCAGTGGTTCAGGTCTACGATGTGAAGAACAAGACCAGCGAGTACATCGACACCCGCGAAATCACCACCAGCATCAAGACTCAGTTGATGAAGACCGGTGTTGCGCGCTTCGCCAGCGACAACAATGCGATGCAGAGCCAGGTTGACCAGCTCAAGCTGCAAAACCAGAGCGGCCTGTACAAGAAAAGCACCGTGGCCAAGACCGGCAACATGGTTGCCGCCAAGTACCGCATCGAAGGCTCGATCAGCTCGATCGTCAAGCGCAGCAGCGACTACAAGGACGTCTTCTACAAATTCAGCCTGCAGTTGATCGACGTCGAAAGCGGTCTGGCCGAGTGGATGGACGAAAAAGAGATCCGCAAAACCACGGAGCGTTGATCGATGCGCACATGGATTGGCATGATGGCCCTGGCTTGCGCCTTCAGCGCGCAGGCGGCCCCGAAAGTGGCGGTGACGGATCTGGCGTATCAGGAGCGCGTGGAGCAATACATCCACATCGTTTCGGCGCAGAGCAATCACCGCGAGAGTTACTACAGCGCCAGCGGTTCTTCGAGCTACAACGAGATCGAAGCGACCACCAGCTATATCGAACAGGGCGAGTTGCGCAAATTCACCGGCGACATCAAGGGTGAAATCCTGCGTACCGGCATGTTCCAGCTGGTGCAGGGCACGCCGTATACCGCCTCATCCAAAGGCGACGTGTATGACGTGATCAAACGCATCAAGGCCGGCAACTTCAAAGGCGCCGACTACGTGCTGTTCGGCACCGTGTCCGATATCGACTTCACCCAGGACATCAACGAGCTGGCGCACACCGACAGCTACTCGGCGGTACTGGGCCTGACGCTGGTGGCGGATTTCAGTCTGATCAACACCAAGACCTACGAGATCACCTCGGCCTTCACGGCGATGGGCGAAGCGCAGGACACCAAACTGGTGAACCATCGCGACATCAAGATCTCGCTGAACCGTCCGCGGGTGGTGCGTGAGGTGTCCAAGGCCTTGGGCGAAGACGTGGCCGGGCAGCTGAGCATGCAGCTCGGTGGTGACGGTTATGAACAACCGCGTGAGGCGCCGCAGCGCAACAATCTGCCGCGTGATACGGCACCGGTGATTTTACGCTGAGCCGGATCTGAGGACTTTTGTGGCGAAGGGCTCTGTGGCGAGGGGATTTATCCCCGTTGGGTCGCGAAGCGGCCCTCGCTATTGATTCAAGACGATTGGGACTGCTGCGCAGTCCAACGGGGATAGATCCCCTCGCCACAAAAGCTCGCTTGCCCCGATGTCTCGGTAGAAATGAAAAAAGCGACCTCTTGAGGTCGCCTTTTTTCTGCCCGAGCGTTTTACGCCGCCGCTTTGCGCAATGTCGCCATGAACGCCGCCGCGCCAATGAATAACCCGGCAAAGGTGCGGTTCATGCGTTTCTGCTGCTTGGGCGTGCGCAACAGGCGCAGCACCTTCGACGCCAGTCCGGTGTAACCGGCCATGACAATCAGGTCGACGAACACCATGGTCACGCCGATCACCAGATACTGAATCAGCAGCGGCGCATGGGGATTGATGAACTGCGGCAACACCGCGAGCATGAACACCAACGCCTTGGGGTTGCTGATGTTCACCAGAAAGCCGCGAAACACCAAAGCCAGCGGCTTGCCGATCGGCCGCACTGCGGCGTCATCGCTCATGTCCATGGGCAGCGCGCGCCATTGCTTGATCGCCAGGTAAACCAGATAGGCGACACCGAACCATTTGATCGCATGGAACGCTGTGGCCGAAGCGGTGAGCACAGCGCCAACACCCGCGCCGACAATCGCGATCTGCACCGCCAGACCGATCTGCAGGCCCAGTGCGTTCCAGTAGCCGCGCCAGAATCCGTATTGCAGACCGCTGGACATCGACGCGATGGCGCCCGCGCCCGGGGACAGGCTGATCACCCAGCAGGCGGCAAAAAATGCCAGCCATGTTTGAAGCTCCATCGCACACCTCGGCTGATGCTTGTGACAAGTCGTCAAAACTAATGCTGTTTGGGGCTAAAAGCAAAAGATCGCAGCCTTCGGCAGCTCCTACAGGGATCGTATTCCAAATGTAGGAGCTGCCGAAGACTGCGATCTTGCTGAAAAAGCTACTTCTCAAAACCGCTGGAAGGAAACACATCCGTCCCGCGCCAACGCCGCACCGATCGCTGGAAGAACAGACTGTTCGGCACCTGCACCATGGCGCTGCCGGTGCCGAGTTCTTCGGCCTCGACCAGCGTGGTGTAGAGCAGATTGATTGCGATCACCCGGCCTTTGACGCCAGGCTTGTCGGTGGTGTCGACCAGTTCGACCACGTCGCCGAGGCGGAACGGCCCGACGGTGAAGATGAGAATGGCGCAGAGCAGGTTCGACAGCACGCTCCACATGGCGAAGAACGCCACCGCCGCCACTGCGACAAATCCCGACAGCGCAGTCCACAGCACCGTGGCCGAAACGCCGAGGCGCTCGAGCACGAAGAGCAGCGCGCTGCCCATGATCAGCCAGCGCAACACGCCACGCAGCGGCATCAGCAACTGCGGCGGAAACGGATAGCGCTCACCGAGGCGAGTCAGACCTTTGGCAACGAAACGCTGGGTCAGGTAACCGGCCAGCAGAATCAGCAGAATCTGCGCGGTGAACCAGAGCGGTTCGACCCACACCGCCGCAAAGGGCAGCTTGAAGGCTTCCATCAGGACAACGCCTCCAGCTCCGCCTGCATGCTTTCCAGGGTTTCCAGGGCTTCCATCCAGGCTTCTTCCAGCTCGGCTTCACGCACCTTCAACTTGGCCTGTTCGGCGAGCAGATCACGCAATTCATTCTTGCGCGCCGGCTCGTAGACATCGCTGTCACCCAGGCTGGCATCGACCTTGGCCAGTTTCTCGTGAAGCTTGCCCAGTTCGGCTTCAAGCTTGTCGGCCTCGCGCTTGTGCGGCGCCAGTTGCTGACGCAACGCTGCCGCCGCTTGGCGTTGCGCTTTCTTGTCGGTCTTGTCCGGGTTGACCGGCATATTGCTGACCGGCGCATTGCGCTGACGGTATTCCACCAGCCAACGTGCGTAGTCTTCGAGATCGCCGTCGAACTCTTCGACCTTGCCGTCGGCGACCAGATAGAAGTTGTCGGTGGTGCTCTTGAGCAAGTGCCGATCGTGAGAAACCACCAGCACCGCACCGCTGAATTCCTGCAGGGCCATGGTCAGCGCCAGACGCATTTCCAGGTCGAGGTGGTTGGTCGGTTCGTCGAGCAGCAACAGGTTCGGCCGCTCCCAGGCGATCAGCGCGAGGGCCAGACGGGCCTTCTCGCCACCGGAGAAATTCAGCACCGGCTCATCGATGCGTGCGCCCCGGAAGTCGAAGCCGCCGAGGAAGTCGCGCAGGGTCTGCTCGCGCTCACCCGGCGCCAGACGCTGCAAATGCAGCAATGGGCTGGCCTTGGAATCCAGCGAGTCGAGCTGATGCTGGGCAAAGTAGCCGACCACGGTGTTTTCGCCACGGGTCAGGCGCCCGGCCAGCGGTTCGAGCTCGCCGGCGAGGTTCTTGATCAGCGTCGATTTACCCGCGCCGTTCGGCCCAAGCAGACCGATCCGCGCACCCGGGGTCAGTTGCAGCTTGACCTTCTCGAGGATGGTCTTGTCGCCATAACCCAGGCGCGCATCGGACAGGTCGATCAGCGGACTGGAGATCTTGGTCGACTCGCGGAAGACGAAGTCGAACGGCGAATCGACGTGGGCCGCCGACAATTCTTCCATGCGCTCCAGCGCCTTGATCCGGCTCTGCGCCTGACGGGCCTTGGTCGCTTGCGCCTTGAAGCGGGCGATGTAGCTCTCCATGTGCGCACGCTGCGCCTGCTGCTTCTCGTAGGCTTGTTGCTGCTGGGCCAGACGCTCGGCGCGGGCGCGTTCGAACGCGGTGTAGCCGCCCCGGTAGAGGGTCAGTTTGCGCTGATCGACATGGGCGACGTGATCGACCACTTCGTCGAGGAAATCCCGGTCGTGGGAAATCAGCAACAAGGTGCCCGGATAACTTTTCAGCCACTCTTCGAGCCAGATGATCGCGTCGAGATCCAAGTGGTTGGTCGGTTCATCGAGCAGCAGCAGATCCGACGGGCACATCAGTGCCTGCGCCAGATTCAGACGCATCCGCCAGCCACCGGAGAAATCGCCTACCTGACGGTCCATCTGCTCATTGGTGAACCCAAGACCGGCGAGCAGCTTTCGCGCCCGCGCATCGGCGGTGTAACCGTCGGCGCTGTCGAGTTCGGCGTGCAGGCGCGCCAGTGCGGTGCCGTCATGGGCCTCTTCGGCAGCGGCAAGCTCGCGTTGCACCTCGCGCAGACGCAGGTCGCCATCGAGCACATAATCGACCGCCAGGCGCTCGAGGGTGTCGACCTCCTGGCGCATGTGCGCGATGCGCCAGTCGGCCGGCAGCAGGCAGTCGCCCGAATCCGGGTGCAACTCGCCGCGCAGCAACGCGAACAGGCTGGATTTGCCGGCACCGTTGGCGCCGATAAGGCCGGCTTTGTGGCCGGCGTGCAGGGTCAGCTCGGCGTCTTCTAGCAGACGTTGCGGGCCACGCTGTAAAGTCAGGTTCTGAAGTCGGATCATAATGGCGGCGGAGTCTACCAGCTTCGCTCACAACTGGCGCGAGTAGCACGATGTCCTCTGACCTGTGGAGCTTTGCCCTTGATGTCTACGCCCGGCCGGGCGTGGAAGATGCCTGCCTGCAATTGCAAACGGCGGGCGCCAATGTCTGCCTGCTGCTCTGCGGTTTGTGGCTGGAGCAGCGCGCGGTGGCGTGCGATGAACCGCGCGTACGTCTGCTCAAGGCCTTGACCGCGCCGTGGGATATCGAAGTGGTGCAGCCGCTGCGAACCCTGCGCCTGCAATGGAAAGCCCGGGCCGTCGACGATGCAGTGGTGGCCGGCATGCGCGAGCAGATCAAATCACTGGAGCTTGAAGCTGAGCGCACCTTGCTGTCACGGCTCGAAGGTGTGGCGCAGGAGTGGACGCGCAACGATGCAGGTTCGGTGACCTGGCTTGAGGGCTTGGCCGGCAATGCCGCCAGCCTGAACCGCGACGCGCTGCAAGTGCTGCGCGTCGCGGCAACCGGCACTTAGGAAGCGCTGGTCGGGGTGCTGCTGACGTTCGACGAAGCGGCTGGCGCTGGCGCAGTCGAAGGGGTCGAGTGAGTGGCGGACGACGGTGCCGATGCAGCTGGAGCAGCCGGGGTAGCGGCAGTGGCAGGCTTGGCTGCTGGAGCGGTAGCCGGTTTGGTCGCGGCTGGCTTGGCAGCTGCAGGCTTTTTCACCGCTGGTTTTGCGGCTGGCTTGGCGGCCGGCTTTGCAGCAGCGGTCGCAGGCTTGGCAGCAGCGGGTTTCGCAGCTGGCTTGGCGGCCGGTTTCGCAGCGGTTTTTGCCGCAGGTTTTGCTGCCGATGTTGCGGCTGGTTTGGCAGCCGGTTTTACCGCCACTTTCGCAGCAGGTTTGGCGGCGGCCGGCTTGGCCGCAGTCTTGGCAGCAGGCTTCGCAGCGGCGGTCTTCGCAGCAGGTTTTGCTGCTGGTTTCGCTGCTGCTTTGG
The DNA here is from genome assembly GCF_025910115.1 of Pseudomonas sp. RG1. Lineage (NCBI taxonomy): Bacteria > Pseudomonadati > Pseudomonadota > Gammaproteobacteria > Pseudomonadales > Pseudomonadaceae > Pseudomonas > Pseudomonas sp. RG1. The sequence continues at coordinate 18,881 of NZ_JAPCIK010000001.1, forward strand.
CAGCAGGTTTGGCGGCTGCGGTTTTCGCCGGTGCAGCTTTGCTCGCGGCCGGTTTTGCAGCGGCTTTGGCAGGGGTGGCTTTCACTGCTGGCTTGGCTGCAGCAGGTTTGGCTGCGGTGGTTTTAGCCGCCGGTTTTGCCGCGCTCGCCACCGGCTTCTTCGCTGCAGTTTTCGCCGCTGGTTTGGCAGCCGCTTTCACTGGCGCCTTGGCCGCTGGTTTGGCGGCGGTTTTCGCGACAGCAGGTTTCGCCGCAGCGGTCTTCGCCGGGGCTTTGCTTGCAGCAGGTTTGGCAGCGACTTTCTTCGCTGGTGCTGCTGCGGGTTTGGCCGAACGCGACGACAGAACTTTGCCCACTGCTTCCTGCACGCGGCCAACACCCTGGGCCAGTTTCAGGCTTTCCTGGGCATCGCGCTTGAGCTGCAGAATGTAGCTGCGGGTTTCGGACTGACGATCTTTCAAAGCGTCGAGCAAGTCTTCGAGTTCTTTCACGGCAGCCTTGGCCTTGTTCTGTGCCTTGGCTTTGCCGGCGGTGGCGGCGTCCTGCAATTTGGTGCGCGATTTGTGCAGTTTTTCCTGCGCCTTGCCACGCTGTTTTTCCAGCTTGGCGAGCAGTTTTTCAGCATCAGCCAAGGCTTGCGAGCAAGCGTTTTCCAAATGCTCGAGCAGGCTGCCCGACAACTGTTGGAGTAAGTGCAACGGAGTATTTACAGGCTTCTTGGTGGCCGACATGGTTTACCTCCTGGCTGACGTGAGTGCGGCTCATACTAGACCTCTGCTGATACCGCCGCTAGGGCATGTTGACAGTATCTGCACCGTTGCGTTGCACCGAAGCCGAAATGTTGTGCGCGCGGGAAAAAGCAGTTCACCGATGCAGACGTTTGCACTGGCATAATCCCCCGCATCTCAGGTCGGAGAGTACCCATGTCGCGCTACTTTATTTTGTCCCTCTGCGTGTTTTTTTCGACGGCGTATGCCGATGAAAAAAACACGGCGAACGATGCTCATGATCTGGCTTACAGCCTCGGTGCCAGCCTCGGCGAACGGCTGCGCCAAGAGGTGCCGCATTTGCAGATCCAGGCGCTGATCGAAGGTCTGCAACAGGCGTATCAGGGCAAGCCGCTGGCGCTGAGTGAAGCGCGTATCGAACAGATTCTGGCCGACCACGAATCGCGCAATGCCGAGCAGGCATCACGGCAATCGAGCGATGCGGCGATGGAAAACGAGCAACGCTTTCTCAGTGCGGAAAAAGCCAAACCGGGGGTGAAGGAACTGGCCGACGGCATCCTTCTGACTGAACTGGTTCCGGGCACTGGCGCCAAGGCCGGCCCGGACGGCAAAGTGCAGGTGCTGTATGTCGGCAAGCTGCCGGATGGCACCGTGTTCGATCAGAACACCCAGCCGCAATGGTTCAACCTCGACAGCGTGATCGCCGGTTGGCGCACCGCCTTGCAGAACATGCCGGTGGGGGCGAAATGGCGGCTGGTGATTCCATCGGATCAAGCCTATGGCGCCGACGGCGCCGGCGACCTGATCGCGCCGTTCACGCCTCTGGTTTTCGAAGTGGAATTGCGTGGCGCGATGAGCTGATCAGGCATAAAAAAACGGTGCGCTTTCGGGCGCACCGTTTTTCATGAAGGACGTGGATCAGGCCTGAACCGGATCTTCTGCCTTGTGTGCCGTGTGCAGCACTTCGATCAGGCAGTCTTCAAGTTCGAAGCGCTCATGCAGCAAGCCGCCCAATTCCTTGAATTTCTCCGCAACGCATTTGCCTTCGTCGCACAGGTCGTTGAACGCGAGCAGCTTCTCGGTAATGACGTCGATGCGCGGGTAGATGGTCTCGGCGAGTTCCAGGCCGCGCTTGTCGTTGAACGCCTTGGCTTCGCCAGTCAGCTGTTCATAGATTTCGAAGTGCCCCGCCGATACGTAATCGACCAGCACGCCGCAGAATTCCTGCAAAGGCTTGCGGCTCTCGGACAGCGACTCAGGCTGCGCACCGAGCTTGTCGTAGGCGCCGATCAGCTCTTCACGCTCCTGCAACCAGCGGTCGATCAGCAGATGAACCCCACCCCAACGTTCCTGAGCATTCTGACAACTTTCGAGCATGGCGATCTCTCTTCCCTTGTGGGTCATGCTGCTCTACACCCGCGCCCCTGTTCTGATTTGACTGGTGGACGATCGGGCAGAGCGTCATCGAGCAACATAAATCCAATGACACGTGCCGGCCAGATTATGCCCGCACGCCTATGGCTTCAAGGTACGCAGGAGATAAAGTTCATACAAGTGTTTAATCCCTGACCAGCAGGTGGTGCGACGCTTCGTCGCTGACCGGTCGTTGCAGAGCGCTCCAGATCAGACGCAACAACTGATAAACCGCAAGGATCGACACGCCGACAAAAAACAGCAGGCTCCATTCCGGGATGCTCAGATCGAACAGTGTCCAGGAGATGTCCGCACAATCGGCGCCGCCGTTGAACATCCGTTGCAAGGCGCAGATCCACGGCAGGTCGCTGAACAGTGACTCCACGGTTGGCGAGCATTTGACCAGTTGCAGCATCGAGTCACTCTGGATCAACACCTGCCGCCACGCAGCGGTGGTTCCACCCAGACTGGCGCCGAGTGCAAACAGCCAGTACCACCATAAGCCAACGCGCCGAGGGCCATGCACCGCCGCCACGCCGCAGCCGATGCACAGCAATGTGAGGAACAATCGCTGCACCAGGCACAGACTGCAAGGCGTCAGGCCGACCGCGTATTCGAGGTAATAGGAAGCTCCCAGAGCAAAGGCCCCCGCAATGAAAGCCATGAAGAACAAGGAGCGTGAGCAGGCCAACGACATGGCTTTTCCGTAACAGTAGAGACAGACGGTTACGGTAGAGGAAAGCGTGTCAGCCTTTCAAGGCAAGGGCCTGCCGACAGTTCACCGCAGGTGTAGGGAAAACCCGACAGGCTCGATAGGAAACGGTGAAGCGCTCTGTAGGACTTTGTCTCCAAAGCGCGAAGAAGGGGAATTTTCGGTCATCAAAGTTCACGAGGGAGCATCCTCCCCCGCCCTTCAGACCTTTGCCGCAACCGGTAAAGGCGCTGCCAGCAGACGCTCGTCCAGCAGCCCCAGACCTTCCTGGAACAACTGATTGCTGCGGTCGGTATCGCCAAGCTGTGCAAGCAGACGGGCCAACTCCGCACAGGTCTCCGGATTGCGCTGCACGCGCAGACTGCTTTCCAGATAGTCGCGAGCCTTGCCCCACAGACTGGTTTGCAGACACAAGCGTCCAAGGGTCAGCAGCAGACTCGGATCGGCCGGGTGCTCCTTGAGCCAGCCTTCGGCAATCTGCAACTGACGCGCAGGATCACTGCCACGAACCAGACCATAAAGCCGCGCCAGATGGCTGTCGTACTTGCGCTTGAGCGCTGTGCGCAGCACTTCTTCGGCCTCGACCTGAGCGCCCAACTGGCGCAGTTGCTCGGCATAGGCCAGCACCAAAGGTGCTTCCTGACGCTGCGCCGAAGTCAGCTGTTCCCACGCCCGCTTGAGCGATTGCAGACCCACCGTACCGTCTTCTTCGCGATGCGCTGCCAAGGACAGGTTCTCACCCCAGGCGCGGCGCTCGAGTTCGGCCAGTTCGGCCGGCGGCAGGACCTTGTCCTTACGCAGCTCCGGCAGCAGACGAATCACCGCCGGCCATTCGCCACGCTGCTGATGCAGACGTTGCAATTGACGCAATGTCTGCGCGCTGCGCGGATGCCGTTCATGCATTGCCTGCAAGGTCACCAGCGCACCGTCGGTGTCGCCACGATCGGTTTGCAGTTGCGCGTGACTGAGGGCGATCGCCAATTCGGCTTGCGGCTGACGCTCCAGCGCGCGTTCGAGCAAACGATCACTTTCTTCGTACTGACCTTGCTCGTTCGCCGCACGGGCGGCGCCGAGGTAATACAGCAGTGGCTGACGCTCGGCTTCCGCTGCGCGGGTCAAGTGCCGTTGCGCACTGGCCCAGCGCCCTTCAGCCAGATCCAGCTGCCCGTGCTCGATTGCCACTTGCACGCGGCGGCTGCGATTGCGTCGCGACCACGGATTGACCACGCCGGTGGAGGTCATCACCAGCTCGACCAGTACCTTGATACCCCAGAACAGCAACCACAGCACCGCGATCACCGCCAGGGTCGCCCACAGGCTCGACTCGTAACGGAAGCTCTTGTACGCCACCAGCACGTAACCGGAATGCTCGGCAATCGCCAGGCCCAGCGCTGCCGTCGCGGCGATGACCAGAGACACGATTACATAGAGGCGCTTCATGGGGTCGCCTCCTGCGCAGCATTGGCGGCAGGCTTGGCGAACGGTTTCACCGATTCCTCGGCATTGACGTTACGTCGCTCCAGATATCCCTGCACCGCACTCAAGGTGCCGGCCAGATCCGGCGTCTTGACGGTGACCGGTTCCTTGCTCAGCTCGGCGACCTGTTCCAGCATGACTTTGCTTTGCGGATTGTCCGGGTTGAAATTGCCTTTGAGCACATCGCGTGCCTCGGCCAGCGCCTGGGTGTACACCGCCGCCTGACCGTTGAGCGCGGCCCACTGCGCCTGCTCCAGCGCCAGGCTCAGGGCCAGGCGCACCTGGCTCAGGCTCTGTCCGGCCAGCAGCGGTTTGACGTTCTTGTCAGCGTTGAAATCGATGCGGATATAGCGCGAAACCTTGTCCCACCACTGCGCCCAGCGACTGGCGCCATCGCCATCGTTGGTCAGGCCCAGCAGCGACTCGCCGCGATCCTTGTACTCCGGCGCAAGCTCCGTGAGGTCGATAACCTGATCGCGCAGCGCGCCAAGGCGCAGGAACAGCCCGGTGCGATCCGGCTGTTCGGTGCTGCGCAAGGCGACCAGGGTTTTCGCCACTTGCTCGCGCGCGGCGAAGGAACCCGGATCGTTCTGTTCACGGAGAATTTCATCGGCGCCCTGCACCAATGCCTGGGCGCTGCTGATGTCCTGCAACGCTGAAAGGCGCAGGCTGGCCAGACGCAGCAAGTGTTCGGCCTCGGCCAGACGCCAGTCCTTGCGGCTGGCGCCGAGGACGGTTTCCAGACGTTGATTCAGGCGCTGTTGATCGCCCTGCAGTTGCGTGACCAGACGCTGGCGCTCGGCGAGCTCGTCAGCACCGGGCAACTGCGCCAGGCGCTCGGTCAGACGCTGTTCGTTGAGCTTCAGACTCTGCGCCTGATCGTTCAAAGCCTGCACCTGACTCGACTGTTGCTGCGTGTTGTTCTGCAGGTGGCGCACCTGCCAGACACCCCAACCACCGATGGCGACACCGGCGGCGCCGAGCAGCAGGGCGACAATTGCCAGTCCATTGCCTCGGCGCGGCTCTTGGGCCGGTGGTGGAGTTTCAACCTGGGCATCGAGCGCAGGCTGGACGTCATCTTTTGGCAAGGCTGTTTCGCTCACGTATCCATCCTTTGCATTAGAAAACGGCATGGGACATTCCCGTAACGCCGTCAGCAAAGCCGCGGCACTTGCGCCGCGGCAATCCACAACTGTTTGAGCCCCGGCGGCACGTGCCAGCTCGGCGACCCTCGGGCTCGGTACAAACAACGGCAACTGCGCGATCTTCGGCCAGGCATCGCCGGCCATCTGCCGCAGGTGCTCGAAACCCTGTCCACTGCTGACCACCAGCCCGTTCAAGCGTTCCGCTTCGATCCGCCGTGGCAGCTCGTTTGGCGGGTAGGCTGGCAGGTCGCGGCGATACAACTCCAGATACTCGACACTAGCACCAAGCGCGCGCAGGCGCTCGGCGAGCAGTTCACGACCGCCCTCGCCGCGCAGGATCATCACCTGCGCGCCGGACTGGTCGAGCGCCTCGCGCAGACGCGGCAATTGCAGCAGGGCTTCACTGTCATCGCCGTCAGCCGGGAAGCTGACATCGAGACCATGCTCGCGAAGAATGCCTGCGGTCGCCGCGCCGACGCTGAACCACGGCATGCTCAATGGCGCCGTGCCTTGGGACTTGAGCAGATCCACCGCAATCCGCGCCGCCGGTTTGCTGACCACAATCACCGCGCTGCAAGCGGGCAATCGCGAAATCGCCTGGCGAATAGTGTCAGAGAGCGGCAGCGGAACAATGTCCAGAAGCGGCAGGCAACTGCTGAAAATCCCGTGCCCGGCCAACTGTTCGGCCAGCGCCGCGCAGTCGTCTCCCGGGCGCGTCAGCAGCAGGCGCCAGGCCGTCACTCGTGACCCGCCTCGCCGTACACCGCTTTGAGAATGTCATCGGCGCCTTGCTTGAGCAGGTCTTCAGCGACCTGCACGCCCAAGGTCTCGGCGTCCGCGCGCGGCGCGCGGGCTTCGGCACTGAGCAGCTTGCCACCACTCGGTTCGCCGACCAGACCGCGCAACCACAACTGCTCGCCTTCAAGCACGGCGTAGCAGGCGATCGGCACTTGGCAGCCGCCGTTCAAATGTTTGTTGAGGGCGCGTTCGGCGTTCACCCGCGAAGCGGTATCGGCGTGATGCAAAGGCGCGAGCAAGGCGTGGATTTCGTGGTCGGCGCTACGGCATTCGATGCCGACCGCGCCCTGGCCACCGGCCGGCAGGCTGTCATCGACACTGATCGCCGAAGTGATGCGATCTTCGAAACCCAGGCGGATCAAGCCCGCCGCAGCGAGGATGATCGCGTCGTACTCGCCGGCGTCGAGTTTGGCCAGACGGGTGTTGACGTTGCCGCGCAGGAAACGGATCTGCAGATCGGGACGCCGCGCCAGCAATTGCGTCTGCCGACGCAGGCTCGAAGTGCCGACGATGGCCCCGGCAGGCAGCGCTTCAAGACTGGCGTAGGTGTTGGAGACGAATGCATCGCGCGGGTCTTCACGCTCACAGATGCAGAACAGACCCAGGCCTTGCGGGAAGTCCATCGGCACATCTTTCATCGAATGCACGGCGATATCGGCCTGGTTTTCCAGCAGCGCGGTTTCCAGCTCCTTGACGAACAGACCCTTGCCGCCGATCTTCGACAGTGGCGAGTCGAGCAGCTTGTCGCCGCGACTGACCATGGGCACCAGCGTCACCAGCAGGCCCGGGTGGGCCGCCTCGAGACGGGCTTTGACGTATTCGGCCTGCCAGAGGGCCAGCGCACTTTTACGGGTGGCGATGCGGATTTCGCGAGGGGACATGGAACAATCCGTACTGAATAGATACGGCGGATAATAACAGCTCAGTCAATTTCGCTTTGACCTGAATCAGAACCGGCGCGGCCTCCCTGGCCTGCCATGCCGGATAAAAGAACACGAAAAGACCGCTGAAGACCGGGTCAAAGCCCCTGCATCATCTTGCGCACACCGGCAACATGCCGCCGGCTGACAATCAGCGCATCGCCATTGAGGCCTTTGAGGAACAACTGGAAATGTCCCAGTGGCGTGCGTTGCAAGCGCTCGATGCGGTCGCGAGCGACCAGCGCATTGCGGTGGATACGCACAAAGCGTTCGCCGAATTCGTCTTCAAGGGCTTTGAGGGGTTCGTCGAGCAGCACCTCGCCGGCTTCGTGACGCAGGGTCACGTACTTGTGGTCGGCGATGAAGTAGACCACCTGATCCAGCGGAATCAGCTCGATGCCTTTACGGGTCCGTGCGCTGATGTGGCTGCGTGGGCCGTTGCCACTTTCGGCAGCGGGACGGGTCAGGGCCGAGAGTTGCGCCCGGTTGGGACGTTCAGCCCGCTTCAGGGCTTCATTCAAGTGTTCGGTTCGCACAGGTTTCACCACATAGCCCACGGCGCTGGCCTGCAGGGCTTCCACGGCAAATTCATCGGGACTGGTGCAAAACACCACGGCCGGCGGCGTCTCTCGTTCGCACAGTCGGGCAGCAACCTGCAGGCCATCGAGGCCCGGCATGCGGATATCGAGCAGCACGATATCCGGCTTGTGGCTGTCGATCAGCGCTAACGCCTCCTCGCCATTCGTGGCACTGGGCTCCAGGACTGTGTAACCCTCGAGCTCGCTCACCATACGGCTTAGGCGCTCGCGAGCCAGGGGTTCGTCATCAACGATCAGGACATTCATATTGCGCTGGATTCCTGCGTGAGTCTCGCACAAGGATAGCGTAGACAGGTGTAGTGACCTCCGTCACCGCGATCCACGCTAAGACTAGCCCGAGCGCCAAAAAGTGCCGTACGTCGGCCAGCAATATTTGCCAGCATCCGGGTCGTACCGCTCGGAGCCCAGTGTTTCCTGCGTTTCTCACGGTGGGTGACCGTTGTACAACTCACCCGCCCCCTCTTCTTATAGCCAGTGGCCGGACCTTTGCATGATCCGCATTCGCACCGACCCTTATGTCCACTGTAGACGTTCGTCGGAACGATATTGCTCAATCAAAAAATATCCTTTTGTAAATTCCTTGCAGACCGCGCCGGACATGCCTGACACATCCTCGAAAAAACGTATCGACCGGTGTCAGCGACAGGATTGGCAACCCTGTTATTATCCGCGCCAGCGTTTCACGCCATTTCTTCAAGCCGATACGAGCGAATTCATGAGCACTGACAAGACCAATCAGTCCTGGGGCGGCCGCTTCAGTGAACCCGTCGACGCCTTCGTCGCCCGCTTCACCGCCTCCGTCACTTTCGACCAGCGCCTGTATCGCCACGACATCATGGGCTCGATCGCCCACGCCACCATGCTGGCCAAGGTCGGCGTGCTGACCGATGCCGAGCGCGACAGCATCATCGATGGCCTGAAGACCATTCAGGGCGAAATCGAGGCCGGCCAGTTCGACTGGCGCGTCGACCTCGAAGACGTGCACATGAACATCGAAGCACGCCTGACCGACCGCATCGGCGTCACCGGTAAAAAGCTCCACACCGGGCGCAGCCGCAACGACCAGGTCGCCACCGATATCCGCCTGTGGCTGCGCGATGAAATCGACCTGATCCTCGCCGAGATCACCCGCCTGCAAAAAGGCCTGCTGGAGCAGGCCGAGCGTGAGGCCGCGAGCATCATGCCCGGCTTCACCCACTTGCAGACCGCGCAGCCTGTGACCTTCGGGCACCACATGCTGGCCTGGTTCGAAATGCTCAGCCGCGACTACGAGCGTCTGGTCGATTGCCGCAAGCGCACTAACCGCATGCCGCTGGGCAGCGCCGCGCTGGCCGGCACCACTTACCCGATCGACCGCGAATACACCGCGCAACTGCTCGGCTTCGACGCCGTCGGCGGCAACTCGCTGGACAACGTTTCCGATCGCGACTTCGCCATCGAATTCTGCTCGGCCGCAAGCATCGCGATGATGCACCTGTCGCGCTTCTCCGAAGAGCTGGTGCTGTGGACCAGCGCGCAGTTCCAGTTCATCGATCTGCCGGACCGTTTCTGCACCGGCAGCTCGATCATGCCGCAAAAGAAAAACCCCGACGTGCCCGAGCTGGTGCGCGGCAAGACCGGCCGTGTGTTCGGCGCGCTGATGGGCCTGCTGACCCTGATGAAAGGCCAGCCACTGGCCTACAACAAGGACAATCAGGAAGACAAGGAGCCGCTGTTCGACGCCGCCGACACCCTGCGCGATTCGCTGCGCGCGTTTGCCGACATGATCCCGGCGATCAAGCCGAAACACGCGATCATGCGTGAAGCGGCACTGCGCGGTTTCTCCACCGCGACCGACCTGGCGGATTATCTGGTGCGCCGTGGCCTGCCGTTCCGCGACTGCCATGAAATCGTTGGCCACGCGGTGAAATACGGCGTCGACACGGGTAAGGATCTGGCCGAGATGAGCCTGGAAGAACTGCGTCAGTTCAGCGATCAGATCGAGCAGGACGTGTTTGCCGTGCTGACCCTGGAAGGCTCGGTGAATGCCCGCGACCATATCGGCGGGACTGCACCGGCGCAGGTCAAGGCTGCGGTGGCGCGCGGCCAGGCCCTGCTGGCCAGCCGCTAAAAGCCAAGAGCTTCGCGAGCAGGCTCGCTCCCACAGGGATTCTGGATGTTCACAAAATTTGTGTTCACCACCAGTTCAATGTGGGAGCGAGCCTGCTCGCGAAGGCTTCCTTCAGAGCGCTACAAAATTCATTTCTTGGCAGCAATCATCGCCAAAAACGCCGGCATCGCCGCGTCCTTATCCGCCGCGATCTTCTCCACATGCGGATTCTGCTCAAGCCGCTCCAGCAGCGCTTTCGCCTGCGGCATCTCGGCCAGCAGATCAATCCCGAACAGCTTCTGCCCGACCGCACAGGCCAGCGGCACGCTGTAGAGGAAATACAAATCGGCAATGCTCAGACTGTCACCCGCCACGTACGGGGCGAACTTGCCATGACGGCCCAGCGCCGCGAAGCCCAGCAGCAGCTCGGTCCGGGTCTTCTCTTTGATCGCCTCCGGCAACGTCATACCGAAAAACGCCTCGCCATAGCAGGCACGCCCCGGCAACTCGATGTACAACTCGATCGCCTTGGCAATTGCCAATACCTGCGCGCGCTCGAACGGGTCGCTGGGCAGGAGTGGCGTGCCCTTTTGTGCTTGTTCGAGGTATTCGAGGATGATCGCGGTTTCGTTGATATAACCGGCGTCGACACCCAGCACCGGGACCTTGCCACGCGGACTGATTGCCAGTGACTCCGGTGTCTGCGTCGGGTAGAAGGTCACCTCTTCGAAGGGCAGGCCTTTTTCCAGCAGTGCCAGTTTGACCATGTTGTAGTAGTTGCTGACAGCAAATCCGTAGAGCTTGAACATCACAGAGCCTCCAGGCCGTGCGGGGTGGGCAGTGCCTGTTTATAGAACGCCGCGACGTTTCCCGCCAGCAGCATCACGCCGCTGAATGCGGGTAAACTGGCGCCTTTCCCTGAGGAGCCTGCCATGAGCGAGCCGACAGATATCGTCAACGATGACGACGAAGAAGCATTCACTGAAGCGACGCTGATCGAAGCCATCGAGAACCAGATTGAAAGCGACAACCCGCCGGCGGCCAAGGCTACGTTGAACAAGCTGACTTTGGTCGGCATGGACCGTGAGGAGATCCTCAATTTGATGGCCCATGTGCTGGCTTTCGAAATTGACGCGATGCTCGATGAAGATCGCTCGTTCGACACCCAGTGGTACGAAGCGGCACTGCGCGCTTTGCCAGAGCTGCCACCGGAAAAGCAGTAACCACATCACTCTTGTGGGAGCGAGCAGGCTCGCTCCCACAAGGTTTGTTACGCATCCATCCAGCCATCTGCTGCCGCCCGACTACACTGGAATTCGCCTCAAGACAAAATCCCCTGATCCGAGCACTGGACATGCTGCACCAGCGGGTTCACCTTAGAGGCGCTGTCGTCCAATTCCTAGAAAGTCTGGAGTCCTTATGTCGCTTACCCCTGAGTTGGTTGCCGAACTGGAAGTCCTTGCACTCTTCAACCTGGACAGTTCCCAGGAAGGTCTGAAAATTCACCAGACCGCTGCCCCGAAACACATCGCTGCTGCCCAGCGCCTCTTTGAAAAAGAACTCACCGACCAGCCCGATGGCGGTTATCTGACCAGCCTCGGTCGCGATGCCGCGCAAAACGTGCAGACCGTACTGACGATTTTGAAAGAACAGGAAACCGCCTGATTTCTCTGACTTCGCCCACGGGAACTCCTGCCACGGGATTTCCGCGGGCCCGCCCGATCGCTGTCGATAAAAAACTGACGTCAAAAAACAAATTCAGCTTAAACGTCCTGCCGCGCAGCGGCTAAACTGCGGCCATTCCGAGATCCTCTACGTCCGAGCCTGCAAGCCGGTTTGAGCTGACATGACCCGCACCCACGAAATCCGCCCCGACCTGGACGAAGGCATCGACCGCAAGGTACTCAGCCAACTGCGCGCACGTTTTCTCAAACTCAATGAAGGCCGCCTCGGCCGCGCTCTCGAAGGCTTGTCGACGCGCCAGCAAAGCGTGTTGACGCTGTTGCCGCTGTTCTTTCACGTCAATCATCCGTTGCTGCCCGGCTATGTCTCGGGCAGTACGCCGGCGGGGCTTTCGAATTATGAGCCGGACGCCAATGCGCTGACTGAGGCGCAGCGCCTGACTCGCTCGTTCTCTTACAGGCCGCGCCATGGCAGTAACCCGCCGCGACCGATCCACGGCCTGTTCCTGATGGGCAGCCTCGGCACGCTGGCCCAGGCCGATCAGAGCGATATGGACGTGTGGGTCTGCCATGGGCCGGATCTGAGCGAAAGCGAGCTCGCCGAGCTGAGCAAGAAGTGCCAATTGCTGGAAGCCTGGGCTGCAAGCCAGGGTGCCGAAGCGCATTTCTTCCTGATCGACCCGGCGCGCTTCGTCAAAGGCGAACGCGATTCCCAGCTCAGTTCGGACAACTGCGGCAGCACCCAGCACTATCTGCTGCTCGACGAGTTTTACCGCACGGCGATCTGGCTGGCCGGGCGCACGCCGATCTGGTGGCTGGTGCCGGTCTATGAAGAAACAGCCTACGACGCCTACACCTACACCCTGCTGTCCAAACGCTTCATTCGCGCCGACGAAACCCTGGATCTCGGGCCGATGGCGACCATTCCGCCCGGGGAATTCATCGGCGCCGGATTGTGGCAGTTGTTCAAAGGCATCGAATCGCCCTACAAGTCAGTGCTCAAACTGCTGCTGACCGAGGTGTACGCCAGTGAACACCCGCACGTTCAGTGCCTGAGCCTGCGCTTCAAGAAAGCCGTGTTTGCCAATCAACTCGATCTCGATGAGCTGGACCCGTACATGGTCGTGTACCGCCGCATCGAGGAATACCTGATTGCCCGCAACGAGCCGGAACGTCTTGAGCTGGTGCGCCGCGCGCTGTATCTGAAGGTCAACCGCAAGCTCACCGGCAACAGCCGCAGCCAGGGCTGGCAACGTGCACTGCTCGAACGCCTGGCCGGCGAGTGGCATTGGGATCAACGGCAACTGGCGCTGCTCGACAGTCGCAGTCAGTGGAAAGTCCGCCAGGTCAGCGCCGAGCGCCGCGCGCTGGTCAATGAACTCAATTACAGCTATCGCTTCCTTACCCAGTTCGCCCGCAGCGAACAGACTGTCAGCCTGATCAACAAGCGCGACCTCAATGTCCTCGGCCGGCGCCTGTACGCAGCGTTCGAGCGCAAGGCCGACAAGGTCGAGTTCATCAATCCGGGCATTGCCCCGGATCTGGCCGAAGACACCCTGACCCTGGTGCAGTCGCCGAACAAAAAGGAGCCGGGGCAGACCCAGTGGGGCCTGTACAACGGCAGCCTGACGGCACTGGAGTGGGAACACTTCGCGCCGATCAAGCGCAGTCGCGAGCTGCTTGAACTGCTGACCTGGTGCCACCGCAACGGCGTGATCGACAGCAGCACACGTCTGGCCCTGCATCCGGGCACCAGCGACTTGAGCGAGTTCGAGCTGTTCAACCTGCTCGGCAGCCTGCAGCAGTGCATCGCCCTACCCTTGTCCACCGTCGCCGAAGAGCCCTTGCTGCGTGCCGCCGTGCCCAGCGAAGTGCTGCTGCTGATCAACGTCGGCGTCGACCCGCTCAAGCATCACCGTGATCTGAACATCCTGATGACCACCGAACGCACCGACTCGCTGAGCTATGCCGGCGTGCGCGAAAACCTGGTGCTGACCCTCGATCAAGTCACGCTCAACAGCTGGAACGAAGTGCTGGTCAATCGTTTCGACGGCCCGCATGCGCTGCTCGACTGCCTGCGCGATTACCTCAACAACCTGCCGCGCGGCCCGGTGCAGCCGTCGCTGAAGGTGCGCTGTTTCTGCCACAACCGCGCGCAATTCATTGCCCGCCGCGTAGAGGAAATCGTCGACACCGCGCAGACCCTGTTGCTCAGCGAGTTGAATCACCGCTACCTGATTCAGGTGCAGCAGCACTATCACGTGCTGGAGCTGGTGCCCGGCCAGGTCAACCATGTCGCCCTCGCCACTCTGCCGGCACTGCTCGATTATCTGGGCGAAGAACAACCGCGCTACAGCCCGCTGCACCTCGACCCGATGGCGCTGGAGGACCATGACCTCGCGCTGATCCTGCCGATGGGTCAGCCGGAGTGCATTCAGGTCTTCTACCGCATCAGCGAGCAGCAGGCCGAGCTGTACGTGCTGGATGAATTCAATGCGCTGTGGCAGCAGCAACTGCCGTACCACGACGAGCAGAGTCTGCTGGTGCCGCTGCAGCGTTTTCTGCAATCGATCCAGTACCGCCGTGAAGCGCAATTGCCGATGGACGGTGGCCCTGCGGGCAGCCCCGAGACTTTGTATTACCAGCTGTTGCCGTCAGGCCCGGGGCGCTCGCGCAGGGTCGAAACCCGGCCGGCACCGCAGACCCCGGTGAACAAACCGTTCTATGACGTACAGGCGATCATCGGTAAAGCCGCGCCCGGCGAAGTGCAGGTCACCCTGTATTGCAATCAGCGCGAATTCAGCGAGCTGGAGCATGGCGACCAGTTGTTCAGCGTGGTCACACGAGAGATCGTCGAGCAGCGCCGCGAGACCGAACGCTATCGCTGCTACATCACCGACCTCGACCTCTCGGGGTTGCTCGGTGACGGGCACAGTTCAAGCAATCTGTATCTGCGCTACAAGGCGGACCTGGAGCGCTCGTTGAATGAAGCGCTCGAACAGGTTTGAAGCGGGAATTTATTCGGGAAAGGCGCCGCCGTTGACCGGTTGCGATTCCACTTCCAGCAAGGTCAGTTTCAGCGACTTGCCGCCCGGCGCCGGCCAATCGATGTGCTGACCGACCTTCAGGCCCAGCAGCGCGCTGCCGACCGGCGCGAGAATGGAAATCTTGCCTTCATCGGCGTTGGCGTCCTTGGGATAGACCAGCGTCAGGTGGTAATCCTTGCCACTGCCTTCTTCGCGGCAATGCACGCGGGAATTCATGGTCACGACATCGGCGGGCACTTCATCGTGGCCGACCACGGTATCGGCGCGATCCAGCTCGGTTTGCAGCGCAATCACGCCCGGCGCAGCCTGGTCTTTCTCGCTCAGGCTGTCGATCAGGCGCTCCAGACGTTGCACGTCCAGACGGGTAAGGGTGATGGAAGGTGCGGTCATGATCCAGGCAGACTCCTTTCTTCTGCACAAAAAAAGCAAAACCCCGCCAAAAAAGACGGGGTTTTCACCGTGCCTCGGTGGTTTGAGGCGTTCGCGGACACTATCACAGCTCAAAAAATATACAAGTCACGCCCTTTTTTGCCTGGGTGAAACCCTTGTGGCGAGGGGATTTATCCCCGTTCGGCTGCGCAGCAGCCGTATAGACTCTGGGGCCGCTACGCGACCCAACGGGGATAAATCCCCTCGCCACGATATCAACAGGCTTGGGATTTTCGTGCGGCAGCCTGCTGGCAAATCACCCGGCGCCGTTGATCATCGGCCGAGCGCCATTCGCGAATATCTTCAACGTGGCGCGCGCAGCCGAGACAGACTTTCTGTTCGTCCAGCCGACATACGCCCGTGCACGGCGAAGGTACCGCCGGGCTGACGTTGCTGTAGAGCGGTTTCGGCGGGCGAACAGGCGCGGCATCCGTCACGAATCACAGACCTTCGAAATCGAATTCGGCGCCAGCCTGCTGCTTGACGAGGCGCTGAAGCATTTCGCCCAATTGCTCTTCGCTCTTGTCGCACATCCAGCGCTCGCTTTCTTCGTCATAGTCGAAGTGGAAACCACCGGACACAGCGGCCAGCCACAGCTGACGCAATGGCTCCTGGCGACTGAAGATCAACTGGCTACCGTTTTCGAATTTGACCGTCAGCACGCCAGCCGAGCTTTCCAGATCGATGTCCAGATCGCTTTCGTCAAATATGTCTTCCAGTTTTTCCTGGGTTTCATCGACCAGATCGTGGAAACGGGCTTCGGACAAACTCATTGCGGCAACCTCAAAAATGTCTGATCAGGCTCAAGCGCCGAAAGATACGGACGCTGCCGACCGATTGCAAAGATTAACGACCAAGCACCAGTTTCCATCCAACATCGCCCTCTGTGGGAGCGAGCTTGCTCGCGAAAGCGGTGTGTCAGGCAACAAACATATCGAATGTGACGACCTCTTCGCGAGCAAGCTCGCTCCCACAGGTATTGCAGGTATCCATCCGGTATCCAGCAAGCCCCGCCGGACGGGAACCCCCTCGCATAGGCAAGCTGCCGGGTGGCCGGTATACTCCGGCGCAATTAACGCATTTTCAAGGATTTCGCCATGAAGCGCCTGATCTCTTCCCTTGCTGCGCTCGTCGCGGTTGCCTGCCTGGTTTCGGCCTGTGGTCAAAAAGGCCCGCTGTACCTGCCCGATGACGACCAGGACCCGGCCGAACAAGCCCAGTCTTCGCAGAAGCAGCCATCCAAGGCTCACAAGCACGACGTTTACTAAGGGATCGCCATGGACGCTTTTAACTACCGTGGCGGGGAGCTGTTCGCGGAAGGTGTGGCGCTGTCCGCCATCGCCGACCGCTTCGGCACGCCCACCTATGTCTACTCGCGCGCCCACATCGAAGCGCAGTATCTGGCCTACGCCGATGCGCTGGCCGGCATGCCGCATCTGGTCTGCTTCGCGGTCAAAGCCAACTCCAACCTCGGTGTACTGAATGTCCTGGCCCGTCTCGGCGCCGGTTTCGACATCGTTTCCCGTGGTGAGCTGGAACGTGTACTGGCCGCGGGTGGCAGCGCCGACAAGATCGTTTTCTCCGGCGTCGGCAAGACCCGTGACGACATGCGCCGCGCGCTCGAAGTCGGCGTGCACTGCTTCAACGTCGAGTCCACCGATGAGCTTGAGCGCCTGCAAGTGGTCGCCGCCGAGCTGGGTGTTCGCGCCCCGGTTTCGCTACGCGTGAACCCGGACGTCGATGCCGGCACCCATCCGTACATTTCCACCGGTCTGAAAGAGAACAAGTTCGGCATCGCCATTGCCGACGCCGAAGACGTGTACGTGCGCGCCGCGCATCTGCCGAACCTGGAAGTGATCGGTGTCGACTGCCATATCGGTTCGCAACTGACCACGCTGCCACCATTTATTGACGCCCTGGATCGCCTGCTGGATCTGGTCGACCGTCTGGGCGATTGCGGGATTCACCTGCGCCACATCGATCTCG
Organism: Pseudomonas sp. RG1; assembly: GCF_025910115.1. Taxonomy (NCBI): domain Bacteria; kingdom Pseudomonadati; phylum Pseudomonadota; class Gammaproteobacteria; order Pseudomonadales; family Pseudomonadaceae; genus Pseudomonas; species Pseudomonas sp. RG1. The sequence goes on from NZ_JAPCIK010000001.1 coordinate 35,904, forward strand.
GTGGCGGCCTGGGCGTGCGTTATCGCGATGAAGAGCCGCCGTTGGCTGCTGATTACATCAAAGCCGTGCGCGAGCGTCTCGACGGGCGTGACCTGGCGCTGGTGTTCGAACCGGGTCGCTTCATCGTTGCCAATGGCGGCGTGTTGCTGACACAGGTCGAATACCTCAAACACACCGAGCACAAGGATTTCGCCATCGTCGATGCGGCGATGAACGACCTGATCCGTCCGGCGCTGTATCAGGCGTGGATGGACGTCACGGCGGTGAAACCGCGCGACAGCGCTGCACGCAAGTACGACATCGTCGGCCCGATCTGCGAAACCGGCGACTTCCTCGCCAAGGACCGCGAGCTGGCGCTGGAAGAAGGCGACTTGCTGGCAGTGCATTCGGCTGGCGCCTACGGTTTTGTGATGAGCTCCAACTACAACACTCGCGGCCGTGCCGCTGAAGTGCTGGTGGATGGTGATCAGGTTTTTGAAGTGCGTCGCCGCGAAACCGTGGCCGAGCTGTTTGCCGGCGAAAGCCTGCTGCCGGAGTAACCCATGCTGCTGCGTTTTACCAAAATGCACGGCCTGGGCAACGACTTCATGGTCCTCGACCTGGTCAGCCAGCACGCGCACATTCAGCCCAAACACGCCAAGCAATGGGGCGACCGCCACACCGGGATCGGTTTCGACCAGTTGCTGATCGTCGAAGCACCGAGTAACCCGGATGTGGATTTCCGCTACCGGATCTTCAACTCCGACGGCTCGGAAGTGGAGCAATGCGGCAACGGTGCGCGCTGCTTCGCCCGCTTCGTGCTCGACAAGCGTCTGACTGCGAAACGGCAGATCCGCGTCGAGACCAAGGGCGGCATCATTGAACTGGACGTGCGTAACGACGGCCAGATCGGCGTGAACATGGGCGCGCCGCGCCTGGTGCCGGCGGACATTCCATTCCAGGCACCAGCGCAGGCCAGCAGCTATCAGCTGGACGTCGATGGCACTACGGTCGAATTGGCCGCCGTGTCGATGGGCAATCCCCATGCGGTGATCCGCGTGGACGACATCAACAGCGCACCGGTGCATGAACTGGGGCCGAAGATCGAGCACCATCCGCGCTTCCCGGCGCGGGTCAATGTCGGCTTCCTTCAAGTCATCGACCGCCATCGCGCGCAACTGCGTGTTTGGGAACGCGGCGCCGGGGAAACCCAGGCCTGCGGCACCGGCGCCTGTGCGGCGGCGGTGGCGGCTATCAGTCAGGGGTGGATGGATTCGCCGCTGTTGATCGACCTGCCCGGCGGGCGTCTGTCCATCGAGTGGGCCGGCCCGGGCGAACCGGTGTTGATGACCGGTCCGGCAGTGCGTGTATACGAAGGACAAGTGCGTCTTTGAGCGAGCAGAAATCATGACCGACAAGCCACAGGTACCCGCCCGACCAGTCGACGAATCAGCGTCCGAGAGCCTTGAGGCAGCCGCGGTTGCCGCCTACCTGGAGGCTCATCCGGACTTCTTCGTCGAGCACGAAGAGCTGCTGCCGTCGCTGCGCATTCCGCACCGACGTGGCGACACCGTGTCGCTGGTCGAGCGGCAGATGACCATCCTGCGCGACCGCAATATCGAGATGCGCCATCGCCTTTCGCATCTGATGGACGTGGCCCGCGACAACGATCGCCTGTTCGAAAAGACCCGCCGCCTGATTCTCGCGCTGATGGATGCATCGACCCTGGAAGACGTGGTCATCAGCGTTGAAGACAGCCTGCGTCAGGATTTCCAGGTGCCCTTCGTCAGCCTGATCCTGCTCGGCGACAACCCGGCCCCGGTCGGCCGCTGGGTTACCCACGCCGATGCGCAAACCGCGATCGGCGGCCTGCTCACCGAAGGCAAAAGCGTCAGCGGCAGCCTGCGTGAACATGAGCTGGATTTCCTCTTCGGCGAAGAACAGCGCCAGCAGATCGGCTCGACCGCCGTGGTTGCCGTCAGCCATCAGGGCATTCACGGCATTCTGGCCATCGCCAGCCGTGACCCGCAGCATTACAAGAGCTCGGTCGGCACCCTGTTCCTCAGTTACATCGCCGAGGTCATGGGCCGCGTGCTGCCACGGGTCAACAGCTCGCTGCGCTCGGTACGCTGACCATGGAACGACAACTGGACGCTTACTGCGAACATCTGCGCAGTGAGCGACAGGTGTCGCCGCACACCCTGTCGGCTTATCGCCGCGACCTCGATAAAGTCCTCGGCTGGTGCATCAAGCAGAACATCGGCAGCTGGGCCGCGCTGGACATCCAGCGCCTGCGCAGCCTGATCGCCCAGTTGCATGCGCAAGGCCAGTCCTCGCGCAGCCTCGCCCGCCTGCTCTCGGCGGTGCGCGGGCTCTATCACTATTTGAATCGCGAAGGCCTGTGCGACCACGACCCGGCCACCGGCCTGGCCCCGCCGAAAGGCGAACGGCGCCTGCCGAAGACCCTCGATACCGACCGCGCCCTGCAATTGCTGGAAGGAGCGGTCGAGGACGATTTTCTCGCCCGGCGTGATCAGGCCATTCTGGAGCTGTTCTATTCCTCTGGCCTGCGCCTGTCCGAGCTGACCGGCCTCAACCTCGATCAACTCGACCTCGCCGACGGCATGGTTCAGGTGCTCGGCAAGGGCAGCAAGACCCGGCTGTTGCCGGTTGGCACCAAGGCCCGCGAAGCCTTGGAACACTGGTTGCAGCTTAGAGCCATGACCAACCCGGCGGACGATGCGGTGTTTGTCAGCCAGCAAGGTCGGCGTCTCGGCCCGCGCGCGATTCAGGTGCGGGTCAAACTGGCTGGCGAGCGCGAGTTGGGGCAGAACCTGCATCCGCACATGCTGCGGCACTCGTTCGCCAGCCATTTGCTCGAGTCCTCGCAGGACTTGCGCGCGGTGCAGGAATTGCTCGGCCACTCCGATATCAAAACCACGCAGATCTATACCCACCTCGACTTCCAGCATCTGGCGGCGGTCTACGACAGCGCCCATCCCCGGGCCAAACGCATGAAAGGCGATGATTCATGAGCATTCAGTTGATCACCTTCGACCTCGACGACACCCTGTGGGACACCGCTCCAGTGATCGCCAGCGCCGAAACAGTGTTGCGCGAATGGCTGAGCGAGCATGCGTCGAATCTGGGCGCAGTGCCGGTGGAGCATTTGTGGTCGATTCGCGAGCGAGTGCTGGCGGGCGAACCGGGCCTCAAACACCGCATCAGCGCGCTGCGCCGACGTGTGCTGTTCCATGCGCTGGAAGAAGCCGGGTATGCCCACGGCGAAGCGTCGGAGCTGGCTGACAAGGCTTTTGAAGTGTTCCTGCATGCGCGGCATCAGATCGAAGTGTTTCCCGAAGTCGAGCCGCTGCTGGAGCTGCTCGCCAATCACTATGCCCTCGGCGTGGTCACCAATGGCAATGCCGACGTGCGCCGGCTGGGGCTGGCGGATTACTTCAAGTTTGCCCTGTGCGCCGAAGACATCGGCATCGCCAAACCGGATGCGCGGCTGTTTCATGAAGCGTTGCAGCGCGGCGGTGTACGCCCCGCAGCGGCGGTGCATGTCGGCGATCATCCTGGCGATGACATTGCTGGCGCTCAGCAGGCAGGCTTGCGCGCGGTGTGGTTCAACCCGACGGGCAAGGTCTGGGAAGCGGAGCGCTTGCCGGATGCGGAAATTCGCAGCCTCACTGAACTGCCAGCCGTCCTCTCCCGCTGGAATGCTTCCTCGAACTGATCTACAGCCCTGTGGGAGCGAGCCTGCTCGCGAATGCGGTGTGTCATCCAACATGTATGTCGGCTGACATGCCCTCTTCGCGAGCAGGCTCGCTGCCACAGGGGACTGCATTTGTTTTCAACGCATTTATTCCAGGCATAAAAAAGCCCGCAGCGACGGCGGGCTTTTTCAGCAAGCGAGCGACGCGCCTCAGATAGGGCGGCTGCCGTACTTGTTGTCCGGCTTCTTGGGCGGATCGGCGACCACGTTGGCCTCAACTTCCTGCACCTTGCCGCCGCGCGCAAGGAATTCTTCCATGGCCTTGGCCAGGGCGTCACGCTCCTTGTTCTTGGCTTCGATGCTCGGCAACTCGTCGACCGATACCGCAGCCTTGGCTTTGCCTTTGGCAGCCGGGGCCGGCGTGTCGTCACCGCCATCGTCTTCGGCAACGTCTTCCGCTGCCGCTTCCAGGCCTTCCTCGGCCTCGTCTTCGTCGCCTACTTCGAGGTCGTCGTTTTCCAGATCATCGTCGCTCATGTTCTACCTCATGACTTGCCAAAAGCAGATTAGTTATAGACCAGCTTTGGCGGCTGTCGAAGCCGCCGTTGAAAAATCTTCTGCCGCTGCCCGGCAGCGGCTCATGCCTGTTCACCGTGCAAGGTGGCGAGGACTTTACGGGCACCGCCATGATCACGGTGCTCGCCCAGATAAATCCCTTGCCAGGTACCCAGTGCCAGCCGCCCTGCCGCAACCGGCAGACTGATCTGGCAACCGAGCACGCTGGCCTTGAAGTGCGCCGGGAGATCATCCGGGCCTTCGTCGTTGTGCTCGTAGCCGTCTGTTCCTTGTGGGATCAGACGATTGAAAAATCGTTCGAAGTCGCGACGAACTGCCGGATCGGCGTTCTCGTTGATGGTCAACGACGCCGACGTGTGCTGCAGCCACAAATGCAACAGACCGACCCGACAGGTCTTGAGTTCAGGCAAGCCTGCGAGCAACTCGTCCGTCACCAGATGAAAGCCCCGGGGCCTTGCCCGCAGGGTTATCAGAGTCTGTTGCCACATACAGTTCTCCGCTCGTTCGGGGCGCATTCTAGCGTGCTCTGAAAAAAAACAAAGGCCCTAATATTCCTGCAGCGATGTAAGCGATTGCCCGCAGAAAAAGCCTCGTCGTAAAGACGACCAAAGCCGTAAGAAAAATCCTTTCAGCCACTCCCTGAATGACAAATCCCGGACAAAAAAATGCCCGGCGAACCGGGCAATTTTTTATCGCGCGTACTTACAGGTTGTAGCCGCGTTCGTTGTGTTGTGCCAGATCGAGGCCGACCGACTCTTCTTCCTCCGTTACGCGCAGACCCATGACGGCGTCCAGCACCTTGAGGATGATGAAGGTGACGATCGCGGTGTAGATCACCGTGAAGCCGACGCCTTTGATCTGGATCCAGACCTGCGCGCCGATGTCAGTCACGGTGCCGAAGCCGCCCAGTGCCGGTGCGGCAAACACACCGGTGAGGATCGCGCCGAGGATACCGCCGATGCCGTGCACGCCGAAGGCGTCCAGGGAATCGTCATAGCCGAGTTTGCGTTTCAGGGTGGTGGCGCAGAAGAAGCACACCACGCCTGCGGCCAGACCGATCACCAGTGCACCCATCGGGCCCACGGTGCCAGCGGCCGGAGTGATCGCGACCAGACCGGCGACCACACCCGAAGCAATACCCAGTGCGCTTGGCTTGCCGTGGGTGACCCACTCGGCAAACATCCAGCCCAGTGCCGCAGCGGCAGTGGCGATCTGGGTAACCAGCATGGCCATACCGGCAGTGCCGTTGGCAGCGGCAGCGGAACCGGCGTTGAAGCCGAACCAGCCGACCCACAGCATCGCCGCGCCCATCAGGGTGTAGCCGAGGTTATGCGGAGCCATTGGTGTGGTCGGGAAGCCTTTGCGCTTGCCCAGTACCAGGCACGCGACCAGACCGGCGATACCGGCGTTGATGTGCACCACGGTGCCGCCAGCGAAGTCGAGCACGCCCCAGTCCCACATCAGGCCGCCGTTACCGGACCAGACCATGTGCGCGATCGGTGCATAAACCAGAGTGAACCAGATGCCCATGAAGATCAGCATCGCGGAGAACTTCATGCGCTCGGCGAACGCACCGACAATCAGCGCCGGGGTGATGATCGCGAAGGTCATCTGGAAGGTGATGAACACCGCCTCAGGGAACAGCGCCGCCGGGCCGGTGATGCTCGAAGGCGTGACACCGGCGAGGAACGCCTTGCCCATGCCACCGAAGAACGAATTGAAGTTGACGACGCCCTGCTCCATGCCGGTGGTGTCGAAGGCAATGCTGTAGCCATAAATGACCCACAGGATGCTGATCAGACCGGTAATGGCGAAGCACTGCATCAGCACGGAAAGAATGTTTTTCGAGCGAACCATACCGCCGTAGAACAGCGCCAGGCCGGGAATGGTCATGAACAGCACGAGCGCTGTCGAGGTGAGCATCCAGGCGGTGTCGCCGGAATTGAGGACTGGCGCTGCCACTTCGTCTGCCGCCATGGCGATGCCGGGCATTACGATGGACAACAGGGCGCCTAGCCCTGCGAATTTACGCAGAGTCATATTGTTTTCTCCTGGGGCGTTGGGTTTGTGGCGGCGCTTAGATCGCGTCGGTATCGGTTTCGCCGGTACGGATGCGGATCGCCTGTTCCAGATTGACCACGAAGATCTTGCCGTCACCGATCTTGCCGGTGTTGGCCGCTTTGGTTATCGCCTCGATAACCCGATCCAGATCCTTGTCGTCGATGGCCACGTCGATTTTCACCTTGGGCAGAAAATCGACCACATATTCCGCGCCACGATACAGCTCGGTGTGACCCTTCTGCCGGCCGAAGCCTTTGACTTCAGTGACGGTAATGCCCTGCACGCCGATTTCGGACAGCGACTCGCGCACGTCGTCCAACTTGAACGGCTTGATGATGGCAGTGACTAGCTTCATGAAACTCTCTCCCGAATTGGTGGACTTGCCCCAGGAAAACAAACCCGTCTCAAGTCTAAGCGCAGTGCCTGGCTTTGTAACGCATCGTTGACGCCAGCTAACCGCATCAGACGAAACTCCCCGCTTCGTCTGCCGCACTGCATTCGTCACAGCGACTGCATCAGTGCATGGGTCGAGGGTGACTAAGCAGAAACCTTGCCAGCTCGGCAAAAACCCTGCATTTCAATCTCTTGGCCCCTGTTGCACGCGCTCGGGCAGAAAAGCTTTTGCCGATACGCACAACAACGGTGCGCCACCGTCCGTCCCCCTGCGCGAAAAGCGTGCATCCGTGCAACGAGATTGACTATAGACACTGCGTGATACACTGCCGGCCATTGTTTCCAGGACATTTCCCATGCTCGCGCCCAAAGACTTCCTCGACGCCCTGAGCGGCACCGCCTCCCGCCTGTTCAGCGGCGATACCTCGCTGCCGAAAGCCGAAATCGAAAGCCAGTTCAAAATGCTGCTGCAAAGTGCCTTCAGCAAACTCGATCTGGTCAGCCGGGAAGAGTTTGATAGTCAGGTGGTGGTGTTGGCTCGCACGCGGGCCCGCCTCGAAAGCCTCGAAGCCAAAGTCGCCGAGATGGAAGCGAAACTGACACCGCCCGCCGAATAATCCGCGCCTCCTGGAGCTGCCGAAGGCTGCGATCTTCTGATCGATAGCCCTTCGACCATCCCGGCAACGTCCTACAACCTTAAATGACCGCCGTCCGATTGCGCCAAAAAGCCCAGGTTTCTAAGCTCATCTGATGCTGAATGTTCAGCAGCGGGTTTGGCGACCAGGGCAGGGCCATGGTGGAAAAGGGCTTCGCGGATGCTGCAATCGCTATAAGCCCGCATGCCGGAGCTGGGCCCTGCGCAAATCGTAAGTCGATTGGAGATTCATCCAGAACTCAGGCGTAGTGTTGAGATGAGTGGCAAGGCTGATTGCCAGATCGGTGCAGATCCTGAGCTGGCATTTCACAAGCTTTTCGATCTCACTTTCGGGCCAGTTCGTGGGCATGGCCAGATCCATGACAATCATGCCCAACGGCTCCATGAACTCCTTATTCAGAACCTCGCCCGGATGAATCGGGCGCATACCATTGCGGTTCATTTTTCGCCTCCAGAGGCTGCGTTGAGTGACCAAACTGGAGCATCCGATTCAGGAAAACAAGACCATCAAAACCGTTTGGCCGGCGTCCTACAACTAATAAGGCATAACCCTACGAGAATCAGCGTCTGCGCCTGATTCCGTGAGTTCTTGGCTGTGATTAGGCTGCTGGCTTTCGCCTGCGCCGGTCGATCCTATTCGTCGAGTTCCAGGCGATACACATTGATCGCCAGACACTCTGGTTCTGGATCCCTCTTGTCTCATTTGCTCAAGCTCAAAGAAAACACGCTGGTTCAGCATCCAGATGGTGGTTACATCTTTGGCACGATCCCCGATATGCCAAAATTCGGCTTGCCAGGCGGGAAGATTTATCTGCGGGTAGGTATTCACCGTCGAGCGAATAGTGGTTTTGGCGTAGTGCACATTTGGGAAGCCCATAGTGCCGATTTGCTCAAGCATGGTTGCCAGACTGCCGATGGGGTAGCAGCGATTGTTGCGAAAATGATCGTCCCGGGGGCACAAATCTATTGTGAGTTCAAAGAACAGCGATGTGGAAACAGGGTCGCGGTACTGAGGACATCTATGGGAACACTGATTCTTGAACCGCGACACGAGCGCGCCACAGGATTTGGTTACTTCGTGGTGACTTGGTACCCGCAAAAACGTGCACATGGCACGTTAGTGGGGCAGATACCACGAGCACCACCAAATCAGAAATAAAAAAAGGCGTCCGATGGACGCCTTTTAAGTATTTTTTGAGGAGTAGTCGCAGCGATTCTTTAGCTCCTGGCTTCACGGCCTTGGGTTCAGAATCCGACAGGCTAGCCCGCCGTCACTACTTCAGAGAAACCAGCTTTCTCTGCTGCCAAAAATGCGGGGGAGCTTTTGCTGGTGCCCAGTCCCGACGAATGCGCAGTTGCAGTCCTCGAACGGGATGATCCGTCAATGCCGGTCGAGAGTCAACGGTCCAATTCAGGCAAGCAATGACAGCCCATCGGGTCTTGATACGTCTTGTAAACCTCTATTTCAGCACTGAAACCCGGCTCAACTACCCTTCAAAAACCCGCAGGAAGCGGCTCCCCGATTCAGCTCAAGGAACGACCATGTCCCTCTCCATTGTCCACAGTCGCGCCCAGATTGGCGTGGAAGCCCCCGCTGTCACCGTCGAAGTCCATCTGGCCAACGGTCTGCCGTCGCTGACCATGGTCGGCCTGCCCGAGGCGGCGGTGAAGGAGAGCAAGGATCGGGTGCGCAGTGCGATCATCAATTCCGGGCTGCAATTTCCGGCGCGGCGGATCACCTTGAATCTGGCGCCGGCGGACCTGCCCAAGGATGGCGGGCGCTTCGATCTGGCGATTGCTTTGGGGATTCTGTCGGCCAGTGTGCAGGTGCCCTGCCTGACCCTGGATGAGGTGGAATGTCTCGGTGAATTGGCATTGTCCGGTGCTGTGCGACCAGTGCGTGGCGTGCTGCCGGCGGCACTGGCGGCGCGCAAGGCCGGGCGGGCGTTGGTGGTGCCTCGAGCGAATGCGGAAGAGGCGTGCCTGGCTTCGGGGCTGAAAGTGTTCGCAGTCGATCACTTGCTGGAAGCGGTGGCGCATTTCAATGGGCACACGCCGGTCGAGCCTTACGTTTCCGATGGTTTGATGCACGCTGCCAAACCCTATCCCGACCTTAACGAGGTGCAGGGGCAGACAGCCGCCAAACGCGCACTGCTGATTGCCGCAGCGGGGGCGCACAACTTGTTGTTCAGCGGGCCTCCGGGAACCGGCAAGACTCTGCTGGCCAGTCGTCTACCAGGATTATTGCCGCCGCTATCCGAATGCGAGGCGCTGGAAGTGGCAGCGATTCAATCGGTCGCCAGCGGGGTGCCTCTGACTCACTGGCCGCAACGCCCCTTCCGCCAACCGCACCATTCCGCTTCCGGGCCGGCATTGGTCGGTGGCAGTTCGAAACCGCAACCCGGCGAAATCACCCTCGCCCATCACGGCGTGCTGTTTCTCGATGAGTTGCCGGAGTTTGATCGCAAGGTTCTGGAAGTGCTGCGCGAGCCGTTGGAGTCCGGGCATATCGTCATCGCCCGGGCCAAGGATCGCGTACGTTTCCCCGCGCGATTTCAATTGGTGGCAGCGATGAATCCGTGTCCCTGTGGATATCTTGGCGAGCCCAGCGGCAAATGCTCGTGCACACCGGACATGGTCCAGCGCTATCGCAACAAACTGTCAGGGCCGCTGCTGGATCGGATTGATCTGCACCTGACCGTCGCGCGGGAGGCAACCGCATTGAATCCGGCAGCCAAGCCAGGCGAAAACAGCGCCAGCGCTGCGGCGTTGGTGGCCGAAGCGCGGGAGCGCCAGCAGAAACGTCAGGGCTGTGCCAATGCGTTTCTCGATCTGCCGGGGCTCAAGCGTCACTGCACGTTATCCACAGCCGATGAAAAATGGCTGGAAGCGGCCTGCGAGCGATTGATCCTGTCGCTGCGCTCGGCGCATCGCCTGCTCAAGGTCGCGCGCACGCTGGCGGATCTTGAACAGGCCGATGCGATTACCCGCGAGCATCTGGCCGAGGCACTGCAATACCGGCCGGCGACACCTTAATGCTCAGTCAGATCAACCAGCGGTGCCTGACGCACTTCAGTGTCGCGACCGGCCTGAATCTCGGTCACGCGCTTGAGGGCCTTGTCCACCGCCCCTTTGTCGGCCAGCAGGCTGTAGCTGATCTGGAACTGTTTATGTTCTTTTGGGGCAATGGTCGGCACCAGATTCAACGGCCGCTGATAGCGACGGTTGTAGGAAAAACTGGTTCCCGGCTCCAGCCCGGTGACGTAGCCCTGCCCTTGGGTGTCGGTGTTTTTCCACAGCGAAAACACTGGCAACTGCTGAGTGTTGAAGCCAACGGATACGCCGAGGCTACCGGCCTTGTTGTGCAGCACGGTGAGGGTGTCACCCTTGGCGTCCGCATACGGCACGACGTTGTAGACAGTTTCGTCGTAGTCCTTGGTTGGCCCGCGATAGGTCTGCCAGTCGGGCAGATCGCCCTTGGCCTTCTCGTTGAACGGCGACACCTGCTTCACCGGCGCAGCGAATTTTGCCCCTTGCTCAAGAAACGGCGTGCTGAAGTTGCTGTGATACAGCGCCTGATATTCCTTCGCATAGTCGCCGTTGTTGGTCAGGGTGTCGTTGAGGGCGAAGCTGGCGGTTCCCGGTTCGGTGACCAGTTCGGTGGCTACCGAGAAATCGACTTTCTTGAATGCCTGCTCTTTCAGCTCGCCACGCAGCGTGATGGCATACGGCGGCTTCTCGTCGATGTGCAAAGTGACGGTGCTGGCCGGGATGTTGGCGGCGCGACCGTGCAAGGTCAGCAATTCGCCGTTGTCCATGCCGGGATGGCCAACCCACTCATAACCGCAACGGGTCACCAGCTCATTGAAGCCTTCGAGCCAGCCCAGGCCACCGCGACCGTTGAGTTCGATGAACGCCGGGTTGACCACGTCCTTGACCGGCGAGTCCCAGCCCATGCGCACGTCGCCCACCGAGGCCTGCAACACGTTCATGCCACGGGTCGGCACTACCGAGAGTTTCATCGTGCCGTTATCGATATCGACAATGCTGACGCCCTCCTGACGACCGCCATGCAGGGTACGCAGGGTTACGGAAAACGGTTTGGCGGTTTTTACGCCGAGTTGCTCACTGGTGATCGTCCAGTTTTTTGCCGGAGTGTTGGCGTCGAGCAGGACATAGTCCCAGGCCATGGCGTGGGAAGCGGCAGAGAATGCGCCGAGGGCGACGAGGAGTTTGAGCGGGGTCATGGCAGCAGCCTTTATTGGAGTTGTGCCATTTTTATAGCGCTGCGGAAACGTTTCAGCAAGTCCAAAGAAGCGGTGGGAGAAAAGCATTCGCGAGCAGGCTCGCTCCAACATGGATTTCGGGCAGTCACAACATTTGTGAATCACACCAAAAACCGTGGGAGCGAGCCTGCTCGCGGTAGCTGTTTCAGAGACGCATCAACGGAAGCGATCAACCTCGGAACGCAGATCCGCCGCCAGCTTCTCCAGCTCTTTCGCGGTGACAGCCAGGTTCGAGACAACCTCGCGCTGCTCGCTGTTAGCCAAGGCGATGCTCTGCAAGTTGCTGCTCAGCAATGTGGCAGTGCTGCTTTGTTCCTGAGTGGCGGTGGTGATCGCGGCGAACTGCTGGCCTGCCGAACGGCTCTGCTCGTCAATCCGCGCCAGCGCCGAGGCTACATTGGCGTTGCGCGACAGGCCTTCCTGCATCAGCACGTTGCCCTGTTCCATGGTGCTGATCGCGTTGCCGGTTTCCTGTTGGATGCTGTGGATCATGCTGGAGATTTCATCGGTCGCCTGACGGGTACGCGAGGCGAGGCTGCGCACTTCGTCCGCGACCACGGCAAAACCGCGACCCTGCTCACCGGCACGCGCGGCTTCGATGGCGGCGTTAAGTGCCAACAGGTTGGTCTGCTCGGCGATCGAGGTGATCACACCGACAATGCCGCCGATTTCCTGAGAGCGCTGCCCCAGCGTGTTGATCACGCTGGCGGTGCTGTTCAGCGCGCCAGCGATCTGCTCCAGCGACGACGACGCCTCTTCCATCGAGCTGCGGCCGATCTGTGTCTGCTGAGCGTTTTCCTGCGCCAGGCGCTGGGTCGCGCCCATGTTGTCGGCAATGTTCAGCGAGGTGGCGCTGAACTCTTCCACGGCGCCGGCCATGCTGGTGATTTCGCCCGACTGCTGCTCCATGCCTTCATACGCACCGCCGGACAAACCGGACAGCGCCTGCGCACGGCTGTTGACCTCTTCCGAAGCGCGGCGGATGTGCTCGACCATGGTCGACAGCGCCTGGCTCATCTGGTTGAACGCGCGGGACAGCTGACCGATTTCATCGTGGCTCGATACGTTCAGCCGCACACTCAGATCACCCGCGCCCAAGGCTTCGGCCTGACGCACCAGATCGCCCAGCGGTGCGAGTTTGCTGCGCAGCAGCCAGACCACGGAACCGACCGCGAGCAACATCGCCAGCAGGCTGCCGATCGCCAGTTGCGTACCGACGCTCCAGGTCACCGCGCGGATCTCGGCTTTCGGCATGCTCGCCACCACCGACCACGGGCCACCTTCGAACGGCACGGCGATGCTGTAGAAGTCCTCACCCTTGTCGCTCCAGAACTCACCCTTGCCCGGGGTTTTCACCAGGTTGTTGATGGTCGGGGCGGCTTGATCCAGGTTTTCGACGCCGGCAATCGGCACCAGCCATTTGTTCTGCTCGTCGAGCAGCGCCAGCGAGCCGGTCTTGCCAATGCGGAAGCGCTTGAGATTGGCGAACTGCGCGTTCTGCGCATCGGTGTAGTCGAAGCCGACGTACAGCACGGCGATTATCTTGCCGCCCGCATCGCGCACCGGGGTGTACTGCGACATGTAGTAGCGCTCGAACAGCAACGAGCGGCCGACATAACTCTGCCCCGCCATCAGTTTCGCGTACGCCGGGTTGGCATGATCGAGCACGGTGCCGATGGCACGGGTGCCGTCCTGCTTGCTGACGTTGGTGCTGACGCGAATGAAGTCTTCGCCGCTGCGCACGAATACCGTGGCCACACCAGCGGTCATCTGCTTGAACTCGTCAACTTCCTTGAAGTTGTTGTTCAGCACCTCGTTGCCCAGATGCAAGCCCGGAGTCTGCACACCGGCCACGGTCACTGGCTGATCGGGGTGCACACTCAAACCACTGCCGAAGCGCTTTTCGAACAGCCCGCTCAGGCGCAGGGTGCTTTCGCGCAGCGTACCGTGAAAGGTACTCAGTTGATCGGCCAGCAGCCGGGCCTCACTGGCCAGATGCTCTTCACGGGTGGCGAGGTTGGCGGAATCCAGCGAACGCAAGGCGAACACCGTACTGCCGCTGATGACTATCGCCAGTATCACAGCAAGGGCAAGGCCCAGCTGCGAGGCGATCCGAGCACGAGGTTGAGACATGAACAGCTCCTGGCCGAGCCACCGAATCCTCCTTGATCGCGGTAATTGCCCGGAAAATATTCTAATAATGGGGGTAGCGCGGAACCGGCACGACGGTTCCACATGCTCGTAGTCGGCGGTAAAACCGAATACTTGAGCGGATTGCGTGGGTATGGCGCAGCAGTGGCATTGTGCCGGCTCGAACGTTTCAGCTCAAGCGCTCTACCGCCGGCAATTGCATGGCGCGGACTTCGCCTTGGAGAAAATCGCTGAGACGGCGCAAACGTTCACCTCCCGGACGCGGTTTCGGCCACACCAGGTAATAATTCAGGCCACTGGCGACGGCGGTTGGCCATGGCAGGCTCAAGCGTCCTTGCGCGACATCTTCGGCGACCATCAACAGATCACCCATCGAAACGCCGTAGCCGCGCGCCGCGGCGATCATGCCCAGTTCCAGCGTATCGAACACTTGTCCGCCCTTGAGCGAGACCTGATCGGACAGGCCCATGCGCTCCAGCCAACTGCGCCAGTCACGGCGATCCGGGGTCGGGTGCAGCAGTTCAGCCGTCGCCAGACGCGCTACATCCCAAGGTTGATCATTGAGCAGGTTCGGCGCGCCGACCGGAATCAATTCCTCGGGAAACAGCAGGCTCGCTTCCCAGTCCGGCGGGAAATGCCCGTCGCTGAGCAACACCGCGCAATCGAACGGTTCATTGTTGAAGTCCACCGAATCGATATCCATCCATGCGCTGGTCAGTTGCACCTCATTGCCCGGCTGCAAATGGCGGAAGCGACTCAACCGCGCCAGCAGCCAACGCATGGTCAGGGTCGATGGCGCTTTCATGCGCAGGATGTCGTCCTCGGCACGCAAGGTATTGCAGGCGCGCTCAAGGGCGGCAAAGCCTTCGCGGATACCGGGCAACAGCAGCCGCGCCGATTCCGTCAGTTGCAGGTTGCGCCCGCTGCGATGGAACAGCCGGCAGGCGAAGTGTTCTTCAAGAGTGCGCATGTGCCGACTGACCGCACTCTGGGTGATCGACAGTTCTTCCGCCGCGCGGGTAAACGAGCTGTGTCGCGCTGCAGCTTCGAATGCGCGCAGGGCATACAACGGCGGAAGGCGTCGGGACATACACAAAGCTCCAATAGCGGGGATACAGCCAATTCGGCAGGACGATTCAGGATGAGTATTAATCATGCCACCCATCCTTTTTATCCCTTTGTGCAAAGCCTGCCAAGCGCCGAGAATCGACGCTCTTCTGCTTCCTCTGATATTTGGGTGGTGATGACCATGCAGCATCCTGTGCGTACCGAACTCTGGGCCATTCTGCGGCTGGCGGGGCCGCTGATTGCTTCGCAGTTGGCGCACATGCTGATGGTGCTGACCGACACCCTGATGATGGCGCGCCTCAGCCCCGAAGCGCTGGCCGGTGGCGGCCTCGGTGCCGCGAGCTACTCGTTCGTGTCGATTTTCTGCATCGGCGTGATTGCAGCGGTCGGCACACTGGTGGCGATCCGTCAGGGTGCCGGCGACATCATCGGTGCCGCGCGCCTGACCCAGGCCGGGTTGTGGCTGGCCTGGCTTATGGCCCTCGGCGGAGGGCTGTTGTTGTGGAACCTCAAACCGGTGTTGCTGCTGTTCGGCCAAACCGAAACCAACGTCAACGCCGCCGGGCAATTTCTCATCGCCCTGCCCTTCGCCCTGCCCGGCTACCTGAGCTTCATGGCCCTGCGCGGTTTTACCAGTGCAATCGGCCGGGCGACGCCAGTGATGGTCATCAGCCTCGCCGGTACGGTGGCCAACTTCCTGCTCAACTACGCGCTGATCACCGGCATGTTCGGCCTGCCACAACTGGGCCTGACCGGTATCGGTCTGGTCACGGCGATTGTCGCCAACTGCATGGCACTGGCGCTGGCCTGGCATATCCGCCGGCATCCGGCGTATGACGCTTATCCGTTGCGCGCCGGCCTGTCGCGGCCGAACCGGCAATACCTGAAAGAACTGTGGCGTCTGGGCCTGCCGATTGGCGGCACCTATGCGGTGGAAGTCGGGCTGTTTGCCTTTGCCGCGTTGTGCATGGGCACCATGGGCAGTACGCAGATGGGCGCGCATCAAATCGCCCTGCAGATCGTGTCGGTGGCGTTCATGGTCCCGGCCGGGATGTCCTATGCCATCACCATGCGCGTCGGCCAACACTATGGCGCCGGGCAATTGGTCGATGCGCGCATGTCCGGGCGTGTCGGCATCACTTTCGGTGCCGTGGTGATGCTCGGCTTTGCCCTGGTGTTCTGGCTGTGGCCGAACCAGTTGGTCGGCCTGTTCCTCGACCACAACGATCCGGCGTTTGCCGAAGTGATCCGTCTGGCGGTGAGCCTGTTGGCAGTAGCGGCGTGGTTCGAGCTGTTCGACGGCACGCAGACGATTGCCATGGGCTGTATTCGTGGGCTCAAGGATGCCAAGACTACGTTTCTGGTGGGACTCGCTTGCTATTGGCTGATCGGCGCACCGGCGGCGTGGTGGATGGCGTTCCATCTCAATTGGGGACCAACTGGTGTCTGGTGGGGTCTGGCGTTGGGCCTGGCGTGCGCAGCGGTAAGCCTGACGCTGGCGTTCGAATGGAAGATGCAGCGGATGATTCGGCGCGAGCCAGTTGCAGAGAGGTTCGAGGCCATCGGCGCGGATTAAGATCAAAAGATCGAAGCCTTCGGCGGCTCCTACAAGGGAACACATTCCAAGGTAGGAGCTGCCGAAGGCTGCGATCTTTTAAATGGCTTCCACCGAAGCCTGCTGACTGGCTCCAAAGGTCAGATATTCCACCAACTCATCCAGCGGCAACGGTCGGCTGATCAGGTAACCCTGTACCTGATCGCAGCCGAACCCGCGCAACAACTCCAGTTGCTCCGGCGTCTCGACGCCCTCGGCGACCACTTCCAGGTGCAGGTTGTGCGCAAGGTTGATCATCGCGTGCACCAGTTTGCGGTTCTCTTCGCGCTGTTCCATGCCGCCGACAAAACTCTTGTCGATCTTCAGCAAGGTGATCGGCAGGCTGTTGAGGTGCACGAACGAGGAAAACCCGGTGCCGAAATCGTCCAGCGAGAAGCGCACACCGAGGCGGCCGAGGGCGTCCATGGTCTGCTTGACCAGATCGCTGCGCCGCATTACCGCGGTTTCGGTCAGTTCGAATTCCAACCACTGCGCCTCCACCCCACGTTCGGCAATCAGGCGGCTGAGCGTCGGCAGCAACTGGCTGTCCTGGAACTGGCGGAACGACAGATTGATCGCCATGTGCAGCGCCGGCAGCCCCTGCTCGCGCAACGCCTGCATATCGCGCAAGGCGCGGGAAATCACCCAGTAGCCCAGCGGCACGATCAGCCCGCTCTGCTCGGCCAGCGGCACGAACTCGCTCGGTGGCAACAGACCGCGCTCGCCATGACGCCAGCGCACCAGCGCTTCGAGGCCGACAATCTGGCCGTCTTCAAGATTCAGGCGTGGCTGGTAATGCAGTTCCAGCTCATCGCGGCGCAAGGCCCGGCGCAGCTCGCTTTCGAGGTCGGCCATGCTCCGCGCGTTGCGGTTGATGCGTTCGTTGAAGATATGAAAAGTGCAGCCCTGTGTGCTCTTGGCCTGCTGCATGGCGATATGGGCGTGCCACATCAGTGGATCGGCACCGCCATTGGCGCGGGCATGGGCGATGCCGAGGCTGGAACCGATCAGCAGGCTCTCGCCGTCGACCCAATAAGGTTCGGCCAACGCCTCAGTAATGCGTTCGGCCATCCACTCGGCGCGTTGCGGTGCACGACGGGTATCGATCAGCAGAGCGAATTCATCGCTGCCCAGCCGTGCCAGTTGATCGCCGGCCTCCAGCTGACTTTTCAGCCGCGCGACCACTTGCAGGATCAGGCGATCGCCGGCCTGATGACCAAGGGCATCGTTGGCATGGCGAAAATTGTCGAGATCGAGATGGCCGAGGGCGAGACCGCGACCGTCGCCTTCGGCAAGACGCGCAGTAAGCAGGGTCTGAAAGCCCTGGCGATTGGCGATGCCAGTCAGCGGATCCTGTTCGGCGAGACGCTGGAGAGTGTTTTCCAGCACGCCGCGCTCGCGCACATGGCGCAGGCAGCGCTGGAGCATGCCGGCGTCGAGGGCGTCGAATACCAGCCAGTCGCTGACACCGACCGGCGCGGTGGCCGGTTCGTGTTCAAGCAGCAGAACGGTCGGCAGGCTGCAACGCCCGGGCGCCGGTTGCAACGCCGGCAGGGTCAGCAGCACCGCGTGGCGGTTGTCCTCGAACAGGCGGCTGACCGAATCCCAGTTCGGCGCGCTGATCAGCACCGCCGCGCTCCCCATCGGAGCCAGACACTCACGCAACAACGCTGTCCACGCTGGCTCTTCGGCCAGTAGCAGCAAACGCAAGGGTTCGACAGGCGTAGACAAGCTGACTCCCTAGACTCTGCAATGATGTAGGCGGGGCATTATGCCGGTGTGCTGAACAATGACCAATGCGTTGTCTGATGACAACGGCATCGAAACGTTATTTTGTGTCACGAATGAGAACATTAGCCGCAAAATCCCCGCGTATCCTGCGTGAAAGTAACAAAAGCGGCAAATCTGAATCGCGTGCTGCGTCACAAGTCGGACAGAGCAGCAGAAATCGCTGAGCCTGTTAAAATGCCGGCCCATTTCGTCAACGACTCCCGAATTTTCGTATGTCCCGACTCAATCCCCGGCAGCAAGAAGCCGTGAACTACGTCGGCGGCCCTCTATTGGTGCTCGCCGGTGCTGGCTCCGGCAAGACCAGCGTGATCACGCGCAAGATCGCGCACCTGATCCAGAACTGCGGCATCCGCGCCCAGTACATCGTCGCCATGACCTTTACCAACAAGGCCGCGCGCGAGATGAAAGAGCGGGTCGGCACCCTGTTGCGTGCCGGCGAAGGCCGTGGCCTGACCGTCTGCACCTTCCACAACCTGGGCCTGAACATCATCCGCAAGGAGCATGCGCGGCTGGGCTACAAACCCGGTTTCTCGATCTTCGACGAGACCGACGTCAAAGCCCTGATGACCGACATCATGCAGAAGGAATACGCAGGCGACGACGGCGTCGACGAGATCAAGAACATGATCGGCGCCTGGAAAAACGACCTGATCCTGCCGGCCCAGGCCTTGGAAAACGCGCGCAATCCCAAGGAGCAGACCGCCGCCATCGTCTACACCCACTATCAGCGCACGCTCAAGGCGTTCAACGCGGTGGACTTCGATGACCTGATCCTGCTGCCGGTAAAGCTCTTCGAAGAGCACGCCGACATTCTCGAAAAGTGGCAGAACAAGGTCCGTTACCTGCTGGTCGATGAATACCAGGACACCAACGCCAGTCAGTATCTGTTGGTGAAGATGCTCATCGGCAAGCGCAACCAGTTCACCGTGGTGGGCGATGATGACCAGTCGATCTACGCCTGGCGTGGCGCGCGCCCGGAAAACCTGATGCTGCTCAAGGACGACTATCCGTCCTTGAAAGTGGTGATGCTGGAGCAGAACTACCGCTCCACCAGCCGCATCCTGCGCTGCGCCAACGTGCTGATCTCGAACAACCCGCACGAATTCGAAAAACAGCTGTGGAGCGAGATGGGCCACGGCGACGAGATCCGCGTGATCCGCTGCCGCAACGAGGACGCCGAAGCCGAGCGCGTGGCCATGGAAATCCTCAGCCTGCACTTGCGCACCGACCGCCCGTACAGCGATTTCGCCATTCTTTATCGCGGTAACTACCAGGCCAAGCTGATCGAATTGAAGCTGCAACACCATCAGGTGCCGTATCGCCTGAGCGGCGGCAACAGCTTCTTCGGTCGTCAGGAAGTGAAGGACCTGATGGCCTACTTCCGCCTGATCGTAAACCCGGATGACGACAACGCCTTCCTGCGCGTGATCAACGTGCCGCGTCGCGAGATCGGCTCGACCACCCTGGAAAAGCTCGGCAACTACGCCACCGAGCGCAAGATCTCGATGTACGCCGCCACCGACGAAATTGGCCTCGGCGAACATCTCGACAGCCGCTTCACCGATCGCCTGGCGCGCTTCAAGCGCTTCATGGACAAGGTCCGCGAGCAGTGCGCCGGCGAAGATCCGATCTCGGCGCTGCGCAGCATGGTCATGGACATCGACTACGAGAACTGGCTGCGCACCAACAGCTCCAGCGACAAGGCTGCGGACTACCGCATGGGCAACGTCTGGTTCCTCATCGAGGCGTTGAAAAACACTCTCGAGAAGGACGAGGACGGCGAAATGACCGTCGAAGACGCCATCGGCAAACTGGTGCTGCGTGACATGCTCGAGCGCCAGCAGGAAGAAGAGGACGGTGCCGAAGGTGTGCAGATGATGACGCTGCATGCGTCCAAAGGGCTGGAATTTCCCTACGTGTTCATCATGGGCATGGAAGAGGAAATCCTCCCGCACCGTTCCAGCATCGAAGCCGACACCATCGAAGAAGAACGCCGCCTGGCCTATGTGGGCATCACCCGCGCCCGCCAGACCCTGGCCTTCACCTTCGCAGCCAAGCGCAAGCAGTACGGTGAAATCATCGACTGCGCGCCGAGTCGCTTTCTGGATGAACTGCCGCCGGACGATCTGGCCTGGGAAGGCAACGACGACACCCCAACTGAAGTCAAAGCCGTGCGTGGCAATAGCGCATTGGCCGACATACGCGCGATGTTAAAGCGCTAGAATCGACTACTTTTTAATCTACCTTCGGCGCCCATCGCGCCAACAGAGGAAGCTGTTGTGGAAGCACTGCACAAAAAAATCCGCGAAGAAGGCATCGTGCTTTCCGATCAGGTCCTGAAAGTCGACGCTTTCCTGAACCACCAGATCGACCCGGCCCTGATGAAGCTGATCGGTGACGAATTCGCCGCGCTCTTCAAGGATTCGGGGATCACCAAGATCGTCACCATCGAAGCTTCGGGCATCGCCCCGGCGATCATGACCGGTCTGAACCTCGGCGTGCCGGTGATCTTCGCCCGCAAGCAACAGTCGCTGACCCTGACTGAAAACCTGCTCTCGGCGACCGTCTACTCGTTCACCAAGAAGACCGAAAGCACCGTGGCCATCTCCCCGCGCCACCTGACCAGCAGCGACCGCGTGCTGATCATTGACGACTTCCTGGCCAACGGTAAGGCCTCGCAAGCGCTGATCTCGATCATCAAACAGGCCGGCGCCACCGTTGCCGGTCTGGGCATCGTCATCGAAAAGTCGTTCCAGGGCGGCCGCGCCGAACTGGACTCGCAGGGCTACCGCGTCGAGTCGCTGGCTCGCGTGCAATCGCTGAAGGATGGCGTCGTTACCTTCATCGAGTAACCAGCGGCACCGAGTTACCCCTGTGGGAGCGAGCCTGCTCGCGAAAGCGGTGTGTCAGTCACCCTGTTGAGTGAATGACACACCGCTTTCGCGAGCAGGCTCGCTCCCACAGTGGGTTCTGGGGGTGGTCAGTTACTGTGCGGTAGCTTTCAGGCCTGTGAGCAGCAGGCGTTGGAAAAGGTCCTCCTTCAGGCCCTCCGGATTCGTCAGTTGCATCCGCTCAAGATGTTCCGGGAACACTGAGGCCTCCGGCGCATCCAGCGCTGCCTTGCCCAAGTCGAGAATCTCGGTCAGCTTGAACTTGCTCTTCAGCCAGTTCAGCGCCCGCAGCAGATCCCGTTCGATGGCGGTGAAATCACACCCCAGCGGATACTCCGGAAACAGGTTCGGATGCCGTGCGGCAATCGCCTGCAAGCGTTGCGGTGTGTTGTCGGCAAACCGTGGATCGAGACGGAAGTCCTTCGGCAGCTTGCCGACTGTCTGCGCCTGTTCGATCAGTCCCGGCTGGAACCGCGAGTCGCTGATATTGAGCAACGCTTCGATCACCGCCGCGTCGGTTTTGCCGCGCAGGTCGGCGATGCCGTACTCGGTGACGACGATGTCGCGCAGGTGCCGCGGGATCGTGCAGTGGCCGTAGTCCCAGACGATATTGGAGCTGACCTCGCCGCCGGACTCGCGCCAGCTGCGCAGGATCAACATTGATCGCGCGCCCTCCAGCGCGTGGCCCTGAGCAACAAAGTTGTACTGGCCGCCTACCCCGCTGAGCACGCGTCCGTCCGCCAATTGATCAGCCACGCCGGCGCCGAGCAGAGTCATGGTGAACACGGTGTTGATGAAGCGCGCATCGATGCGCTGCAAGCGCTTGAGCTCTTCCTGGCCGTACAGCTCGTTGATGTAGCTGATGCGGGTCATGTTGAATTCCAGCAGCTTGCTTTGCGGCAACTCGCGCAGCCGCTCATAAAAACTGCGCGGGCCAAGGAAGAAGCCGCCGTGCACCGAGATACCGTCGGGCTGCGCGGCTTCGTCGAGGGTACCGGCGTTGGCCTGCTGCTGAGTCGGCACATCCGGATAGACCTTGCGCCGAATGATCCCGGCATCCGCCAATACCAACAGCCCGTTGACGAACATCTCGCTGCAACCGTAAAGGCCTTTGGCAAATGGCGCGGTGCCGCCCTCGCGCTGGATCAATTGCGCCCATTGGCTGAGGTTGATGTCATCGAGCAACGCCTGATAACCGGCGTTATCGGCCTGACGGGCAAGTAGCGCAGCAGTCAACGCATCGCCCATCGAACCGATACCAATCTGCAATGTACCGCCATCGCGCACCAGCGTGCTCGCATGCAAGCCAATGAAATGATCCTGAAACCCCACCGGCATGTTCGGCGTGGAAAACAGCGTGCTGCTGTCCTTTTCGTCGATCAGCAGATCAAACGTGTCGATATCCACTTCCGCATCGCCGGGCATGTACGGCAGATCCGTATGCACCTGGCCGACCAGCACAATGGTCTCCCCCGCCTCGCGGCGCTTGGCGATCATCGGCAACAGGTCGAGGGTGATGTCCGGGTTGCAGCTCAGGCTTAAGCGATCAGGGTGTTCGCTGCTGCTGGCGAGCAATTGCGCCACCAGATTGAGACCCGCTGCGTTGATGTCGCGAGCGGCATGGCTGTAATTGCTGCTGACGTAATCCTGCTGCGCCGACGCGCTGTTGAGCAGACTACCGGGTTGCATGAAGAACTGCTGGATGCGGATGTTGGCGGGCAGGCTATCGCGCTGCAGATCGGCGAGGAAATCGAACTCCGGATAATCACCAAACACGCGCTCGACGAAGGGCTCGATAAAGCGCTTCTGCAAGCCATCGCCCAGATTCGGCCGACCGAGGCACAGCGCGGTATAGATCGTCAGCTGCCGCTCGGGCAGGTCCTTGATGCGCCGGTACAGCGCGTTGACGAAGTGATTCGGCTTGCCCAACCCCAGCGGCAGGCCCATGTGGATGTGCGCAGGCAAACGCGCCAGCACATCGTCCACCGCCTGTTCGATCGAACACAACTGCACCATCTGAAGCCTCCCGCCCGTTCCGTTGATAGGGGTAGACCGAGATTGCCTTGAGTTTGCTGCAAAGGACAGCATTTGGTTTGGAGGGATCAGGGCCTGAATGAATCGGAAACCAGAAACCACAGGCACAAAAAAACCGTCCGAAGACGGTTTTTTTCAAAGCCGGCGCTGATTACAGACCGGACATCTCTTTGATCGCGCCCTTGAGCTCTTCATCGGAGCAATCGGCGCAGGTGCCTTTTGGCGGCATGGCGTTGATGCCGGTGATGGCCTTGGCGAGGATGCCGTCCAGACCACCCTGATGATCGGCGCGCTCCTTCCAGGCTGCCTTGTCGCCGATCTTCGGCGCGCCGAGCAGGCCCGTGCCGTGACAAGCGTTGCAGTGCTTGGCGATCACGTCTTTAGGGGCCTTTGCTCCGCCGCCCCCGCCAGCGGTAGCAGCCACTTCCATACCCTTGCATTCCTGCCCTTGAACACACACCTGGCCGACGGGCTCGAGGCGTTTGGCGATGTCGTCATTTGTCGCAGCTTGAGCGCTGACAGCCCAGAGGGCCAGTACGGTTGCTGGTGCAGCCAGCATTTTCATAATTAGGTTCACGCGTTCACCCTCAATGGTGGCTATTCACGCCTGCGGCCACGGTTCGCAGGCGGGCGCAAGTATAGCGGGTAGGCCGCTGTACTGAAACAACCCCATGGTTAGAGGGGTCTTGTTGCCCATCGGTAAATCGGTTCGGGCACCTTCGCCGCCATGGCCTGGCGCCTTCTGCTTAAAAATTCGCCGGAGTGGCTGCGCTGATTAGTCGCGCCGGCACGTCGAACGGGTTACGGAAACGATGCGGCTTGGTACTTTCAAAATAGTAGCTGTCGCCGGCTTCGAGGATAAAAGTTTCCAGTCCCACCACCAGTTCGAGGCGGCCTTCCACCAGAATCCCGGTTTCCTCGCCCTCGTGGGTGAGCATTTCTTCGCCGGTGTCGGCGCCCGGCGGGTAGATTTCGTTGAGGAAGGCGATGGCGCGGCTCGGGTGGGCGCGGCCGACCAGTTTCATGGTCACGGCGCCGTCGGAGATGTCGATCAGCTCATTGGCCTTGTAGACGATCTGGGTCGGTTGGTCCTGCAGGATCTCTTCGGAAAAGAACTCGACCATCGACATGGGAATGCCGCCGAGCACCTTTCTCAGCGAACTGATCGAAGGGCTGACGCTGTTCTTTTCGATCATCGAAATGGTGCTGTTGGTGACGCCCGCGCGTTTGGCGAGTTCACGCTGGGAAAGCCCTTTGAGCTTGCGGATCGATTGCAGTCGTTCACCGACGTCCAAGGCGGGAGCCTCCTGATGTTGTAAGAATATTGAGCGTTATCATGGCGACAGCGTTCAGTATTTACAACAGCTGGCCCCCGCAGCGGCGTCAACCCTCGGAATAGAGCCTTGGCACCCGTTTCAGGTTGCAGAAGATCTGATACGGGATGGTATCGGCCCACTTTGCCACGTCGCTGGCGAGGATGTTTTTACCCCACAGCTCGACAGTTGAACCAAGCCCCGCTTCCGCTACGTCGGTCAGATCGATGCAGAGCATGTCCATCGACACGCGCCCCAGCAGGCGGCTGGGTTTGCCCGCCACCAGCACGGGTGTGCCGGTCGGCGCCTGACGCGGGTAACCGTCGGCGTAGCCCATGGCGACCACGCCGATGCGCATTGGCTTGTCGGTGATGAACCTGGCGCCATAGCCGATCGGTTCGCCGGCCGGCAATTCACGCACACTGATGACTTTCGATTCGAGGGTCATCACCGGTTGCAGGCGTTCAGCGACGGCGTTGGCTTCTTCGAACGGGGTCGCGCCGTAGAGCATGATGCCCGGGCGTACCCAATCGCTTTGGATTTCTGGCCATCCGAGCACCGCTGGCGAGTTGCGCAGGCTGACTTCCGCCGCCAGACCCTGACGCGCCGCTTCGAACACCGCGACCTGCTCGGCACTGCTTTGCGCATGCAGTTCATCGGCGCGGGCGAAGTGGCTCATCAACACGATTTTTGCCACTTTGCCGCTGGCCAGCAGACGCTGATAGGCCGCTGGGTAGTCTTTCGGATGCAGGCCGACGCGGTGCATGCCGGAATCGAGCTTGAGCCATACCGTGATCGGTTTGCTCAGGACTGCCTGCTCGATCGCTTCGAGCTGCCACAGCGAATGCACCACGCACCAGAAATCATGCTCGACGATCAACGCCAGCTCATCGGCTTCGAAGAAGCCTTCCAGCAGCAATACCGGCGCGCGAATCCCGGCGGAACGCAGCTCCAGTGCTTCTTCAATGCAGGCCACCGCAAACCCGTCAGCCTCGGCTTCCAGCGCCTGGGCGCAACGTACCGCGCCATGGCCATAGGCGTCCGCCTTGATCACCGCGAGCGCCTTGGCGCCGGTGACTTCACGGGCAATTCGGTAGTTGTGACGCAGGGCTTGAAGGTCGATCAGGGCACGGGCAGGACGCATGGCGGCAGACTTCTGGGCGGTCATGGGAAGAAAAACCGGCGCTGACTGACGACGTGAACCGCCAACAGCACCGGGAGAGGGATCTTGGGAACGTTATGGCAGCGCGGCGACGATGGAGATCTCCACCAGAATGCTCGGCTTGGCCATCTTCGCTTCGACGGTGGCGCGGGCCGGCGCAGCGCCTTTGGGCAGCCACTGGTCCCACACCGCGTTCATCCCGGCGAAGTGCGCTTCGATGTCGTTCAAATAGATCGTTGCCGACAACAGATGCTGTTTGTCCGTCCCGGCCAGATCGAGCAGACGTTCGATATTGGCGAGCACGTCGCGGGTCTGCTGTTCAATTCCGGCGTCGAAGTCGTCGCCGACCTGCCCGGCCAGATACACGGTGCCGTTGTGGCTGACGATCTGACTCATGCGCTCATTGGTGAGCTGGCGCTGGATTGACATGTTTTGCGGACTCCTGGGTCTGGTTGCCGTAACGGGAAATATCGAGGCCTTCAGCGCTGATCTGCGGCTTTTTCTTCGCCATCAGGTCGGCGAGCAAACGGCCGGAACCACAGGCCATGGTCCAGCCGAGCGTACCGTGACCGGTGTTGAGGAACAGATTCTTGAACGGCGTGGCGCCAACGATCGGCGTACCGTCCGGCGTGGTCGGGCGCAGGCCGGTCCAGAAACTCGCTTCGGCCAGATTGCCGCCCTGAGGATAAAGGTCGTTGACGATCATCTCCAGGGTTTCGCGCCGACGCGGGTTCAGCGACAGATCAAAACCGGCGATCTCGGCCATGCCGCCGACGCGGATGCGGTTGTCGAAACGGGTGATCGCGACCTTGTAGGTCTCGTCGAGAATGGTCGACGTCGGCGCCATGTCCGGGTTGGTGATCGGCACGGTCAGCGAGTAGCCCTTGAGCGGATACACCGGGGCCTTGATGCCCAACGGCTTGAGCAGCTGCGGCGAGTAACTGCCGAGCGCCAGCACGTAGCGGTCAGCGGTTTCCAGCTTGCCGTCAATCCACACGCCGTTGATTCGATCACCGGCGTAGTCGAGTTTCTGGATGTCCTGGCCGAAACGGAATTCCACGCCGAGCTTGCGCGCCATTTCAGCGAGACGGGTGGTGAACATCTGGCAGTCGCCGGTCTGGTCATTGGGCAGACGCAGGGCGCCAGCGAGAATGTCAGTCACGCCTGCCAGCGCCGGTTCGACGCGGGCGATGCCGGCGCGGTCGAGGACTTCAAACGGCACACCGGACTCTTTCAGCACGGCGATGTCCTTGGCGGCGTTATCCAGTTGCGCCTGAGTACGGAACAACTGCGTGGTGCCGAGGCTGCGGCCTTCGTAGGCGATTCCGGTTTCGGCGCGCAATTCATCGAGGCAGTCACGGCTGTACTCGGACAGACGCACCATGCGCTCCTTGTTCACCGCGTAACGGCTGGCGGTGCAGTTGCGCAGCATTTGCGCCATCCACAGGTATTGGTCGATATCGGCGGTGGCCTTGATCGCCAATGGCGCATGGCGTTGCAGCAACCACTTGATGGCCTTGAGCGGCACGCCCGGCGCGGCCCACGGCGAAGCGTAACCCGGCGAGACCTGGCCGGCGTTGGCGAAACTGGTCTCCATGGCCGCAGCAGGCTGCCGGTCGACCACCACCACTTCAAACCCGGCACGGGCCAGATAGTAAGCACTGGCGGTACCGATGACGCCGCTACCCAAGACCATGACGCGCATTTTCAATCCCTCATCGCGGCTTTTCGCCGAACTGTTTGTTAGAGCAATGATGGGCGCAGTGTAAAAAAGAAATGCCAGTGCTTTTCACTATATAAGCGCCTATATTTGGCGACAATTCTCGGCAAAAACCCTTTTCACGGAGGCGCATCCCCTATGCGTACCAACACTCAGACCAAACGTGAGCTGGACAAGATCGACCGCAATATCCTGCGCATCCTCCAGGCGGACGGGCGGATTTCCTTCACCGAACTGGGGGAAAAGGTCGGCCTCTCGACCACGCCGTGCACCGAGCGCGTGCGGCGTCTGGAGCGCGAGGGGATCATCATGGGCTACAACGCCCGGCTCAATCCGCAGCATTTGAAGGGTAGCCTGCTGGTGTTCGTCGAGATCAGCCTCGACTACAAATCCGGCGACACATTCGAAGAATTCAGACGCGCGGTGCTGAAGCTGCCGCATGTGCTGGAGTGCCATTTGGTGTCAGGGGATTTCGACTATCTGGTGAAGGCGCGGATTTCCGAGATGGCCTCGTATCGCAAACTGCTCGGCGACATTCTCTTGAAGCTGCCGCATGTGCGTGAATCGAAGAGCTATATCGTCATGGAAGAGGTGAAAGAGAGCCTGTGCCTGCCAATTCCGGACTGATCACCGCAATGATCGTTCCCACGCTCTGCGTGGGAATGCAGCCCGGGACGCTCTGCGTCCCAAAGGCCGAACGCGGAGCGTCCGAAGAGGCATTCCCACGCAGAGCGTGGGAACGATCGCTTACACCAACACCTGCCGATTCGCCGCCATGTACTCGAATATCTGCTTTTCCACCCGCGGATGAATCAGCTCCACCGGCCGCCGCTCGTTCGGGCATGGCAGCGTCTTGGTCGTACCAAACAATCGACAGATCAGCGGTCGCTCTTCATACACCGTGCAGCCATTCGGCCCCAGGTGCACACAATTGAGTTCTTCCAGCGCGGCATCCTGCTCGGCGCGGGTCTTGCGCGGCAGCCGGGCCATTTCCTCGGGCGACGTGGTCACCGGCCCGCAGCAGTCGTGGCAGCCCGGCACGCAGTCGAACGTGGGGATCTGCTGACGCAGGTTGCGGATTTTCTGGCTGTTGCAGCTCATCGAAACGGTGACCAAAGTGGCGGGCTGATGATTGTGCCGCAAAAGCCCGGATCCAGACACCGCAGGCCGACCGATGTTGCCCACGTTCGGGCGTGCGGCTTATGCTCCGTCAAATTTTCTCGACACTCAGCCGTTGGATGATGCCCATGACCGCCCGCGCCCAGACCACCGCGAGCCAACCCCACATTGCCTCTTATTACGCCGCCAGCAGCCTGCCGCAGCCTGACCATCCCGTGCTGCAAGGCGAGGTGGTGGCGGATGTCTGCGTGGTCGGCGGTGGCTTTTCCGGGCTGAACACGGCGCTGGAACTCGCCGAACGCGGTTTCAGCGTGGTGTTGCTGGAAGCGCACCGGATCGGCTGGGGCGCCAGCGGTCGCAACGGCGGGCAGTTGATTCGCGGCGTCGGTCACGGCCTTGATCAGTTCGCCAATGTCATCGGTGCCGAGGGCGTGCGCGAGATGAAACTCATGGGCCTGGAAGCGGTGGAGATTGTCCGCCGGCGCGTCGAGCGTTTCGGCATTGCCTGCGACCTGACCTGGGGCTACTGCGACCTCGCCAACAAGCCTTCCGATCTCGACGGTTTTGCCGAAGATGCCGAAGAGTTGCGCGGCCTCGGTTACCGCTACGAAACCCGTCTGTTGCAGGCCAGTGAAATGCACACCGTGGTCGGTTCCAAGCGCTATGTCGGCGGCTTGATCGACATGGGCTCCGGACATCTGCATCCGCTGAATCTGGCACTGGGCGAAGCGGCAGCGGCGCAGCAACTGGGCGTGCAGCTGTTCGAGCGTTCGGCAGTGACGCGCATCGATTACGGCCCCGAAGTGAAGGTGCACACCGCCCAAGGCTCGGTGCGGGCCAAAACTCTGGTGCTGGGCTGCAATGCCTATCTCAATGACCTCAACCCGCAACTGAGCGGCAAGGTCCTGCCCGCCGGCAGCTACATCATCGCCACCGAACCGCTGAGCGCAGAGCAGGCGCACAACCTGCTGCCGCAGAACATGGCGGTCTGCGACCAGCGGGTGGCGCTGGATTACTACCGGCTCTCGGCGGATCGACGTTTGTTGTTTGGTGGCGCCTGCCATTATTCAGGGCGCGATCCGAAAGACATCGGCGCCTATATGCAACCGAAGATGCTTGAAGTGTTCCCGCAACTGGCCGGGGTGAAAATCGATTATCAGTGGGGCGGGATGATCGGCATCGGTGCCAACCGCTTGCCGCAGATTGGCCGGCTCGCCGACCAGCCGAACGTGTATTACGCCCAGGCCTATTCCGGGCATGGGGTGAATGCCACGCACCTGGCCGGCAAGCTGCTGGCCGAAGCAATCAGCGGGCAGCACGGCGGCGGCTTTGATCTGTTCGCCAAGGTGCCGCACATCACCTTCCCCGGCGGCAAGCATTTGCGCTCGCCGTTGTTGGCGTTGGGGATGTTGTGGCATCGGCTGAAAGAGTTGGTCTGACGAATCAGGATCGTTCCCACGCTCCGCGTGGGAATGCATCCAGTGACGCTCTGCGTCACAGCGGACGCAGAGCGTCCGGGGCGGCGTTCCCACGCAGAGCGTGGGAACGCTCTGTGGTATTCATATCCGCCAAAACGGCTTCAATCCCTCCTCCCTTGCCTGCTCCCGCGTCAACCCGACATCCCTGAGTTGCTCCGGTGTCAGGCCTAGCAACGCCTTGCGCGTGTGCAGACGATGCCAGAACAGACCCCAGCGACTGAGGCCGGACGGTGCGTTACGCAGCAGATTGCGCGCGCTGTCCTTCTGCCCTGCCGCCAGTTCCTGACTGTGTAACGTCAGCCGCACATCGCTCAAGCCGTTCATTTTCGTTGCTCCTGTTTACTTGGGTAGCCAGAGATTCCATGATGCGCGGGCGAGCAAAACCATTACAGACTCAAAGAACCTGTATTAACTCCATACAGATTTGCCGATTCACCGACTGAATGACTGATTTTTGCCGCATCTGTACTGGTTTCCACCAAGACGCACCGAGGCTGCCATGACTCTGTATGTAAACCTCGCCGAATTGCTCGGCACCCGCATCGAACAAGGTTTCTATCGCCCCGGCGATCGCTTGCCGTCGGTGCGCGCCTTGAGTGTCGAGCACGGTGTCAGTCTGAGCACGGTGCAGCAGGCCTATCGCGTGCTTGAAGACAGCGGTCTGGCCACGCCGAAACCCAAGTCTGGCTATTTTGTCCCAGTCGGCCGCGAGTTGCCGGAGCTGCCTGCAGTAGGCCGCCCCGCGCAACGGCCAGTAGAGATTTCGCAATGGGATCAGGTGCTGGAACTCATTCGCGCGGTGCCACGCAAGGATGTCGTGCAATTGGGCCGTGGCATGCCCGATGTCGGCTCGCCGACCATGAAGCCGCTGCTGCGCGGACTGGCGCGAATCAGCCGGCGGCAGGACATGCCCGGTCTGTATTACGACAACATCCACGGCAACCTTGAACTGCGCGAACAGATCGCACGGCTGATGCTCGATTCCGGCTGCCAGTTGAGCGCCAGCGATCTGGTGATCACCACTGGCTGCCACGAAGCGCTGTCCACCAGCATCCACGCGATCTGCGAGCCGGGCGACATCGTCGCGGTGGATTCGCCGAGTTTCCACGGCGCCATGCAGACCCTCAAAGGCCTGGGCATGAAAGCCCTGGAGATTCCCACCGACCCGCTCACCGGGATCAGCCTCGACGCCCTTGAACTGGCGCTGGAACAGTGGCCGATCAAGGCCATTCAGCTCACCCCCAACTGCAACAACCCGCTCGGCTACGTGATGCCCGAGTCGCGCAAACGCGCGCTGTTGACGCTCGCCCAGCGTTTCGACGTGGCGATCATTGAAGACGATGTGTATGGCGAACTGGCCTATACCTACCCGCGCCCGCGCACGATCAAATCCTTCGATGAAGACGGCCGCGTGTTGCTGTGCAGCTCGTTCTCCAAGACCTTGGCGCCGGGGCTGCGCATCGGCTGGGTGGCGCCGGGCCGATATCTGGAGCGAGTGCTGCACATGAAATACATCAGCACCGGCTCCACCGCACCACAACCGCAGATCGCCATCGCCGAATTCATCAAGGCCGGCCATTTCGAGCCGCACTTGCGGCGTATGCGCATGCAGTACCAACGCAATCGTGACGCGATGATCGACTGGGTGACGCGCTACTTTCCCGCCGGCACCCGCGCGAGTCGCCCGCAGGGCAGCTTCATGCTCTGGGTGGAGCTGCCGGAAGGTTTCGACACGCTGAAACTGAATCGCGCGCTGCACGATCAGGGCGTACAGATTGCCGTTGGCAGCATCTTTTCCGCCTCGGGCAAGTACCGCAATTGTTTACGGATGAACTACGCTGCCAAACCAACAGCGCAGATCGAAGAAGCGGTGCGCAAGGTCGGCGCTGCGGCAATCAAACTACTCGCTGAGACCGACTGACCTTTTTTGCGCGCCCGGCGTCCAAATTGCCGACCTCAGCCGCCAACCGGAACGATCCTACGTGAGCTTCAGACAGCCCTTACTCGCTTCACTGATACTCGCCTCGTTCCTCAGCGGCTGCGCCAGCCTCGATGTGCCGCGCGAACCAAGCCAGGCCCTGCCGGCGTCGGACTCCAGCTTCGGCCGTTCGATTCAGGCTCAGGCCGCGCCCTACAAAGGGCAATCGGGGTTTCGTCTGCTCTCGGACAGCGGTGAGGCCTTTACCGCCCGGGCCGAGCTGATTCGCCATGCCCAGGTCAGCCTCGATTTGCAATACTACATCGTCCACGACGGCATCAGCACGCGGATGTTGGTGGAGGAAGTGCTCAAGGCTGCCGACCGTGGCGTGCGCGTGCGCATCCTGCTCGACGACACCACCAGCGACGGCCTCGACCAGATCATCGCCACCCTGGCGGCACATCCGCAGATCCAGATTCGTTTGTTCAATCCGTTGCACCTGGGGCGCAGCACCGGCGTAACGCGCGCGGCCGGGCGACTGTTCAATCTGTCCGTGCAGCATCGGCGCATGCACAACAAGTTGTGGCTGGCGGACAACAGCGCGGCCATCGTCGGCGGGCGCAATCTGGGCGATGAATATTTCGACGCCGAACCCAACCTGAATTTCACCGACATCGACATGCTCAGCATCGGCCCGGTGGCCGAACAGCTCGGACACAGTTTCGACCAGTACTGGAACAGCGCGCTGAGCAAGCCGATCGACGAATTCCTCTCCAGCCAGCCGACCGCCGCCGACCTGGAAAACACGCGCACGCGCCTGGAAGAATCACTGGAAGAAACCCGCAAGCAGAACCACGCGCTCTATCAACAGTTGATGAAGTTCACAACCGACCCGCGCATGGACATCTGGCGTAAAGAGTTGATCTGGGCCTGGAACCAGGCCTTGTGGGACGCGCCGAGCAAGGTCCTGTCCAAGGGCGAACCGGATCCGCATCTGCTGCTGACCACGCAGCTGGCGCCGGAACTGACCGGCGTCAGCAAAGAGCTGATCATGATTTCCGCCTACTTCGTGCCCGGCCAGCCGGGGCTGGTCTACCTGACCGGGCGCGCCGATGCCGGGGTCTCCGTGAGCCTGCTGACCAATTCACTGGAGGCCACTGACGTGCCGGCGGTGCATGGCGGTTACGCGCCTTATCGCAAGGCGTTGCTTGAACACGGGGTGAAACTCTATGAACTGCGCCGCCAGCCTGGGGATAACTATGGCAGCGGGCCGCGGGTGTTCTACAGCAAGTCGTTTCGCGGTTCGGATTCGAGTTTGCACAGCAAGGCGATGATCTTCGACCGGCGCAAATCGTTTATCGGTTCGTTCAACTTCGACCCGCGCTCGGTGCTGTGGAACACCGAAGTCGGCGTGCTCGTCGACAGCCCGGAACTGGCCGAGCATGTGCGCGCACTGGCATTGCAAGGCATGGCGCCGACCTTGAGTTATCAGGCGAAACTCGAGGACGGCAAGGTCGTCTGGGTCACCGAGGACAACGGCCAGATGCACACTCTGACCAAGGAGCCGGGGAGCTGGTGGCGGCGCTTCAACTCGTGGTTCAGCACCAGCGTCGGCCTAGAGCGGATGCTGTAAAAAGCAAAGATCGCAGCCTTCGGCAGCTCCTACATTCGGAAATGCGTTTGCCCTGTAGGAGCTGCCGAAGGCTGCGATCTTTTGATCTCAAGCAGTCTGGACCTTGCCGAAGGCGCCTTGGCGCAACAACAAAAGCACCAGACCAAACGCCCCAGCCGCCATCAACAGTGGCAACGCATGCCCATTGATCCACTGACTTCCCGCCCCTGCCGCCAGCGGCCCGACCAGACAACCGACACCCCACAATTGCGCGATATGCGCATTGGCGCGAACCAGCGCATCGTCTCGATAACGCTCGCCAATCAGAATCAGCGACAGGGTGAACAAGCCGCCGGCACTGGCGCCGAACAGCACCCACAACGGCCAGATCAGCAGCGTGTCGAGCAACATCGGAATGGCCAGACTCGACAGCATCAACACCACCGCGCATCCGGCGAACAGCGTGCGCCGCGACAGGTAATCGGCCAACGCGCCGATCGGCAATTGCAGCAGCGCATCGCCGACCACCACAGTGCTGACCATGGCCAGCGCGATTTCGGCGGTGAACCCTTGTTGCAGGCAGTACACCGGCAGCAGTGTCAGGATCATCGCCTCGAACGCGGCGAACAACGACACCGCCCAGGCAATCGCCGGCAACTCGCGGGCGAAGCCCCATAGATCGCCAAACGTGACGCTGTTGGCCTCACTGCTTGGCGCCCCGCTGCGCCCCAGCAGCAGAAGGGGCGAGAGCGTCAGCAGACCGACCCCGACCCAGAAACCGTAATCATGCTCGGTACCGAGCGCCCCCAGCAGCAACGGACCGGACAGTTGGCTCAGCGCATAGCTGCTGCCATACAGCGCTACCAGACGCCCGCGCCACTGCTCGACCACCAATTGATTGATCCAGCTCTCGCCGAGAATGAACACGATGGTCAGGATCACCCCGATCAGCAACCGCAGCAGCAACCAGATCGGGTAACTCGGCAACAGCGCCAGCAGGCCGATCGACAATGCCCCGGCCCACAGGCACAGACGCATCAGGTTCGCCGTGCCGAAATACGCGGCGAGGTGGCTGGAAATCTTCGCCCCCAGCAGCACGCCGATTGCCGGCATGGCTGCCATCACACCGATGGCGAACGAGCCGTAGCCCCAGCCCTCCAGGCGCAACGACACCAGCGGCATGCTGACCCCCAGGGCCAGGCCGACACTCAAGACAGACGCCAACACGGCGAAATACGTCGCCCACCGCATGTTCCACGCTCCTGTGGATATTTTTATATGCACCACAAAATCACTGTGGGAGCGAGCCCCTGTGGCGAGGGGATTTATCCCCGTTGGGTCGCGCAGCGGCCCCAAAACCTGCATCCACGATGTACCAGGTACACCGCGTGCAATGGTTTAGCGACTGCTTCGCAGCCGAACGGGGATAAATCCCCTCTCCACAGAGGCTCGCTCCCACAGGGGATCTCTGTAGGTTCGAGAGCCTGATTAACTCAGGCTCTCTTAATGAATCACAGCTTGATCCACGTGGCCTTCAGCTCGGTGTACTTGTCGAAGGCATGCAGCGATTTGTCGCGACCGTTGCCCGACTGTTTGAAGCCACCGAACGGCGCGGTCATGTCGCCGCCATCGTACTGGTTGACCCACACGCTACCGGCGCGCAAGGCTTTGGCGGTCAGGTGCGCCTTGGAGATGTCCTGGGTCCACACCGCTGCGGCCAGACCGTATGGCGTGTCGTTGGCGATCTGGATGGCTTCTTCGGCGCTGTCGAAAGCGATCACCGACAACACCGGGCCGAAAATCTCTTCCTGGGCAATCTTCATCGCGTTGCTCACACCATCGAAAATGGTTGGCTCGACGTAAGTGCCACCGGTCTCCTGGAGGATGCGCTTGCCGCCGGCGACCAGTTTAGCGCCATCGCTATGGCCGGATTCGATGTACGACAGCACGGTGTTCATCTGCTGGGTATCGACCAGCGCACCGACGTTGGTCGCCGGGTCCAGCGGATTGCCCGGCTTCCAGGCTTTCAGCGCCTCGATCACCATTGGCAGGAATTTGTCCTTGATCGAACGCTCGACCAGCAGGCGCGAACCGGCGGTGCACACTTCGCCCTGGTTGAAGGCGATGGCGCTGGCGGCGGATTCAGCGGCGGCCTGCAGATCCGGCGCATCGGCGAAGACGATGTTCGGGCTCTTGCCGCCGGCTTCCAGCCAGACGCGCTTCATGTTCGATTCGCCGGCATAGACCATGAGTTGCTTGGCAATCTTGGTCGAACCGGTGAACACCAGCGTGTCGACGTCATTGTGCAGACCCAGCGCCTTGCCGACGGTGTGGCCATAGCCCGGCAGCACGTTGAGCACGCCTTTCGGAATCCCGGCTTCAATGGCCAGCGCAGCGATGCGGATGGCAGTCAGCGGCGACTTTTCCGACGGCTTGAGGATCACCGAGTTACCGGTCGACAGCGCCGGGCCGAGCTTCCAGCAAGCCATCATCAGCGGGAAGTTCCACGGCACGATAGCGCCAACCACGCCCACCGGCTCACGGGTCACCAGACCTAGTTGGTCATGCGGGGTGGCGGCAACTTCGTCGTAGATCTTGTCGATCGCTTCGCCGCTCCAGCTCAACGCCTGCGCTGCGCCCGGTACGTCGATGTACAGCGAATCGCTGATCGGCTTGCCCATGTCGAGGGTTTCCAGCAGCGCCAGTTCTTCGGCATGCTGTTTCAGCAGGCTGGCGAAGCGGATCATGGTGGCTTTGCGCTTGGTCGGCGCCAGGCGCGACCAGACGCCGGAATTGAAAGTAGCGCGGGCGTTTTCTACAGCACGGTCGGCGTCGGCGGCGTCACAGCTGGCGATCTTGCCGAGCAGGCGGCCATCGACCGGGCTGATGCATTCGAAGGTTTCGCCGGAGACGGCGTCAGTGTATTCGCCATTCAGGAAGGCGCGGCCTTCGATTTTCAGATCGCGGGCGCGTTGTTCCCAGTCGGCACGAGTCAGGGTGGTCATTCGGGTGTCCTCCTCTTATTGAATACGAGCGCCGCAAGCGCTGCGGCGCTGTTCAAGAATTCTGCCCGGCCAGCCTGCACTTTCGGCCCGAGGCACCCGCCACCCTAAACCAGCGACCGGGTTTGTTTCAATATATTTGACATAAGCTGGCCATACGGCCTTGCGGTGTTCATTTTAATAAACATAGACTTTGGCCCATTCCAGCCAATGCGCCGTCACTAGCGGAGAAAACAACAATGAACATCCAGAACGTCGTCGACATCAGCCTCGCCAGCAGCGAAGCCGAGCGCTATCGGCCGGACCCGGCGAAAGTGCTAAAGGGCGATCCTGAGCAGGCGGTGTTTCATCAATACGAAAGCCCTTGTGGGCAAATGGGCGTGGGTGTGTGGGAAGGCGCGGTGGGTCAGTGGACGGTTAATTACACCGAACATGAGTACTGCGAGATTCTGCAGGGGGTTTCGGTATTGCGTGACAGCGATGGCAATGCCAAGACCTTGCGCGTTGGCGATCGCTTCGTGATCCCGGCGGGGTTTCGCGGCACCTGGGAAGTGCTGGAGGCTTGCCGCAAGGTTTATGTGATCTTTGAACAGAAGGCTTGAGTCTTTGCGCTGATTTCACCGCCCTCTTCGCGAGCAGGCTCGCTCCCACATTCGAACGTATTCCATTGTGGGAGTGCAGGACAGGCAACACCAAATGCAAGGCAAACAAAAAAGGCCCGCATCTCACGATACGGGCCTTTTTCGCAGTCAGGAAAAATCAATTACTTGATTTTGCCTTCCTTGTACATCACGTGCTTGCGAACAACCGGATCATATTTCTTGATCTCGATTTTGTCCGGGGTAGTACGCTTGTTCTTGTCGGTAGTGTAGAAGTGACCAGTACCGGCGCTCGAGATCAAACGAATCAATTCACGCATGATTAGCTCCCTTAAATCTTGCCATCGCGGCGAAGTTCGGCGAGCACGACAGTGATGCCACGCTTGTCGATGATACGCATGCCTTTGGCAGATACGCGCAGACGCACAAAACGTTTCTCTTCTTCAACCCAGAAGCGGTGATGCTGCAGGTTC
This sequence comes from Pseudomonas sp. RG1, assembly GCF_025910115.1. Classification (NCBI taxonomy): domain Bacteria; kingdom Pseudomonadati; phylum Pseudomonadota; class Gammaproteobacteria; order Pseudomonadales; family Pseudomonadaceae; genus Pseudomonas; species Pseudomonas sp. RG1. The sequence continues at coordinate 73,497 of NZ_JAPCIK010000001.1, forward strand.
GGCAGGAAACGACGACGGGTTTTGTTGTTTGCGTGGGAAATGTTATTCCCAGTCACCGGACCCTTACCGGTAACTTGACATACTCTCGACATGCCTCAGCCCTCTAAAACCACATGCCCAACCCGGCATGGGTTGGCCGCTTAATCTCTCAGTCATTTGGCGCCAGGCGCCGCGTTTCTTTAGAGGTCTTACCGGCTACACCTACAGTGAAGGAACCGGGCCCCTAGAAAAGAGCGCTGCTTTATACCAGAAAGACCGGGGTGCAACAACAATCGGTGTGCAATCAATCGGCAAAAGGGCGATTTTTTCCGCCGCAGACGCCTTGGACAAAGGCTGCGGCCAGTTTTGACCACTCGTCGCAGAAATCCCGCCCTGCAGCCGATTCAGACTTTTCATCTGGCTCCCCACGCTCGAAACCGCTCAAGAGTGCGCCTGAAAATGCAAAAAGGGGATAGTCATTTGCAATTCAGAGCTCTAGGGTAGGACTTTTCCAGACTGCACTTGCAGATGGGCCTTCGATCTGTAAAGGAAACCGACCATGCGCCTCGCTGCCCTACCCCTGTTACTCGCTCCGCTGTTGCTGAGCCCCCTCGCCCAGGCCGCTGCGTTGAGCGTGTGTACCGAGGCCAGTCCCGAAGGGTTCGACGTGGTGCAGTACAACTCGCTGACCACCACCAATGCTTCGGCTGACGTACTGATGAACCGCTTGGTGGATTTCGACACCGCCAGTGGCAAGGTCATCCCGAGCCTGGCCGACAGCTGGGAAGTCAGCACCGACGGCCTGACCTACGTGTTCAAGCTGCACCCGCAGGTGAAATTTCATACAACCGATTATTTCAAGCCGAGCCGCGAACTAAGTGCTGAAGACGTCAAATTCAGCTTCGACCGCATGCTCGACCCGGCCAACCCCTGGCACAAAGTCGCCCAGAGCGGCTTCCCCCATGCGCAGTCGATGCAACTGCCGACCCTGATCAAGAAGATCGACGCCCTCGACCCGCTGACCGTGCGCTTTACCCTCGACCATCCGGATTCGACCTTCCTCGCGACCCTGAGCATGGGCTTCGCCTCGATCTATTCCGCCGAATATGCCGACAAACTGATGAAGGCCGGCGCCACGGACAAACTCAACAGCCAGCCAATCGGCACCGGCCCGTTCGTGTTCAATCGCTTCCAGAAAGACGCGGCGATTCGCTACAAGGCCAATCCGGACTATTTCCGTGGCAAGCCTGCCGTCGACCCGTTGATTTTCGCCATCACACCGGACGCCAACGTTCGCCTGCAAAAGCTGCGGCGCAACGAATGCCAGATCGCCCTGTCGCCAAAACCACTGGACGTACAGGCTGCGCTGAAGGAGCCGACGCTGAAAGTCGAAAAGACTGACGCCTTCATGACCGCTTTCGTGGGCATCAACAGCCAGCATCCGCCACTGGACAAACCGGAAGTGCGCCAGGCGATCAACCTCGCTTTCGACAAGGCCAACTACATCAAAGCCGTGTTCGAAGACACCGCCGAAGCGGCCAACGGCCCGTACCCGCCGAACACCTGGAGCTATGCCAAGAACCTGCCGGGCTATCCACACGACGTGGCCAAAGCCAAGGCGCTGCTGGCCAAGGCCGGCTTGAAGGATGGCTTCCAGACCACAATCTGGACGCGTCCATCAGGCAGCCTGCTCAACCCGAACCCAAGTCTCGGCGCGCAGATGCTGCAGTCGGATCTGGCCGAGATCGGCATCCAGGCGGAGATCCGCGTGATCGAGTGGGGCGAACTGATTCGCCGCGCCAAGGCCGGCGAACACGACCTGCTGTTCATGGGCTGGGCCGGCGACAACGGCGACCCGGACAACTTCCTCACCCCGCAGTTTTCCTGCGCGGCGGTGAAATCCGGGACCAACTTCGCGCGGTACTGCAACGCCGATCTGGACAAGCTGATCAGCGCCGGCAAGACCACCAGCGAGCAAGGCGTGCGCACCAAGCTGTATGAACAGGCACAGGCACAGATCCAGCAGCAGGCGTTGTGGCTGCCACTGGCGCACCCGACGGCTTACGCTTTGACGCGCAAGGATGTTCAGGGTTATTCCGTCAGCCCGTTTGGCCGGCAGGATTATTCCAAGATCAGCCTCAAATAACCTGCCTGACATACAACCCGTGGATGGAAACAATCTGTGGGAGCGAGCCTGCTCGCGAAAGCGGTCTGTCAGCAAACAATGATGCTGACTGATACAACGCCTTCGCGAGCAGGCTCGCTCCCACAAGGTCCAGAATTGGCGCCGAGAACTACATCCAGCCACACTCCGCCATCGACAGCGGTTCGCCGTCTCCGACGATGAAGTGATCGAGCACTCGCACGTCAATCAGCTCCAGCGCTTTCTGCAGGCGCTTGGTCAGCAGCCGATCGGCCTGACTCGGATCGGTGTTGCCGGACGGATGGTTGTGACACAAGATCACCGCTGCGGCGTTATTGGCCAGCGCGCGCTTCACCACCTCCCGGGGGTGCACGCTGGTGTTGTCGATCGAGCCGCGAAACAGCGCCTCGAAATTCAGCACCTGATGTTTCGAATCGAGAAACAGGCAGCCGAACACCTCGTGCGGCTCATGCCGCAGCATCGCCTTGAGGTAATCGCGGACGACCTGAGGGTTCTCCAGCGCCGGTTTCTGCCGTGAGCGCTCGGCCAGATGGCGCTTGCTCATTTCCTGCGCGGCTTGCAGTTGGGCGAACTTGGCCGGGCCGAGGCCCAATTGTTTGCTGAATGCGTCCTGATCGGCCTCGAGCAGCAAACGCAGGCCACCGAATTGCGTCAGCAGATGTCTGGCAAGGTCGACTGCGCTTTTTCCGGGCAATCCGGTGCGCAGAAAAATCGCCAACAGCTCAGCGTCCGAAAGACTCCCTGCGCCGTGTTCCAACAGCCTTTCCCGCGGCCGTTCCGCCGCCGGCCAATCGCGAATACTCATAGCACCTCCTTGTCTGTGGGCGCCGCTGTTCCGTAGCGGTCGCTGTGATATCGTAGCCCATCTTTTTGGCGGTCGATTCAACCCTGGGGAGGGGCATCGCACCGCAGTCATCAACGAAATGAAAGGCAGACCTATGCAGCGGCTGTATCGGAAACGCATCGTTCTGGGCGTCGGCGGCGGCATTGCGGCCTACAAGAGCGCCGATCTGGTTCGCCGCCTGATCGACCAGGGTGCCGAAGTGCGCGTGGTCATGACCCATGGCGGCGCCGAATTCATTACCCCGCTGACCATGCAGGCCCTGTCGGGCCACCCGGTTCACCTCGACTTGCTCGACCCTGCCGCCGAAGCCGCCATGGGCCATATCGAGCTGGCGAAATGGGCCGATCTGGTGCTGATCGCCCCGGCCACCGCCGACCTGATCGCCCGTCTGGCCCAAGGCATTGCCAACGATCTGCTGACCACGCTGGTGCTGGCCACTGATGCCGTGGTTGCCGTCGCACCAGCGATGAACCAGGCGATGTGGCGCGACCCGGCGACCCAGGCCAACCTGCAACTGTTGGAGAGCCGTGGCCTGAAGACTTTCGGCCCGGCCTCGGGCAGCCAGGCCTGCGGCGACGTCGGCATGGGCCGCATGATGGAAGCCACCGATCTGGCACTGCTCGCCGCCGATTGCTTCCAGCGCCAGGCCCTGACCGGCAAGCATGTGGTGATCACCGCCGGCCCGACTCAGGAAAACATCGACCCGGTGCGTTACATCACCAACCACAGCTCCGGCAAAATGGGTTTTGCCCTCGCCGAAGCAGCCGTGGAAGCCGGCGCCCGTGTGACGTTGATCAGCGGCCCGGTGCACCTGCCGACGCCGGATCGCGTGACGCGGATCGATGTGGTCAGCGCCCGCGACATGCTCGCCGCCTGCGAATCGGCCATGCCTTGCGATGTGTTCATCTCGTCGGCAGCGGTGGCGGATTACCGCCCTGAAGTCGTCGCCCCGCACAAACTCAAGAAAGATCCTACGAGCGGTGACGGCTTCGTCCTGCAAATGGTGCGCAACCCGGACATCCTGGCCACCATCGCGACCCGTCCCGACCGTCCGTTCAGTGTCGGCTTCGCTGCCGAAACCGAACACCTGCTCGACTACGCTGCACGCAAGCTGAAGGACAAGAATCTCGATCTGATCGTCGCCAACGACGTCGCCAACCCGAGCATCGGTTTCAACAGCGAAGAAAACGCCTGCAGCGTCATCGACCGTGAGCTGCACGCCACGGTTTTCGCCCAGACCAGCAAGAGCAAGATCGCTCGCCAACTGGTCACTTTTATCGCCGAACGTCTGAACCAGGTTTAATTTACATGCACGCTTTGCAAGCCAAGATCCTCGATCCACGCATCGGTACCGAATTCCCGCTGCCGCAATACGCCACGCCGGGCTCCGCCGGCCTCGACCTGCGCGCCATGCTGGAACAGGACATCGTGATCAAACCGGGTGAAACCGTGCTGATTCCCACCGGCCTGTCGGTCTATATCGGCGACCCGAATCTCGCCGCGCTGATCCTGCCGCGCTCGGGCATGGGCCACAAACACGGCATCGTGCTGGGCAATCTGGTCGGCCTGATCGACTCCGATTACCAGGGCCCGCTGATGGTTTCCTGCTGGAACCGCGGCCAGAGCGACTTCACCATGACTGTCGGCGAACGCCTGGCGCAATTGGTGCTCGTGCCGGTGGTTCAGGCGCATTTCGAAATGGTTGAAGAGTTTGTCGAGACCGAGCGCGGTACCGGCGGCTTTGGCCACACTGGCACCAAATAACCGGATAGAAATTATGGTGGTGAGGGGGTTTATCCCCTCGCCACAAAAAATGCGCTACATCGGCAGCAGGTTTTAACACCGTAATTCAAGGTTTTGCCGGCCGAAAGCCACGCCAGTCGAGGCGTCATGGCCCTTTCATAGCACGAACTCTCTGTGGAAAACGCCGTCATACCCTTCAGTTTGAGCCTGCCGTCGAATCATTCGCCGGTCTGTCCCGCCCTTTTCGAGATGGAGCATGTCCACAGATGAGCACCCCCGCCAAGATCGCCCCGAAGCTGCCTGACAGCATTTTCCGCGCCTACGACATTCGTGGCACCGTGCCGGAATTCCTCAACGGCGAAACCGCCTACTGGATCGGCCGTGCCATCGGCTCGCAGAGCCTGGCCCAGGGCGAACCGAATGTGTCGGTCGGTCGCGACGGCCGCCTGTCCGGCCCGGAGCTGGTCGCGGAACTCATTCGCGGCATCGCCGAGAGCGGTTGCCACGTCAGCGATGTCGGTCTGGTGCCAACGCCAGCGCTGTATTACGCCGCCAACGTGCTGGCCGGCAAGTCCGGGGTGATGCTCACCGGTAGCCACAATCCGTCGAACTACAACGGTTTCAAAATCGTCATCGCCGGCGACACCCTGGCCAACGAACAGATTCAGGTGCTCCACGAACGCATCAAGAACAATGACCTGAGCAGCGGCCAGGGCAGCGTCACTCAGGTCGAAATCCTCGACCGCTACAACACCGAAATCGTCCAGGACATCAAACTCGCTCGTCGCCTGAAAGTCGTGGTCGACTGCGGCAACGGCGCGGCCGGTGTGATCGCCCCGCAACTGATCGAAGCGCTGAACTGCGAAGTCATCCCGCTGTTCTGCGAAGTCGACGGCAACTTCCCTAACCATCACCCGGATCCGGGCAAACCGGAAAACCTTGTCGACCTGATCGCCAAGGTCAAGGAAACCAACGCCGATATCGGTCTGGCCTTCGACGGTGACGGCGACCGCGTCGGCGTGGTGACCAACACCGGCAGTATCGTCTACCCGGATCGTCTGCTGATGCTGTTCGCTCGCGACGTAGTGGCGCGTAACCCGGACGCGGAAATCATCTTCGACGTTAAATGCACCCGTCGCCTGGTGCCACTGATCAAGGAATACGGCGGTCGGCCGCTAATGTGGAAGACCGGTCACTCGTTGATCAAAAAGAAAATGAAGCAATCCGGCGCGCTGTTGGCCGGCGAAATGAGCGGGCACATCTTCTTCAAGGAGCGCTGGTTCGGTTTCGACGACGGCATCTACAGCGCCGCACGTCTGCTGGAGATCCTCAGCAAGGAAAAATCCACCGCGGAAGAGCTGTTTGCGACCTTCCCGAACGATATTTCCACGCCGGAAATCAATATCCATGTGACCGAAGAGAGCAAATTCAGCATCATTGATGCACTGCACGATGCTCAGTGGGGCGAAGGCGCCGACCTGACCACCATCGACGGCGTGCGGGTTGATTACGCCAAAGGCTGGGGCCTGGTGCGCGCGTCCAACACCACACCGGTGCTGGTGCTGCGCTTCGAGGCCGATGACGAGGCTGAATTGCAGCGCATCAAGGATGTGTTCCACGCCCAACTGAAACGCGTTGCACCTGATCTCCAACTACCGTTCTGATCCACCCGGAGCCCTGAATGACCCTCGAACGCGAAGCCGCCGCCAACACTGCCAAGGTCCTGTCCGAAGCGCTGCCTTACATCCGACGCTATGTCGGCAAGACCCTGGTGATCAAATACGGCGGCAACGCGATGGAAAGCGAGGAGCTGAAAACCGGCTTCGCCCGCGACATCGTGCTGATGAAAGCCGTGGGCATCAACCCGGTGGTCGTGCACGGTGGCGGCCCGCAGATCGGTGATCTGCTCAAGCGCCTGTCGATCGAAAGCCATTTCGTCGACGGCATGCGCGTCACCGACGCGGCGACCATGGACGTGGTGGAAATGGTCCTTGGCGGTCAGGTCAACAAAAGCATCGTCAACCTGATCAACCGCCATGGCGGCAGCGCCATCGGCCTGACCGGTAAGGATGCCGGGCTGATTCGCGCGAAGAAGCTCACCGTTTCCCGCCAGACCCCGGAGATGACTCAGCCGGAAATCATCGACATCGGCCACGTTGGCGAAGTCGTCGGCATCAACACCGAACTGCTGAACCTGCTGGTCAAAGGCAACTTCATCCCGGTCATCGCGCCGATTGGCGTCGGTGAGAGCGGCGAGTCGTACAACATCAACGCCGACCTGGTGGCGGGCAAGGTTGCCGAAGCACTGAAAGCTGAAAAGCTGATGCTGCTGACCAACATTGCCGGCCTGATGGACAAGTCGGGCACCGTGTTGACCGGCCTGAGCACGCAGCAGGTCGACGACCTGATCGCCGATGGCACGATCTACGGCGGCATGCTGCCGAAGATCCGCTGCGCACTGGAAGCGGTTCAGGGTGGCGTAGGTAGTTCGTTGATCATCGACGGTCGTGTGCCGAACGCGATCCTGCTGGAAATCTTCACTGATACCGGTGTGGGCACGCTGATCAGTAATCGCAAGCGTCCTTGATGGCTGATCGCTGAAAGCAAAAGATCGCAGCCTTCAACAGCTCCTACAGGGATTTCGCACACGCGAGAATCCGCTTTTGTAGGAACTGACGAAGGCTGCGATCTTTTTATGCGCGCAGGAAAAGCCTGACTCCACACAGCGAAACGTCCGACATCCCTTCAGAATAAATCTCCATAGGATCTTCCCCTCATCCAACGGAGATCTTCCCATGCAAAAAAACAGCGTTCCTTACGGCAGTGACATTTCGGCTGGCACTTACGCCTGCGTGGACTGCGGCCGAGAATATTCAGCCCCTTCGCAGACTTCGATGCCGCCCTGCCCTGACTTCACCGAAGCCTCTCACCCACTCAAGGGCTGGAAAGTGCTCACCGGCCAAGGAGATGCACCCCAGGATCCCTACCCAGCCGCCAGCGACAAATAACCGGAGCGGCGACTCATGCAGATCTCGTTCACGATCGACGCCGACGCTTTCGAGCAGGAACAGAAGGAACCGGTGAAAAAGACCTTGCGCATCGGCGACGCTGAAATCGCCCATGCGCTGGAGCGCATCGCCAAAGCCAGCCTGACCGAATACCTGAAAATGCTGGTCGAGGGCGGCATGCCCAGCCGGGCCGACGAAGCCAAGCAAGATCGCCTGCTGTATCTGATTCAGAGTTACTTCGGGCAAACCCTGCCGACCGAATCGCAGATCTCGACGATCTTTCAGCTGACCCAGAGCCAAAGCAAAACCCTGTTGAAAAACACCGTTTCGCGTTTTCGCAACCAGCTCGACGACATCCTGCAGCACAGCATGCGCGCCGTAATCCAGTCCGCCGAGCATGCGCAAAACGTGTTTCTGGTGGTGATCAGCTCGGACGTGATCCGCGATGAATTGAACATGCTCATCACCCAGAACGAGCCGACCTTCAAACCCATCACCAAACGCAAGGGCAGCGCCGGGCAGTTCGAGATCAGCGAAGATTCCCACGCATTGCTCTGTGCAACGCTGGGTCTGAATGCCGTTCAGTGACATCGTCGCGGTCAGTGGCTTGCTGCTGACCCTGACCACGTTCATGTTCAATCTGGCGTGGCCGGCGCTCAATGAAGCGCTGGCTGAGGATGAATTTCAAAAAGGTTCGCAGGGCCGCAAGCGCAGTCGAGACAAGGTGATGGCTGCTTTCTACTGGCGAGCATTGCCATTGACGTGCGCTTTCGTGGCGCTGTTTTACGTTAACTTGCCGGCAGCAGTCGGGATCATGCGCAGCAGCACGCTGGAGCTTTGGGATTTCGATGTGGATCGCACGTTGTACGTGATGGTGGTGGTTGCGCTGCTGGTGTTTGCGCTAGTGAACGCTGCATTGGCGCTGAGACTGCTGATGAAATGGCGAAATCTGCGTTGATCGCCAACAAAAAAAGACCCGGTTCAGCCTGCCTGAACCGGGTCTTTTTTCTGTGGGAGCGAGCCTGCTCGCGAACGCCTAATGTGCCTCACATCGCTGACAGGTGACGGCCATTCGCGAGCAGGCTCGCTCCCATATTGGTCACACGCCAAACTGCGCGCGGTACGCTTCCACGGCTGGCAAATGCTGTTTGAGCTGCGGATCGTCGGCGAGGAACTCCAGCACCTGATTCAGCGAGACAATGCTGATCACCGGGATGCCGAAGTCGCGCTCGACTTCCTGGATTGCCGACAACTCGCCGTTGCCACGCTCCTGACGGTTCAGTGCGATCAGCACACCGGCGGCCTTGGCGCCGTCCTGAGAAGCGATGATCTGCATCACTTCACGAATCGCGGTGCCGGCGGTGATTACGTCGTCAATGATCAAGACTTCGCCAGTCAGCGGTGCGCCAACCAGGCTGCCGCCCTCGCCGTGGGCCTTGGCTTCCTTGCGGTTGAAGCACCATGGCAGGTCACGGCCGTGATGTTCGGCCAGCGCAACGGCGGTCGTGGCCGCCAGCGGAATGCCTTTATAAGCTGGGCCAAACAGGACGTCGAAGGAGATGCCGCTTTCGGCGATGGCGGCGGCGTAGAAACGCCCCAGCTGCGCCAGGGCCGAACCGGAGTTGAACAGGCCGGCATTGAAGAAGTAGGGACTGGTGCGCCCGGACTTCAGGGTGAACTCACCGAAGCGCAAAACGCCGCGATCGATGGCAAAACGAATGAAATCGCGCTGATACGCTTGCATGAAAAAAACCCCAAATACCACGGATTTAGCTAATTAGCTTGACGCCGTGTATCATACACGCACGCGATTTTTGGGGCCATTTATGCGGATCATCAGTGTGAACGTCAATGGTATTCAGGCGGCAGTCGAGCGCGGTTTGCTCAGTTGGCTGCAAGCCCAGAATGCCGACGTCATCTGCCTGCAGGACACCCGTGCCTCCGCCTTTGAACTGGATGACCCAGCCTTCCAACTGGATGGCTACTTCCTTTATGCCTGCGATGCTGAAGTCCCTGCCCAAGGCGGCGTGGCTTTGTATTCGCGGTTGCAACCGAAGGCTGTCATCAGCGGTCTCGGTTTCGAGACGGCCGACCGCTACGGGCGCTACCTGCAAGCAGATTTCGACAAAGTCAGTATTGCCACCTTGCTGTTTCCTTCGGGGATGAACGGCGATGAAGACTTGAACCAGAAGTTCAAGCTCATGGACGATTTCGGCAAGTACCTGGACAAACAGCGACGCAAACGTCGCGAGTACATTTATTGTGGCTCGCTGTACGTTGCGCAGCAGAAACTCGACATCAAGAACTGGCGAGACAGCCAGCAATCTCCAGGCTTCCTGGCGCCGGAGCGCGCCTGGATGGACGAGATTGTCGGCAACATGGGCTATGTCGATGCGCTGCGCGAAGTCAGCCGCGAAGGCGACCAGTACAGCTGGTGGCCGGATAACGAACAGGCCGAGATGCTCAATCTGGGCTGGCGTTTCGATTATCAGATCCTGACCCCGGGCCTGCGTCGCTCGGTGCGCAGTGCACGCCTGCCGCGTCAGCCACGGTTCTCGCAGCACGCGCCGTTGATCGTCGACTACGACTGGACGCTGACCATCTAAGCGTCCTCGCAGCCAAAAAAAATGCCCGCATCGTGAGATGCGGGCATTTTTTATGCGCCGGCTGTCTAGACGGCCGCGAAGAATGGCAAGGTCAGGTACAACTTGATCACGATGACGTTAACGATATCGATGAAGAACGCTCCTACCATCGGCACCACCAGAAACGCGATCTGCGAAGGGCCATAGCGCTGCGTCACCGCTTGCATGTTGGCAATGGCCGTAGGCGTGGCGCCCAGACCGAAGCCGCAATGTCCCGCAGCCAGCACTGCGGCATCGTAGTTGCTGCCCATCACCCGGAACGTCACGAAAATAGCGAACAGCGCCATGACCAGCGCCTGCACGGCCAGAATGATAAAGATCGGCAATGCCAACGCCGCCAGATCCCAAAGCTTCAGCGACATCAGCGCGATCGCCAGAAACAGCGAGAGGCTGACATTGCCGAGCACGGAAACTTCGCGCTCGAATACCTGATACAAGCCAAGCGCTGACAGACTGTTGCGCAACACCACACCCACAAACAGCACGCAAACAAACGTCGGCAGTTCGAATGCAGTGCCATGCAGCAAGCCATTTAGAAGGTTGCCTGCGAGCAGGCTGACGGCAATAAGCGCCAGCGTCTCGACGAACGAAAACGGCGTGATCGAGCGTTCCTTGTTTGGCTGTTCAAAGCCTTTCGGCAGTCGCGGCGCTTGCTGGGGACTGCAGCCCGGCACTTGCACGCGCTTGATCAGCAACCGCGCGACGGGACCACCGATCAGCCCACCGAGCACCAGACCGAACGTCGCTGAGGCCAGCGCCAGTTCCGAAGCCGAGGCCAGGCCATATTTCTCGCTGAATACCGCGCCCCATGCGGCGCCCGTACCGTGGCCTCCGGCCAATGTGATCGAACCCGTCAGCAAGCCCATTAAAGGATCGAGTCCGAGCAAGGTTGCCAATCCGATGCCCATGGCGTTCTGCACCACCAGCAAGCCAATGACCGCCAGCAGGAAGATGCCGACGATGCGCCCGCCCTTTTTCAGGCTGGCAAGGTCGGCACTCAAGCCAATCGTGGCAAAGAACGCCAACATCAACGGTGTTTGCAATGATGTATCGAAGCGAACTTCAATATCGAACGTACGCAATATCAACAGGAGCACAGCAACCACCAGGCCACCCGCTACCGGTTCAGGAATATTGTAACTTCGCAGAAAGCCGACACGCGCAACAAGTCCGCGTCCGAGCAGTAGTACTAAAGAAGCGGCCACGAGCGTGCCGTAGAAATCGAGCTCAATCATGTGGATTATTCTTGGCTAAGTATTCACGAGGCGAGCGTTTACCTGGGCTCGACGGGTGAACCGGCTGATTTTATCAACACTGATTACTGGGGAATTCAAGTGCCATCGATGGCTTGAACATATCGGAATGTTTCAACCGAAACATTACATCGGGCAACTTTAACAACCAGCTCGCGCCAATAACAAGAACGAGAATAAGCACGCGGTCGATCAGTTGTGACCAAAGATGTAATAGAGAAACATCAGCAAATAAATGCCAAACCGCACATCGACAACAGACTAGTCCTACAACAAAAACCAATTATTGAGTTGCACAAATAAAAATGCCCCGATAAGCCGGGGCATTTCCATATTGCGATACAACAGACTGTTACTTGATCAGTCGCCAAGTGAACGGATATCTGTACGGGAAACCTTCGTTGGCTTTGACCCCTGCAATGATCGTCAGGACCAATGCCGCGATTGCCAGCAAACCAAAGAGGAAGAAACCGATGATCAGCAGCATGAGCAGGAAGCAGATCATTGAGGCTATCGCCACCGTGATCTGAAAATTCAGTGCTTCTTTGCCCTGTGCATCGATGAACGGGTCCTTCTCGCGCTTCATCTGCCAAAGGATCAGCGGCCCGATCAGATTGCCGAACGGAATCCAGATCCCCAGCAAGGCGGACAAGTGACAGAACATCGCCCACTGGCGAACCTCCTGGCTCGGTTTGGGCAGCAACTCTTGCTCGTCACTCATCACGTCCTCCTTGTGGTCAAAATCTCAGTCGGCCAGCGCAGCCTTCTGCAATTCGAAGATTTCGTTCATGCCCTGCTTGGCCAGTTCCAGCATGGCATTGAGCTCATCAGGCTGGAACGGCGCGCCTTCAGCGGTGCCCTGCACTTCGATGAAGCCGCCGGTGCTGGTCATCACCACGTTCAGGTCGGTTTCAGCTGCAGAATCTTCAAGATAGTCCAGATCCAGCACCGGCTCGCCCTGGTACATGCCGACCGAGACCGCACCGATCATCTGCTTGAGCGGGTCACCGCCTTTCAGGCCACCGCGCTTCTTGATCACTTTCAGGGCATCGACCAGCGCAACCATGGCGCCGGTGATGGACGCGGTGCGAGTACCGCCATCGGCCTGGATCACGTCGCAATCGACGTACAGGGTCACGTCGCCGAGCTTGGACATATCCAGTGCCGCGCGCAGGGAGCGGCCGATCAGGCGCTGGATTTCCAGAGTACGACCGCCCTGCTTGCCACGACTGGCTTCACGCTGGTTACGCTCGCCGGTGGCGCGCGGCAGCATGCCGTACTCGGCAGTCAACCAGCCCTGGCCCTGACCTTTGAGGAAACGCGGCACGCCGTTTTCGACGCTGACGGTGCAGATGACTTTGGTATCACCGAATTCGACCAGTACGGATCCCTCGGCGTGTTTGGTGTAGTTGCGGGTGATGCGGATCGAGCGGAGCTGATCGGCAGCGCGACCACTTGGACGTTTCATAGGGATACCTGTACTGAGGACGGAAAACTGCCGAGCATTATAGAGCGCTGCACCGCGAGTGGGCACTGGTTAAAACCGCCGGCCGACGACCGAAGCCCCTCAAGCGCGCATAACCGACGGGCTGCAGCGCTTTGTCACACCGTGTGTTTGGGCGCATTCGCCGCACTGCGCTACAATCCTGCGCCTTTGCTGCCAGTCGGCTTAAATTCATTGAAATCGCGCCTGCGAAACAGCGTTTCGCGCCGATCTGCATTGCGAGGTCACCGCCATGGTGCACAGCATGACCGCCTTCGCCCGCGTCGAGAAAGCCGGCGTTCAGGGCACCCTGAGCTGGGAACTGCGCTCGGTCAACAGCCGCTATCTGGAACCGCACCTGCGCTTGCCCGAATCGTTCCGCGATCTCGAAGGCGCCGTGCGTGAAGCGCTGCGTCAGGGCCTGTCGCGGGGCAAACTGGAATGCACGCTGCGTTTCACCGAAGAAAGCACCGGCAAACCGCTGCAAGTGGACCGCGAGCGCGCCGCGCAACTGGTGGCCGCTGCGGAAACCGTCGCCGGGCTGATCAAGAGTCCCGCCGCGCTGAATCCGCTGGAAGTGCTGGCCTGGCCCGGCGTGCTGGTGGCCGATGCGACCGACCCGCAAGCGCTGAACGCCGAAGCGCTGGCGCTGTTCAACCAGGGCTTGAAGGATCTGAAGGCTGGCCGCGAGCGCGAAGGCGCGGAGCTGGCTCGCTTGATCAACGACCGCCTGACGTCCATCGAAGAAGACGTGGTGACCCTGCGAGAACTGGTGCCGCAGATGCTCGCCACCCAGCGCCAGAAGGTCCTCGACCGCTTCGCCGACATGAAGGCCGAGCTCGACCCGCAGCGCCTGGAACAGGAAATGGTCATCCTCGCGCAAAAAAGCGACGTGGCCGAAGAACTGGATCGCCTGAGCACTCACATCATCGAAGTTCGCCGGGTGCTCAAGTCCGGTGGTGCCGCCGGGCGGCGTCTGGACTTCCTGATGCAGGAGCTCAACCGCGAAGCCAACACACTGGGCTCCAAAGCCTTCGACCCGCGCAGCACCCAGGCCGCCGTCAACCTCAAGGTGTTGATCGAGCAGATGCGCGAACAAGTGCAGAATATTGAGTAAGGCTACCTGACATGACCCAACACACCGGCACCCTGTACATCATTTCCGCGCCATCGGGCGCGGGCAAGAGTAGTCTGGTCAAGGCGTTGACCGACGCCGATCCGGAGATTCGCGTTTCCGTTTCGCACACCACCCGCGCCATGCGCCCGGGCGAAGTGGACGGCGTGAATTACCACTTCGTGACCCGCGAAGAGTTCGTGAAGATGGGCGAGCACGGCGACTTTCTTGAGCGCGCCGAAGTCTTCGGCAACTTCTACGGCACCTCGCAAAGCCGTTTGCAGCAGACCCTGGACGAAGGTCACGACCTGATTTTGGAAATCGACTGGCAAGGCGCCGAGCAAGTGCGCAAGCTGATGCCGCAAGCGCGCTCGATCTTCATCCTGCCGCCATCGCTGCAAGCCCTGCACCAGCGCCTGACCAACCGTGGCCAGGACAGCGACGAGATCATCGACGGCCGCATGCGCGAAGCAGTCAGCGAGATGAGCCATTACGTCGATTACGATTACTTGATCATCAACGACGATTTCGCCCACGCGCTGGACGATCTGAAAGCGATTTTCCGCGCCAATCAGCTGCAACAGAAACGCCAGCAAGTGCGTTTCGGCAAATTGCTGGCTGAATTGCTCGGCTGAAACAGCACTTCCCAAAATGCCTGCAAGCGCTTTACATTGGTGCTTGCAGCGCGTTGAAGGGTCTGGTCAAAAAATCAGCGCTTCCCTAATCGCTGGTGATTTTTTAAACTGCTCAGTCCGCTCGCCCAACCGGGCAGCGCGCATATTGCATTCGCTCCGAGGAATACCATGGCCCGCGTAACCGTTGAAGACTGCCTAGAACACGTGGAAAACCGCTTTGAGCTGGTCATGCTCTCTACCAAGCGTGCCCGTCAACTGGCCACCGGCGGCAAAGAGCCATTGGTGCAGTGGGAAAACGACAAGCCGACCGTTGTCGCGCTGCGTGAAATTGCTGAAGGCCTGATGAGCTACGAGTTCATCGCCGAGCAGGAAATCGTCCAGGATGAACCGCTGTTCGCAGCGTTCGAGGACGAGTCGAACGAGGCCGTCTAAGCCTATGCCTGGTCGACGTAGCACGGCGCGGGGTCACAGCTTTCGGCAGGAATCATCATGCCGAGCATAGACGCCCTCGCCGATCGCTTATCGACCTACCTCGGCAACGACCAGGTCAACCTGGTCCGCCGAGCGTATTTCTACGCCGAACAAGCCCATGACGGTCAACGCCGTCGCAGCGGCGAGGCGTATGTCACGCATCCTCTTGCCGTGGCCAATATTCTTGCCGACATGCACATGGACCATCAGAGCCTGATGGCCGCGATGCTGCATGACGTGATCGAAGACACCGGTATCGCCAAGGAAGCGCTGCAAGCGCAGTTCGGTGAAACCGTGGCCGAACTGGTCGACGGGGTCAGCAAACTGACCCAGATGAATTTCGAGACCAAGGCCGAAGCCCAGGCGGAAAATTTCCAGAAAATGGCCATGGCCATGGCGCGCGACATCCGGGTGATCCTGGTCAAGCTCGCCGACCGCCTGCACAACATGCGCACGCTGGAAGTGCTGTCCGGCGAAAAACGCCGGCGCATCGCCAAGGAAACTCTCGAGATCTACGCGCCCATTGCCAACCGGCTGGGCATGCACGCGATCCGCATCGAATTCGAAGACCTCGGCTTCAAGGCCATGCACCCGATGCGTTCCGCGCGGATCTACCAGGCGGTCAAGCGCGCCCGGGGCAACCGCAAGGAAATCGTCAACAAGATCGAAGAATCCCTTGGTCACTGCCTCGCCATCGACGGCATCCAGGGCGAAGTCAGCGGTCGGCAGAAACACCTCTACGGCATCTACAAGAAAATGCGCGGCAAGCGTCGGGCCTTCAACGAGATCATGGACGTCTACGCGTTCCGGATCATCGTCGACAAGGTCGATACCTGCTACCGCGTATTGGGTGCTGTGCATAATTTGTACAAACCGTTGCCAGGGCGCTTCAAGGATTACATCGCGATCCCCAAGGCCAACGGCTATCAGTCGCTGCACACCACGTTGTTCGGCATGCACGGTGTACCGATCGAGATCCAGATCCGCACCCGCGAAATGGAAGAAATGGCCAACAACGGCATCGCCGCCCATTGGCTGTACAAATCCAGCGGTGACGAGCAACCGAAAGGCACGCACGCCCGCGCCCGCCAGTGGGTCAAAGGCGTGCTGGAGATGCAGCAACGTGCCGGCAACTCGCTGGAATTCATCGAAAGCGTGAAGATCGACCTGTTCCCGGACGAGGTCTACGTGTTCACGCCCAAAGGCCGGATCATGGAGTTGCCGAAAGGCTCCACGGCGGTCGACTTTGCCTACGCAGTGCACACCGATGTCGGCAACAGCTGCATCGCCTGCCGCATCAACCGTCGTCTCGCGCCGCTGTCCGAACCGCTGCAAAGCGGCTCCACGGTCGAGATCGTCAGCGCCCCCGGCGCACGGCCAAATCCGGCGTGGCTCAACTTCGTCGTTACCGGCAAGGCGCGCACGCACATTCGTCATGCGCTGAAACTGCAGCGCCGCTCCGAGTCCATCAGCCTCGGCGAACGCCTGCTGAACAAGGTCCTCAACGGTTTCGACAGCTCCTTGGAGAAGATCCCGGCAGAGCGCGTCAAAGCAATGCTTACCGAGTACCGCCTCGAACTGATCGAAGACCTGCTCGAAGACATCGGCCTGGGCAATCGCATGGCCTATGTCGTTGCCCGTCGCCTGCTCGGCGAAGGTGAGCAACTGCCGAGCCCGGAAGGTCCGCTGGCGATTCGCGGCACCGAAGGCCTGGTGCTCAGCTACGCCAAGTGCTGCACGCCGATCCCCGGCGACCCGATTGTCGGGCACCTGTCGGCGGGCAAAGGCATGGTCGTGCACCTGGATAACTGCCGCAACATCAGTGAAATCAGGCACAACCCGGAAAAATGCATCCAGCTCTCGTGGGCCAAGGATGTCACCGGAGAATTCAACGTCGAGCTGCGGGTCGAGCTGGAACACCAGCGCGGCCTGATCGCCCTGCTGGCCAGCAGCGTCAACGCCGCCGACGGCAATATCGAGAAAATCAGCATGGACGAACGCGATGGTCGCATCAGCGTCGTGCAGTTGGTGGTCAGCGTTCACGACCGTGTGCACCTGGCCCGCGTGATCAAGAAACTGCGCGCTTTGACCGGGGTGATCCGCATCACCCGCATGCGTGCATAACCTGCCTATTACAAGGAGTCCTACATGACCAAAACCGTCATCACCAGCGACAAGGCCCCGGCCGCCATCGGCACTTACTCCCAGGCGATCAAGGCAGGCAACACCGTTTACATGTCGGGCCAGATTCCTCTGGACCCGAAAACCATGGAACTGGTTGAGGGCTTCGAAGCCCAGACCGTCCAGGTCTTCGAGAACCTCAAAGCCGTGGCCGAAGCCGCCGGCGGTTCGTTCAAGGACATCGTCAAACTGAACATCTTCCTCACCGACCTGAGCCACTTCGCCAAGGTCAACGAGATCATGGGCAAGTACTTCGACCAGCCATACCCTGCCCGCGCCGCCATTGGCGTGGCCGCCCTGCCGAAGGGTGCGCAGGTTGAAATGGATGCCATTCTGGTCATCGAGTGATGCGCACGGCGCGGCCTCCACGCCGCGCCGACTGCCGCAAGAAAAGGTTTTGAAAGGATTCCACCATGCGCAAAGCGCTAGCTCTCTCGCTGCTCGCCCTGTTTCTCGGCGGCTGCGCCAGCGACCCTGCCGACCGTGACATCAGCGGCACCTGGATCAACCAGGTGGCGATCGATGCCGCCGCCAAGGGCGGTCCCCTGCGTGAAGCGCTGCAGGCTTACGGCCCGAATCTGGAATGGGACGTCAACACCAAGGCCGGTCAGGCCCGCTACACCAACGGTTTTGAGAACGTCGAAGGACGGCTGCTGGGCGAAGAGTCCGGCGCCTGGAAAGTCGACTTCTACGGCAGCTCCGCCAGCGAACTGAAACGCGATGGCGGGCGCCTGCAGCAAGCTGCCAGCGACAACGAACCCGAACAGCTTTTCGATCGCGCACAGATCCCGGTGCCGGAAGGCGCGCCAATCGGTGCAAGCTTCGAACGCGCTCTGTATTCAGCGTATTTGGGCGGCAACTGGACCATCGCCAGCGGCCAGGGTGAAGGCGGCACCGTGCAGTTCCAAGCCGACGGCCAGGTGACCGGCCTGCCGGGCGTTGATCGTTATGCCTTGTGTCTGGCCGGCGATTGCGCGTCCATGAGCAATGGCAACGACAGCATGTGGCTGCAACTCAATGGCCAGGGCAATAACTGGATCTTTGTGCGCAAGGGCAAGGAGCTTGAGATTTTGCAAGCAGTCAACGCTGCGCTAGCGGATGAGCAACCGCAGTTCGCCGCAGGTGAGCGCAAGTGGTTGCTGGAGAAGCAGTAACCTGCCTCCGAAATCTCAGAAGATCAAATGTGGGAGCGAGCCTGCTCGCGAACGCGATGGGTCAGTCAAACAGATAATGACTGACATACCGCATTCGCGAGCAGGCTCGCTCCCACAGTGGTTTTTGTGTTGCTGGAAATTCAGCACTTACCTTCAAGGATCGCTGCATAGCCTTCGCGGTAGCTGGGATATTTCGGCACCCACCCCAACGCTTTCGCCCGCGCATTACTGCAACGTTTGCTGCCAGTGCGCCGCACGCTGGCGTCTTCGGCCCATTCAGTCACACCCAGGTACTCGCGCAACCAGCCCACCACTTCGGCCAACGGCGCTGGCGCGTCATCCACACCGATATAGAGCTGGTCCAGCTTGACGCCCTCGCGGTCTTTTTCCAGCAAGAACGCCAGCAGCCCCGCTGCATCATCGGCATGAATACGATTGCCATACAGCGGCGGCTCGACTGCCACGCGATAGCCGCGACGCACCTGGGTCAGCAGCCACTCGCGCCCCGGACCGTAAATGCCGGTCAGGCGCAGCACGCTAGCCGGGATGCCGCTTTTGAGCGCGACCTGCTCGGCTTCGAGCATCAAGCGACCTGAATATCCGGCCGCGACCGTCTCGGAGGTCTCATCCACCCATGCTCCATCCTGCTGGCCGTACACGCTGCTGCTCGACACGAAGATCAGCCGCTCAGGCACTTGCCCATAGTCGTCCAGCCAGCTCAGCACGTTCTGCAAGCCTTGCACGTAGGCCTTGCGGTAGCCCTCTTCATCGTGGTCGGTGGCCGCAGCGCAATACACCAGATAATCCACGGCACCCACCGGCCAGGTCGCCGGGCATTCTTCGTTGAACAGATCGCCGGCGACGCCGATGACACCCTCCGGCAGTTTGGAAACATCCCGGCGCAGGCCATGGACTTGCCAGCCAGCCGCCAGCAATTGCGTGGCCAGACGACTGCCGACATCACCACAACCGGCAATCAAAACAGAAGGCGCGGACATCAGAAAACTCCCATCGGAAAGGCACAGACTAGCTCTGGCACAGGACGAACGGCTAGCGATGAAGGAAAAAAAGTTACTCTATTACTTTTGTTAACAAGAATTACTTGCAATAATGCACGCCACTTTTGTTCTCGGCCTCACGAGGCCTGGAAGAGCAACAACGTTTTTCTATCTCAGGTCCGGCCAGCATGACACGTAATCAAACTCCCGCTTCGCCAACCACTCGACCTCGCGCCTGGAGCGCCGTCGCGGCTCTGTTGCTCAGCCTGATGCTGGCACCGACCGCCGCCTTCGCCGACGCTCAAGCGCCCGCCACCCCAGCCGCCACCGAGCAGAGCGCACCCGCTGCCGCTCCGGCTGCACCGGCCGCCACCGATCCGGTGCAGGCTGTCGACGCGGCCGACGCACCTGAAGTCCTCGAAGCCGACAACACCTTGGGCATGGCCCACGACCTGTCGCCGTGGGGCATGTACCAGAACGCCGACATCATCGTGAAAATCGTGATGATCGGTCTGGCCATCGCATCGATCATCACCTGGACCATCTGGATCGCCAAAGGCTTCGAGCTGATGGGCGCCAAGCGTCGTCTGCGTGGCGAAATCGCCGCACTGAAAAAAGCCACCACACTCAAGGAAGCCAGCGCCACCGCTGGTAAAGAAGGCACCCTCGCCAACCTGCTGGTGCACGACGCGCTCGAAGAGATGCGCCTGTCGGTCAACAGCCGCGAGAAAGAAGGCATCAAGGAACGCGTCAGCTTCCGCCTCGAGCGCCTCGTTGCTGCCTGCGGCCGCAACATGAGCAGCGGCACCGGCGTCCTCGCCACCATCGGTTCGACCGCACCGTTCGTAGGTCTGTTCGGTACCGTGTGGGGCATCATGAATTCGTTCATCGGCATCGCCAAAACCCAGACCACCAACCTCGCCGTTGTCGCACCGGGTATCGCTGAAGCCCTGCTGGCCACTGCACTGGGTCTGGTTGCGGCGATTCCTGCGGTAGTGATCTACAACGTCTTCGCCCGCTCCATCGCCGGTTACAAGGCGCAGGTCTCCGATGCCTCGGCAGAAGTCCTGCTGCTGGTCAGCCGCGATCTCGACCACCAGCCTGAGCGCAGCTCGCAGCCGCACATGGTTAAAGTGGGGTAATCGGCCATGGGCCTGCATTTGAAAGAAGGCGCAGACGACGATCTGGCCGAGAACCACGAAATCAACGTCACGCCGTTCATCGACGTGATGCTGGTGCTGTTGATCATCTTCATGGTGGCCGCGCCGTTGGCCACTGTGGACATTAAAGTCGACCTGCCCGCCTCGACCGCCAAACCGGCGCCGCGGCCGGAGAAACCGGTGTTCCTCAGTGTCAAAGCTGACCAGCGCCTGTTCCTCGGTGACGACGAAGTGAAAGCCGAAACCCTCGGCGCCACCCTCGACGCCAAGACCCAGGGCAAGAAAGACACCACGATCTTCTTCCAGGCCGACAAAGGCGTGGATTACGGCGACCTGATGAGCGTGATGGACAGCCTGCGCGCCGCCGGTTACCTGAAGGTTGGTCTGGTCGGTCTTGAGACGGCAGCCAAGAAATGATCACGACGCGCCATAAGCTGACGCGTTACAGCGGTAGCCTGGCCGTGGTGCTGGGCGTGCATGCGCTGGCCATCGCGCTGGCGCTGAACTGGACTGCCCGCCCGCCCATCGAATTGCCGCCGCAGGCAATGATGGTCGAGCTGGCCCCGTTGCCTGCCCCGCCACCGCCGGCTCCGCCGAAAGTCGTCACACCGCCGCAGCCACCGGCTCCGGTGGAAGAGTTGCCGATTCCGAAACTGGCTGAAGCACCGAAAGCGGAAATCGCGGTACCCAAACCCAAGCCGAAGCCCAAGCCGAAACCGCCGAAGCCGGTCGAGAAAAAGCTGCCCGAGCCGCCGAAGGAAAAACCTTCCGAGGAAAAACCGGCCGACACTCAGCCGACCCAGGCACCGACGGAGAAATCCGCCCAGCCTGCACCAGGTCCGTCGCCGGCTCAGTTGGCGGCCAAGGCCAGTTGGCAAGGCACCCTGCTCGCGCATCTGCAGAAGTACAAGAAGTACCCGCAGAGTGCGCAATCGCGTGGCAAGGAAGGCTTGAATCGTCTGCGCTTCGTGGTTGATGGCGAAGGTAATGTGCTGTCGTTCGAACTGGTGGGCCGCTCTGGCAACGCTGATCTGGACCGGGCCACCCTGGACATGATCCGCCGCGCCCAACCGCTGCCAAAACCGCCGGCCGACATGCTCAACAACGGCTCGATCGAAATTGTTGCGCCGTTTGTTTATTCGCTGGAGCGTCGCCGTTAAGCAATATCGCAATCTGTGGGAGCGAGCCTGCTCGCGAAGAGGTCGTGTCAGTCAGCACATTTTTGCCTGACCCACCGCTTTCGCGAGCAGGCTCGCTCCCACAGGGTTCAGCGTAAACAGGGAGAGGCACCGAAAGGTGCCTTTTGCGTATCTGCCAGCGGCAAACCGTCCTCGACCGGTGTCGCACTCAGCCCGCAGTCTGATAACGTGCGTCTATCGATTGCAGCCGGTATGCTTGGCGCGCATCTTCATGGACGCTTGCTATGACCCTCACAGAATTACGCTACATCGTTACCCTCGCCCAAGAGCAGCACTTCGGCCATGCCGCCGAGCGCTGCCACGTCAGTCAGCCGACGCTGTCGGTGGGCGTGAAAAAACTTGAAGACGAACTCGGTGTGCTGATTTTCGAGCGCAGCAAAAGCGCCGTGCGCCTGACCCCGGTCGGCGAAGGCATCGTCGCCCAGGCGCAGAAGGTCCTGGAACAGGCCCAAGGCATTCGCGAACTGGCCCAGGCCGGCAAGAATCAGCTGACCGCGCCGCTGAAAGTCGGCGCCATCTACACCGTCGGCCCGTACCTGTTCCCGCACCTGATCCCACAACTGCACCGGGTTGCCCCGCAGATGCCGTTGTACATCGAAGAAAACTTCACCCACGTGCTGCGCGACAAACTGCGCAACGGCGAGCTCGACGCGATCATCATCGCCCTGCCGTTCAATGAAGCCGACGTGCTGACCCTGCCGCTTTACGACGAGCCGTTCTACGTCCTGATGCCGGCCCAGCACCCGTGGACCAAGAAAGAGTCCATCGACGCCGGCCTGCTCAACGACAAGAGCCTGCTGCTGCTCGGTGAAGGCCACTGTTTCCGCGATCAGGTGCTCGAGGCCTGCCCGACCCTGACCAAAGGCAACGACGGCGCCAAGCACACTACGGTGGAATCCAGCTCGCTGGAAACCATTCGCCATATGGTCGCGTCCGGCCTGGGCATCTCGATCCTGCCGCTGTCGGCAGTGGACAGCCATCACTACGCCCCCGGCGTGATCGAAGTGCGTCCACTGACCGCGCCGGTGCCGTTCCGCACCGTGGCGATCGCCTGGCGCGCCAGCTTCCCACGGCCGAAAGCCATCGAGATCCTCGCCGACTCCATTCGCCTGTGCTCGGTGGCCAGGCCAACGGCGCCGGTTACGGCCGGTTAAGCGAGCGTCATGACGGAGCTGTCGCAAGTGTCGGTGACGGCACTCAAGGGTGTCGGCGAGGCCATGGCCGAGAAACTGGCAAAGGTCGGCCTCGAGAATCTGCAAGACGTGCTGTTCCACCTGCCGCTGCGTTATCAGGATCGCACCCGCGTGGTGCCGATCGGTGCGCTGCGACCGGGACAGGACGCCGTGGTTGAAGGCACCGTCAGCGGCGCCGATGTGGTCATGGGTCGCCGGCGCAGCCTGGTCGTGCGCTTGCAGGACGGCACCGGCGGGCTGAGTCTGCGCTTCTACCATTTCAGCAATGCGCAGAAAGAAGGCCTCAAGCGTGGCACGCGGGTTCGCTGCTACGGTGAAGCCCG
The DNA here is from genome assembly GCF_025910115.1 of Pseudomonas sp. RG1. Taxonomy (NCBI): domain Bacteria; kingdom Pseudomonadati; phylum Pseudomonadota; class Gammaproteobacteria; order Pseudomonadales; family Pseudomonadaceae; genus Pseudomonas; species Pseudomonas sp. RG1. The sequence continues at coordinate 97,044 of NZ_JAPCIK010000001.1, forward strand.
GCCCGGCGCCTCAGGCCTGGAAATCTATCATCCGGAATACCGCGCGATCACCGGCGATGAACCGCCGCCAGTGGACGAAACCCTGACCCCGGTCTATCCGCTCACCGAAGGCCTGACCCAGCAGCGCCTGCGCCAGCTGTGCATGCAGACCCTGACACTGCTCAAGCCGAGCACCCTGCCGGACTGGCTGCCGACCGAACTGGCCCGCGACTATCAACTGGCGCCGCTGGCCGATGCGATCCGCTACTTGCACAATCCGCCCGCCGACGCCGATGTCGATGAGCTCGCCCTCGGCCATCACTGGGCGCAGCATCGCCTGGCTTTCGAAGAACTGCTCACCCATCAACTGTCGCAGCAGCGTCTGCGCGAAAGCATGCGCTCGCTGCGCGCGCCAGCGATGCCGAAAGCCACCAAGCTGCCGCCGAAATACCTGAAGAACCTCGGCTTCAGCCCAACCGGTGCTCAGCAGCGCGTCGGCAATGAAATTGCCTACGACCTCAGCCAGCACGAACCGATGTTGCGCCTGATTCAGGGTGACGTCGGCGCGGGTAAAACCGTGGTTGCCGCCCTCGCCGCGTTGCAGGCGCTGGAGGCCGGTTATCAGGTCGCGCTGATGGCACCGACCGAGATCCTCGCCGAACAGCACTTCATCACCTTCAAGCGCTGGCTCGAACCGCTGGGCATTGAAGTCGCGTGGCTGGCCGGCAAGCTCAAGGGCAAGAATCGCGTCGCCGCGCTGGAACAGATTGCCAGCGGCACGCCAATGGTGGTCGGCACCCACGCGCTGTTTCAGGACGAAGTGCAGTTCAAGAACCTCGCTCTGGTGATCATCGACGAACAGCACCGCTTCGGCGTGCAGCAGCGTTTGGCATTGCGGCAGAAAGGCGTCGGCGGGCGCATGTGCCCGCATCAGTTGATCATGACCGCCACGCCGATTCCACGCACGCTGGCGATGAGCGCCTACGCCGACCTCGACACCTCGATCCTCGACGAACTGCCGCCCGGGCGCACCCCGGTGAACACCGTGCTGGTCACCGACACCCGCCGCGTCGAAGTCATCGAACGCGTGCGCAGCGCCTGCGCCGAAGGTCGTCAGGCCTATTGGGTGTGTACGCTGATTGAAGAATCCGAAGAGCTGACCTGCCAGGCCGCCGAAACCACGTTTGAAGACCTCACCGCCGCCCTCGGCGAATTGAAAGTCGGGCTGATTCACGGGCGCATGAAGCCAGCCGAGAAAGCCGCAGTGATGGCCGAGTTCAAGGCCGGCAACCTGCAACTGCTGGTCGCCACCACCGTGATCGAAGTCGGCGTCGACGTGCCCAACGCCAGCCTGATGATCATTGAAAACCCCGAGCGCCTCGGCCTCGCGCAACTGCACCAGTTGCGCGGTCGTGTTGGTCGTGGCAGCGCGGCCAGCCACTGCGTGCTGCTCTACCACCCGCCGCTGTCGCAGATCGGCCGTCAGCGTTTGGGCATCATGCGCGAGACCAACGACGGTTTCGTCATCGCCGAAAAAGACCTCGAACTGCGCGGCCCCGGGGAAATGCTCGGCACCCGTCAGACCGGCCTGCTGCAATTCAAGGTCGCCGACCTGATGCGCGACGCCGACCTGCTGCCCGCCGTGCGCGACGCCGCCCAGGCTTTGCTGGAGCGCTGGCCGACCCACGTCAGCCCATTGCTTGACCGTTGGCTGCGCCATGGGCAGCAATACGGCCAAGTGTGAGCACCGTCGCAGTTTGTGCAGGATCGTTCCTACAGAGCTGGTTATACTCCTGCCATTGTTTCAAAAACGGATACAGACCATGACCGAAGCTGCTCTCGTCCCCGAATCTCCGCAAGCTCCGTCTGTTATTCGGCTGCTGCTCAACAAGCTGGGCGTTGCCTACGAAGAAGTGCTCGACCACCACGGCCTCAATGCCTCGCGCAAAGTGCAGGCCGTGTTGCTGGATGACGCCGTGGGCGCGTTGATGGTGCTGTTTCCACAGAGCCAGTTGCTGGATCTCAATCGCCTCGCCGAACTCACTGGCCGTCGTCTGACCGCCGTCTCGACCGAGCGCCTGGAAAAGATGCTCGGCAAACATAATCTGAGCCTGCTGCCGGGCCTGCCGGCGCTGACCAGTTCGCCGTGCCTCTACGAAGAAAGCCTGCTGCGCGAGCCGAAGCTGCTGATCAACTCCGGCGAGCCGGGCCTGCTGCTGGAAATTAGCAGCGAAGACTTCAAATCGATGCTGACCAAGGCCAGCGCGGCCAACTTCGGCGAAGCCCTGAGCAGCATCCGCCCCAACCTCGACCGCCCGGACGATGACCGCGAGGAAATCACCCAGGCCGTGCAGGCGTTCACCGCGCGGCGCATTCAGCAACGTCTGGAAGCGACCATCGAGATCCCCCCGCTGGCCGAAACCGCGCAAAAAATCATCAAGCTGCGCGTCGACCCCAACGCCACCATCGACGATATCACCGGCGTAGTCGAAACCGACCCGGCGTTGGCCGCGCAAGTGGTGAGCTGGGCGGCGTCGCCGTATTACGCCTCGCCGGGCAAGATCCGTTCGGTGGAAGACGCGATCGTCCGCGTACTGGGCTTCGATCTGGTGATCAACCTCGCGCTGGGCCTGGCCCTCGGCAAGACCCTGAGCCTGCCCAAAGACCACCCGCAACACACCACGCCGTACTGGCAGCAGTCAATCTACACCGCCGCCGTCATCGAAGGCCTGACCCGCGCCATGCCACGCGCCCAGCGTCCGGAAGCCGGCCTGACCTACCTCGCCGGTCTGCTGCACAACTTCGGCTACCTGCTGCTGGCCCACGTGTTCCCGCCGCACTTCTCGCTGATCTGCCGTCACCTGGAGGTCAACCCGCATCTGTGCCACAGCTATATCGAGCAACACCTGCTGGGCATCAGCCGCGAACAGATCGGCTCGTGGCTGATGCGCTACTGGGACATGCCGGATGAACTGGCCACCGCCCTGCGCTTCCAGCACGACCCAAGCTACGACGGCGCCTACGCCGAATACCCGAACCTCGTTTGCCTGGCCGTGCGCCTGCTGCGCAGCCGCGGGATCGGCTCCGGGCCGGATGAAGACATTCCGGATGCGTTGCTCGAACGCGTTGGTTTGAGCCGTGACAAAGCCAACGATGTCGTCAGTAAAGTGCTTGAGGCTGAAGTGCTGCTGCGTGAACTGGCTTCGCAATTCAGCCAGGCATAAAAAACCCGCGCTCACGGATCATTCTTTTTCCTGAGCGCGGGCAATTGCAGCTTCGTCATTTATCAAGCAATGAAGCGTGCGATCCATCCGCTCTTAGGCAGACTCAGCCGGTCTCGCCAATATTCACCGCACATAACAATTTTATTTTGCCCGGTAACTTGCACATTCAGAGTCGACTCCAGCCTCTCTGACGTATTAACTGTTACATAGCCACCGCTGAACTGCGTGTCAGGCTCGCCAGTAAGCTTGTAACGTGCACAGACGGCATGCATCTCGTCAGTTACGAACGCCCCGCCGCTGGTGCCGGCGACAATCAGCTTGCTTTCATCTGGGTTATCAAACGTACAACTCGTCCAGTTTTGGCCGATTTCAGGCACAATTTTTGTAAATAGAGGCTGACCATTATTGAAAAGAGGGTGAGGTGAGCCATCCGCACTGAGCACGACAATCACGCCCTCACCATCAAAAACCCCTTGGCCATCCTGGCCTCCAACCAGAGCAATTATTCCGTCCTTTTTTCTTACAGCAATATCGCGAAACACCGGCAGCCGATCAGACTTCACGATGAACTCGCCGAACTCATTGTCCCGCGTTCCATGTTCAGTGAAGCGCACAGCATAAGTCCCGAAGGTGCCTTCATCATCAAAGTCGCCATACACCACCAAGCCACTGTCTACATGAGCGGCCACTCCGCGGGCGGCGTTATCACCTGTCGCACCCAGCTCAGCCAATTCAACAGTGGCCGAACCGATTTTGTTGAAAGTGTTGTCGAAACTGCCGTCAGGATTGAGTCGCATGACCAAGCCTTTAGTTTGCTGTGAAGCATGATCAAAACCGAAATAAACCAGAGCCACTTTGCCCCCTGGCAACTCGATACCGGACGCACCAGAGCTGGCGCCGCTCTGGATTGCAGACTTTTCATGCCCAGGTATATTTTGGCGTGCACGAGCTGCCGTTAGCGCTCCATCGAGTGGTACGGGCCCTGAACCGTACGGAAATTTGGCGACACCGCCTTCACCGAATTTATCGTTGAGTCGCCCGTCTGGCAGGAGCTGGATAAGCACAACACCGTTCTCACCATTCGGAGGGCGTGTACTGTATTCGACCGTAATCAGTACCCCTCCGTTACTCAGCAAGTTTGCGCCAAACTTCCCTGATAAAAATTTCTCCCCTGTCGAAATTCGCGCAAATCCTTGCTGGTTCTCGCCAAACCCGGTGCCAACATCAAGCTCGCCATGGTCCGTGAGCCGTGCGACTACGAAGCCGGGGAAAATACCTAATTCATTCGCCACGACGAACAGTCGGCCGTCAGGCAACGGAAGAACAACGTGCGGAGCAATGCTGATAAACTCGGGAAATTCCCAATTGAGTATGCCGTCAGCGGCAAATGTTGAATCAAGCTCACCTGCTTGTATGGTCATGTTGATAACTCTCCAATCCGGATAAGTCCCTTTACTGCTGGACATCTCGATCAAGCATCATTATGCAAACAAAAACACCTGTCATTTCTGACAGGTGTTCAGGGCCTTATGTGCCAATTGACCGACTTATTGAGCCAAACAATCACACTGGAAAGATGGTGCTTCAAGTCTTGGGCTTGGCCTTCCTCGGCACCAAATACTTCATCAACCCCTGAAACCACATCACCAGCGCCGGGTTACCCTTGAGCTGAATCGACTTGTCCTGAATCCCCTGCATAAACGCCAACTGCCTGTTCTTCGCCTGCATCGTCGCAAAGCCATAACCGGCATCTTTAAACGCAATCGCAAACGCAGGCTCCGCCACTACCCCAGACTTGCTGGTGATGCGCTGATCCTTGACCACGAAATGCCGCGCCACTTTCCCATCCAGCGTCTGCAACTGAAACACCAGATCCTTGTCACCCAACTGCTGCTGGAACGCAGGATTTGTCCGGCTGGCCTTACCCATCAACAAACCCATCATCCACAGAAGAAAACGAAATTTCATGCGCACGGCCTCAAAAGGAAAATGAACGGCCGGGGCAGTGTAAGGGATTCGGACGATAACGCCAGTATCTAACGCTGTTGAAGGATGATGCAGACCATTTCTCGCACGATGACTGCCAAGTCACGACTCTACGTTCACCCCTGATCGGTCCCCCGCTCCGCTCGGGAATGCATCCCGAGACGCTCCGCGTCTCACCACTCACCTTTCCTACACCTGTTGAAACACATCCCTGTAGGAGCTGGCGAAGCCTGCGATCTTTTGCTCTTCCGGCCCGCGAATCCATGGGAAATTTCCTGCAAAGTACCGGGCTGTCCGTGAACTAGGCGAGTTGGTGCGCTAGGGATAGGCTTTGTGTGTCGCCGCTAAATCGGCGATACGGACGTGCAAGTCCGGCGGGAGTACACATTGGTTATGGCAATTCGCCGAGCGTTTTCCTATGCTCGCGGATCGTTATGGCTGCTGTGTATGGGAGGCCTTCGGGTCTGCCGGGTGACTCCACCGGTCTTGCACACCTATGCACAGCTGCCACCCCTTTCGAAGTGCGAGCGAAACGGTGCCAGCTCCTGAAACTGGAGTAAGACCGAATGAAGAAACCAACACCCAACCCCCCGGAAACCCCGGACATATCGCCCTACGAATCACTGGAATCGAAGAAATTCCACGAAGCCGCCGAACGCGCCCTCGACCACCACTTCAAACCGCCCACCGAACCCCACCCCAGACGCGAAACCGGCCTCTTCAAACTTTCCCCGGCACCGACGCCGAAGCCCTCATGGCCAACGCCTCCGAAGACCTCCTGTCCATCAGCGTCATCGCCTGCGACCTCGCCGACGACCTCCACGGCTCACGCCGCTCAGTTGCACTGGCCCTGAGCAGAATGGCGGACGGTGTGCGACTGATGGTGGAAGGGACGCTTGATCATATTGAGGTGAAGAGCGCGGCGGCAAAGCCGTAGCGGGATTTGCGGATGAAAAAAGGGGGACGTTAAGTCCCCTTTCTGCAGTCTTCTTCGCTATCTCAAGTCTTCAGCGCTTTTAGGCAGTGCCTCTATACCCTGAGGGGCAACCCGACTAACAAATGAATAACCACCCGCGCTACAGGACTGCCGGAACACCACCTTGTCATCCTTGAGCACCGTCAAAAAACTCACAAACGCCTGATTAACGAGGTAGGTATACGGGCCCTTTTTGAATTTGATGTTGTTCAGGTTAACGCTGCCTTCCGACGCATCCACTACGAAGAACTTGCCCTTGGGAGGCACGCTCTTCTGCGGATAGAGCATTTCTATCTTTCCCGGAACACCGTAACGATACTGAACATATCCGGCAGTGGGCTTGTTATTCCCTTGCGCGCAAACAGAAACCGTTTTACCTCCTGTCAAAGGACAGCTGAAGTAGATGTCTTCTTCGGCGGAACACAACGTTTCATCCTGCCCGCCCTGCAATGACGCTGTTTCTTGCGAGACGCGTTCTGGTGCTTGAGCGACGACGACGCAATTGGACAAACACACCAGCTTCGAAAGATCCGGAACATCGCTTTCAGTAAACAGGTACGTCGCTGAACCATCACGGTTGCGAGCGTGGTAAACGGGAACACTCACGGCCAGCCCCTTGGCTGATACGGGCACTGTCTTATCTTTTCCTGAGACGACCCAACCTTCGGCGCCCCCGCACAACGCCTCCAAAGCGACGTCACTGAAGGGTTCTTTTGTTGGCACTGCCAATGGCTGAGCATCACCCCGGCAGTCGTAACCGTGCCAGTAGGGACCGGTCTCCGGATTAACGTCTATTGAAAAAATATAGGCGCCGTCGAGTACTACTTTTCCGCCGTCGTAAGTAAAAACCAGCCAACGACGCGACTTTGCCTGGGAGTAGTTTTCGTTCTCCAGGATGTAACGCTCGCCATCTCGATACAGCCAGAAACCACTCATTGCTCCGGCCGATTCCGCCTCGTCGGAGAGACGTTGCCCGGATTTTGCGTCCACCAGAAGGTTTTCTTTCAACGCCAACGCACAGCCGCTGTCGGCCTCCATGCATGACTTGAGGGACGGGAACATTGGCCCCGCAGCCACAGAGAAAGAGCACAGCAATAACGCGACCAAAGCTAATCTTTTCAACTCACCTTCCTGCTGATGATTCAAGGGCCAGATTGAAAATGAAAAAAAGGGGTGTTAAGCCCCCTATGTGAGTATTCCCTGTCTCACCACTGGCAACCTGTTTCAGGTTTCGAATCCACGTTGTAATCATTTTCAAACGAATACTTCTTCGCAGATTTGTAATTTGTATACGTCATCGCATCAACCCGGCCACCCTGAGTGACCATCTGATACTCACCTGTCAGTGCACCATCAACTACTTCAACCCAAGTTGTCGTGTACTGGTAAGGCCGGCCATACACGAGTTCTTCTTGTTCAGTACTGCGATGAACCAGCCCGATAGCCTTTTTCGACTTGCTGTACTTGACGCCAGCACCGCTCCATTTGGCGACAGAGTCGTAATAGGTTCGAAATTCAAAATTTATGGGTTTGCCTTCGTAGGAGCGGAAGCAAAAAAACTCGGTCGTGACCTCGCTATGAGCCGCCAGAGGAACGAAAACGAGCAACGCGGAAAACAATGCAGACGAAAATTTCAAACCGAACATTCCTTTAGCGGTTCATGGGTAATTGAAAGCGCATCCTCACCACGCAGTAGGCGACGTCTTCACGCAACAGACGGCTAGCCATCTGGCAGTGCCCTTCTGCGTACTTCTTCCAAAGCGGATCATCGAATTGATCCCCTCCCAGCCGCTCAATTGAGGCCGCTAAATTTCTCTGACGATCCTTCCCTTCAATCGCGGATGCCGCTTTGTAAAAACCATCCAGCGGTAAACCCGTCTGTAGAGCGACCAACTCTCCCAGCCGAGCATTGGTCGTCTGCACCAGACACCCAAGCTTTTCGATTGGCGCTTCAGCGCCCGGCAACGCGGCTCCATAAAGCTCTTCGCAAAACGATTCTTTGAAGCGCACCCAGTTCTTTTGCACATCTCTCAGATGGCTTTGCTCCGCAGGAGCCAGAGTCGACAGCGCTTTTTTGTATTGCTCGTTCAGGACACCATCGACCTTCTCGAAAGATTGCTGGCCGCAGGTGATCAAGTCCGGGTTGGACAAACTGTCTGGGTTGCACGCTTCTCCAGCAAACAATGCGGATGAAGCAGCAGGGAGCAAGCAACCGAGAAGAATCGAAATACTTTCACGCTGTTACTCCTTCCCTTGACGGTCATGTCTGTACAGCCAAAACAGCGGCGGCAACAACACCAACAGAGCAAAACCGTCAAGCCACACGTGCGACCAGACCTGCTGTTGCGCCGAGAGCCACATGTCCTGCGGGGCCCATAACAGGATGCCAGCGATCAACCAGCCCCAGACTGCCGGGATTTTCAAGCGATTACCCAAGTGCACCAGCGCGAACATGTACAGCGAATAACTTTGCAACGTCGCGCCGAACAGCGCGAGCCACCAGACTTGTTGTTCGTGGCCGGCGGTGGGAACCGCATCGGCGCCCCAGAACGACAGTTCGAGGACTTGCAGGTAGCCATCGAGCAAGCCGGAGTCACCGGGCCAGGTCAGGGTAAGACCGGCGAGGATATGCGTGATGGCAGCGGCATATAGCCAAAGCACCAACGCTGGGCGAAGCGAGGAAGAAGAGGCTGGCATTCCGTGTCCTGAGCGCGTTCCTTGGGGGTGGGGAGTTTAAATGAAAACCGGATGTGTCTGATGCTCGAAAATTAAACGTTTTACCCTGCCCCATTCAGGCGCGATGCCTGCGAATAAGCATCAAGCATGATCCGGTTTCAAATACAGTGACTGGCCTTGATCGGCTCCGGGCCATGCGAGTCCAGACGTTTTAACTGCTCAATCGCGCGGGGCTCATCTTTATCCGCCGCCATTTGATAACAAGCCAGTGCGCGTGACAGATCTTTTGTTCCCAACTCTCCAGCCTCGAACGTAGAAGCCAGATAAACCATAGCGTCCGTTGAACCCATCTCAATGGCGCGGATGACCTGCTCCTCTGCCTGCTTGGGATGAAGGCAAGGGCCGTTATAGTCAGTGGAGTTTCCTGAACAAAGAAACGTCGCATAGCCCATCGCACCCTTTGGTATTTTCGAAGCCGCTTTGAACAAAGCCTCAACCTTAGGGGTTTCCAACTGAGACGCCATTTGCGAAAGACTCAGGCTTGCCGCCGACAGGCTCGCCTGTGCATCACCCGACTCTGCAGCACACACAAAATTCTCCAGGGACGCTTCAATCAGCTCCGCACTCAGCCGGTATTGCTCAAGAAACCCCAGCCCACCTAACGCTTCGGCACGCTGATAACAAAAGTTTTCGGCGCGGCTCATTCCAGGGTTTTCTGTTGCAACAAGATCCTTTTCGCTGATCGACCAGTCCTCAATCCCCTCAAGCACCCAGCACGCCTGACGAGAGAAGTTGAAGATCTTGATATTGCTGTTGCCCGCCCGCTTATCCACCACGTTGACGTGACTGTCGTCGACCTCTTCGATCTCGACTTCAGGCGTTTTACCGGGTGTGATGGCGGCCATCAGCGGGTAGGTGAAAGTAGCCCCACTGACACCCGAGGTCGAAGGCTCAAAGGTACTTCGATCCTTCCCCGCTACCGGTTTCAACACCAGCGACTTGACCGTCATTGCAGTGAGACGGCGTTGTGATTCGCCGTTGGCGGAAAACGCCGCAATGAAAGGCGCGAATTCCTCCGAGGGGCAAGCGTCCCTGGTGGGAGCCGTCGACGAGTTCTTGTCGGATGCAAGAGCAGGGACAATCTTGTCCAGATACGCCGAGCGCTCACGACTCATTCTGGCGATGCACGAGTTGACAGCGAACACATGCGCCGGCATCCCCGTCTCGATTTCGAATGCCTCCAAAGGGCAGTTCGCATCGCGCAATTTCAGCCACGCACGTTGCGACTCCTTGACCTTCGCCGCGTACTCCGCGCCCAACGCCGGATCTGTTCGATAGTCAGACTCAAGCCGCGTCATCAACTGCTTGTAGCTGACGTTCAATTGCGCATCGGCAGCCTTCTTCGCCGCCTCCGAGCAGGGCACCATTTCCAGGCTTGAGGTGACATGGCTGCAGTCGTTCTGCGCATAGGCCGCTGAAACTGGCAGCAGCAGCGCGGCTAGCAGGGTTAAAACAAAACGGTTCACTGTTCATCCTTGAGTCATTCAGACTTTGCGTTTGGTGAATCGGGTGATGCATTGCTTGGGGATGTTCATTTCCCAGTAAGTGCTGAGCAACGCTTTGCGTTTTTTGTCGACGCGCAGGTTAACGAAGTCGTCGCCGCAGTCCGGCTGTAACTCTTCGAAGGTGCCGGTTTTGACTTGGTAAATGAACACACGGTAGTAGTCGTGAAAAAAGGGGACAGACCATGTTGTCGCGTTGTCGGGCAATTACTAAAACCGTGGTCTGTCCCCATTTCACCTTAAAGGTTTTCTTTCAGCTCTGTGCAGTCACTCGCAACGGCGAGGATTTTACGCGTACCATCATTAAGGACACACATAGGTTTTTCAAAGCTACCTCGCATTTTCTGACAAACAGCGTCACCTGCTTTCTTATAAACACACTGTTCGCCGGAAATGATTAACTCCTTCCCTGGCATCAAAGTAATAACTTTAGAACCATCAACACGGTAGATATTCTCGTAGATTGAATCACCAGCCTGCTGAATATCTTGATAATTTCCATCCTTTAGTTCTGAAGCACCAGCAGGAATATCTCCGATATAGTGGGCTTCTCCGCCATTAGCTGGAGCAGCAAAAATCATTATTTGAGCATTTAAGCCCATATCGTCACTCGTCGGATAAGAAAATATGATCGACTCATTTTCCGTTCCTTGCGCTTGTCTAACGACATAATCTGACCGACATCCGCGATCAGTGTTGTCAAGAAAAAAGATTTCCTCTTCAAACGAAAGAGTCAACCTAGCCGCGTCAGAACTCTGACCAGGTTCTTTGCATAATAGGCTATGCTCAGCTGAGCCAGAATAAGCGGCGCCACTATAAACAGACAAAAGCAATATAATTAATCGAATCATCCGGCTGACCTCAGAAACGAAAAAAAGGGGACAGACTACGTTTTTCGGATAATCGTGGTCTGTCCCCATTTCCGCGGGACGGATTCAGCTAAAAGTGAACCGCCCCGTTTTCTCCATTGCCGCGCACACAACTTTTAATGTTTTTTGTCCTGCAAGCTAAAGTAATTTTTAATGCTCGCCGCATCTTTATAAGCACAGACCACTTTATTTCCCCTAACCAGATCTGCTCCCTCCATACAATTATCTAGAGATGGGTCAGGCAAATCGCCACTAAAATGAAGCAAGGATACACGTCCACCATCTCTCCTTATTGGAAGCTCCATTACCGAATAAGCAAAACCGTCAAATGCCGAGTTCGACAATTTTCTTTTTGTCAACACAAACATAGATTTTCCGGCTCTCGCAGGGGACTTCCACTCGTAGAAAAATACAGAAGCGATCTGATCCCCCTCAACCTTCCATACATAGTTTAGAGAGGGTTTACCGGAGCTCAATGATGAGTAATATATCTCAGCATCGGCAACATGCTCTTCTTTAGCTATCGCCTTCAGACTATTTTTCAAAAAAAATACAGCGATCTTTTCTTCGCCCAAAGAGGCTACCACCGTAGGATGGAATTCACCTATTGTGGGTGCGGCATCCGCAAACACATTGGACGCTACGAAACCAAAAACTACATACGGAATAAAATGCCGCTTAAATAGAGTTAAATATTTTTTCAACTTTATATATCCTTTTGAGGAAAAAAAGGAACAGACCACGTTTTTCGTGGCAAATACTAAAACCGTGATCTGTCCTAATTTCACCCTAAGAGTTGCCCGCGGGACGGACTAAAAAAATAAATCCGTCCCTCTTATTACGATCGCTCTAAAACTCTCTTAGGAATTTTCATGGCTTTTCCCGACTGCTGCATCATAGAGATATATTTTTTATAGTTCTCTGCAGCCAAATCTTTTTGGCTCAACCCCCAATATGCATCAGCTATATTCAAGTAAGCGACAGTTCTCTCTGGGTTTTCAGAAATCACCTTTCTTAGTAGTTCAACCGATTCTGAATAATATCCTGCCTCAGCAAACAAAAATCCGAGATCATTGGACCAACCCACCTTGTCAGGATAGAAATACGCTTCAGCTATGTAGCTTTCAGGTGCACACGACTCACTACTGCCCCCATCGGCAACAAGATAACCCATAGATTCTATGAGCTTATTTTTATCATTATTTTTGTATGCAACGAGTGCTTGGTCTGCCGTCAAGACAACAAAGGATGACATGAGTTTTTCACCTTTCACCCGCCCCGCCTGAATGTCCAAATTTAACTTTTGAAGATATTCAAATGCAGTCGCACCGTCGAAATCTTCAAGTGATTTAGAAATCAAAACATTCAGAGGTAAAATATAAGCGCTCTTAAGAGATCTATCGCACGATTCATTATTAACCGTATAGACAACCCGGCTAACTGCCACACTTTTGCGAGGAGCATCATATTCAAATTGAACATTAAAATTCTGCGACGTTTGGTCTTCTTTTTTTGTAATCAAATTCAAAACATCTCCCACAACGTGAGCGTCTGAATTGAAGGTGTATATTTCCCCTTGAGAATCCACAACACCTATAGTTTTATCGGCGCCTTTAACAACAGAAACATTGAAGCCGTCATAACTTTTAGGCGAATAGACATTATTAATTTTCGCCAATGCGGATTTTGCGCTCAATATAACCGAGTCTTCCCCAGACACCTCAGCAACCAAGACTAGTTTGTCGGGAAGTGCAGCATCTTCATTTTTCACGACTAGGAGTCTTGGAGACTTTAATCCAGGAACCAAACCAACATCAAACTGTTTCTTCACCATTTCTGCAGGAGGAAGACTATCGTTTGCAGTACCAAGTGAAGACTGGCCAGCAAAAAAAATAAATAAAAAAATCTGTAGACACCAAAATTTTTTTAAAAAAATCATTTATTAAGCTCCTGATAAATAGCTGTAAAATTAGTCCTGCGCTCCGCATAACTATCAGTATGCTTATTAACTACTTCAGTAATTTTATTAGTAGAGTCCGTATTTGGCGCGACTAAATTATTTATATTATTTACATCCCAAAACCCCATAGCCGATAATAATCCTATTTTTGTATCCAGCAACTGGTCTGGATTGGAAACCATTTCAATGGTTTCCTCAGGTATTTTTTGCTTTAAGCGGTCCTCTACCGCCTGATAGTTTGATTTCCACGTCAGCTGAATAAAACCTTTGCCTTTATACTTCTTACCTTCTTCACAGCCACCCGCAGTCAATACAAATCCACCTTGAACTGAGTTGCAGCAATAAATACGCTTCGCGATCTCGTCTTCATTTGGGAATTGAGAATATGCTTTATTTTTACGAATCGTATAGGCGCTCTTTGCCGCAGGGCTTAGTGCATTATACTGCGCCATTGTAATGCGTTTATATCCATACAGTTCAGCTTCCGCAGGATATGTGTTGAAATACCTTCCAAACTTAGACCTGAGAGCTTCAGCTGAATACCAAAGATCTTCTACCTTACCTACCAACGCGCTACCAACCTCGGTCTTCACTTGAGCAAAAAACTGAGCCATTTTCGGCGCGGTATTAATTTCAAATCGATCAGCATACTTATTAAATAACCCCCTTACCTCCTCACGCTTTTGATCGGTAGAGTCTGGGAACATTTTCTTCATTTGATCGAAAGAGATCAGTTCCGCGGCCGACGAAGTAAACCCAGCTATGAACTCTATCGGATGAAAGTGCCAAACTAGACTGGATTCAACTGACGCTTTTCCAGATAGCTCATCCCAGAAGATAAATTTATCTATCCTCTCTTTTTCATGAGCCTTTAATTTTGGCGAATGCTCTAAAATATCATCCAGCCGAGCCCATTTTGGTTGATTAGCTCTATCCTTCCATTCCGTTGGATGCTTGGCGACAAGCTTTGACCATTGAGAGCGTGTGTCAGTATCCTTCAACGCGTCGGCCAACTCTGATGCGTCTATCTCTTTATTATTATCTTTATCGATTTTTTCAAACAATCTTTTGAAGAAAACGGGCATATCGTTTGGATCGAGAAATCCATCAGCAGCAGCGTTTGACTCCTCCACTATCTGAAAGCCCAGCTTCGCCCAATCATGCTGCGATATTAAAGTGGCGCCAGCCTTACGTACTAAACCGACCACGTTTTGCCCTTCGTCTATTACATTGATCTCATACCACTCTTGTGCATCTTTATAAATCGGCGCTTTGCTTAACTCTACAACAAGCAGTTCTTTCAGAGAAACTTCCCCAGTGGCTGGGGCCTTTAACTTAACCAGAGAATTTTTGGCTAAATACAAATACTGTCTGCCAACTTTTAAGGCAGCAGTATTATTCAAAAAGTCTTCTATACCTGTATCAGCGGTAAAAATTTCTATATGGGCTTGAAACTTACTACTAACCTCCCCAGCTTCAGTGACATTCTCCATTTGCCCAAGGTAACCGACAGGATCTCCCGCCTTAATTCCAACTCCTATGTTCAAAACAGTGTCAACAGATGCCGGTTCAGCTAAACTCCATTTTAGAACATTATTTTCCGAAGTATTTTCAACACACGCCCAGAATGTCGGTGGCACATTTCCTGTGGCGACCGGACCACCACTCACCAGCGTGCATTCGGCCATACGCTGCAGGGATGGCCCGACAACTAAATTCAAAACTTTTTGACTATCAAAAGCTACGACGCTGTTCATCATCAATTGCAAGGCACCGAGCGAAGCACCCGCTGGCTTGCCATTAGTAGGATCTGACGGTGCACCGAAAAGGGGAAGCTTATTAACTACTGTCCCATGAACCTTGCCCTGCCAATAGGTTGGCCGCTCTCGCTCTGGTAACTTTTCTTCCAACCAAACTCTATCACCGGCGTTGTTTTTATAGGGTTCGCCGGCCTTTAAGTACGCAAACCAGACTTCACTCCCTATTTCTCGTGTCTTTTGTGAGTTTAGCTGCACACTTCCAGATATGATTTTACCTTTAGCATAAATTCGGTCTGTACCCGCGACCGGACTTTGATCTAAGATTTCAAGTTTCGAGTCTTTGTTTAACTTACCCACAGACACAATACTAGATGACACTGGCAATTCGTCATATGCTTTAAAATCATTGACCTGCATTGTCACTTTCGGCTTAGGCGCTTCCTCAGGAGGTATAGGATAACGATCAAACGGTAGCAAATGCATATATAGGCTGTAGAATGTCAGCTTATTTTGCTTCCCCTTATTCGCCCCTTCTTCTGGATTAGGTGCAGACTTATACTCGTGCCGGACCAGACAGAAAGAATTCGAATACTTTAATTTTTTTGAACTCCCACCTGCATCAAATGGTGATTCTAGATATTCTTTATTCAGGCGATAAGCAACGACTTCACCATCAGCCATACACCGTAATGGTTCATCCAATACACATTGGGGAGCGCTTGCATTGCTAACATGTAATCCGCCATGCCAGAATTTGTTACTACCTAACAAATAATGACCAGATACTTCGCTCTCTAGTACCTTATATACTTCGTCAGCCCCAGTGAACTGCTTGCCATCTGGTTTACGGAATGGATATTGGAAGCTCATCAGCGGAGCTGGGCCTGCCGGTGCAGGGGCCGGCGCAGGATTAGGTGCGGGTGCTGGTTGTGCGCCTCTGAATTGGGGCCTCGGGCGTAAAAACTTTTCAGGCATTGGCCAGTAACCACTGCCCGCCCCATATTTGGCAGATTTCGGTCCGTTTGAAGACTGTGAACCGAAGAAATTCCCCCGATCTCGAACAGGCGATCCGGAGATGTCTTCGATGACCCCAGTGTGCCCATGAAAGTTTATCCACAGCGCAATATCGCCAGGCTGTACTTCCGCGAGTGGGATCACATCAAAATAAGTAGTGTCGGTATTTAACCCTGATGTTGTGAGGTAAGGGATCGTATATCCAGCATCCTTAAGCATTCGATACAGAAGCCCGGAGCAGTCAATTTCCTTCTTGCCATTGTTATCATGGTCAGTCTCGCCCTTGAAAGGGCCATACTCATAACCAGTGCGATATTGCTGCCTTTGCTCAAGTAGTCCTGTGCTCATCAAAAGCTTCCTGCTTCAAAACATTGAATAGAGTTATCGCTGACGACGCCTCGGGCTGCCAAGCGCTCAACCAACGCGGTAGCCGTGTTAGGATCGGTTTTCTGGATCTTTCGGTAACACGCCATCGCGCGAGGCAAGTCAGCCGCTACGAGGGCTCCCGCTTCGTACACTTCGCCTAATCGAATCAGTGCGTTAGTCGAACCTAGGCGGGCGGCACGCTCCAATGTCGCTATTGATTCTCTGGGATTAATACAACCGTGACTTTCGTCGTATTCACCTTCGTCGCAATAAAAATCTGCGAGAGTCAAGCCGGCATCCGGTACTTGCTCTGAAGCTTGAATCAATAACGCCACGATTCTGGAATTCTCCAAGCGTGGCGCCTGCCCAGAAAGGCTGATTCCCGCAGCAGCAAATGCTGCTTGCGCCGAACCCTTCCGGGCACCCTCTAAATAGCTATCCAATGCCGCGGCGTATAAATAGATTCCTGATTCGGGAGACGCTTTATTGACCAGCCTGTCAAATATGACGCCTTTTTTGAGTTCCATCTCACCGGGCGTTAGTTTCTCAGACTGAGTGATCTCTTCCATGACCGCATCGATTGCCCAATCCTCCACTCGACTCAGAGTCCAGCAATCACCATGTTTGAAGACGAAAATTTTTAAAAAATGGCCCGCCTCATCACGCACGACCACCCTGTCAGGCACCTTGGTCTCAATAGTGAGACCCAATTTGGCAGCATTTTCCGAAAGCAGCACCTTCAACTCATCGGCGGAAATCGAGCCCAAGCTCCGTTCGACAACCTTCGGTATTTTCCCATCAGCTATCACGTGAATATGCTTCAGAGGAGACGCAATAAACGCTTTCTGTGTCTCTGGCTCAGATGCAAATACTTTTACGAAATCAGCAAAATTGCCGCTTGGGCATTGGGCGGTGCTGGACGAAGAGGCAAAGGCCCCCGAAGTCATCCCCCAGCACAACAAAACAATCGAAAACCACTTCATCTGCCTTACGTACCTGTTTGTTGTCATCACGACACTCATCACTCAGAAAACACAAAAAAAGCCTTCGGCTTAACCTTCTCAGGCGGTGCATTCAACAACGCCTGATCCATCAAACTCCCCGCCTTATCCTTATCCGCCGCCCCTGGCAGCACCGGCGGTTTAATCCCGATGCCAGTACCCGACCCAGCCGAGCCACCGGCATTGATCTTGATCACCGGCCCAACCACCGTCACCCCACCGCCATCCAGCTTGATAAAGCTCCCACCACCCAAGATGGTCAGCTCTGTCCCCGCCTCGATAACAATCTTGTCCCCAGCCTTGAGGTGTATCTCTTTCCCCACGCTGGTCAGCTGCGCCGTACCCAGCTTCACATGCTGGTTCTGCCCAATCGTCAAATGATCGTCCAGCTTCGCTTCAACCTTGCGATCGGAAATCGTCGTGCGGTGTTCTTCAGCCTTCAGTTCTGTGTAGCTGTTCTTAACCACCGTGTCGTGACGTTCATTTCCGACGCGAATCTTCTGGTCATGCTCAACATTTTCATCCCAATCGCGCTGGGCATGAATGTAGATCTGCTCTGCACCTTTCTTGTCTTCAATACGCAGTTCGTTGTACCCACCACCACCCGGCGAGCTAAGCGTTTTGAACACGCTGCGCGTCTTGTTCGCCGGCAGTGCGTACGGCACCGGGTTTTCCTTGTGGTACAGGCAGCCGGTCACCAGTGGTTGGTCGGGGTCGCCTTCGAGGAAGGTGACGAGGACTTCCATGCCGATGCGCGGGATGCTGATGGCGCCATAGCGGTCGCCGGCCCAGGAGCTGGAGACGCGTAGCCAGCAGCTGGTTTTGTCGTCGGCCAGGCCTTCGCGGTCCCAGTGGAATTGCACTTTGATGCGGCCGTATTGGTCGCAGTGGATTTCTTCGCCTTTGGGGCCGGTGACCATGGCGGTCTGGCTGCCGAGCACGCGTGGTTTCGGGTGTTCGAGGGCCGGGCGGTAGAACACGTCCCACGGGGTGGCGAGGAAGGTGTTGCGGTAGCCTTGGTGGAAGTCGTCCTTGTTGTCGGTGGTGTCGCTGGTCACGCCTTCTTCGAGGACTTGCGGTTGTTTGCCTTCGTGGAAGATTTCGGTGAGCAGCCATAGGTCGTTCCACTCGCTGCGCGGGTGGTCGGACATTTCCATGAAGTGGCCGCTGACCAGTTTGGTCTGGTCGCCGCGACCTTCGGCCTGGCGGTAGTCGGCGCGGTGGCGTTCGAGGGCGCGCTGGCTGAGGAACTTGCCGCGTGCGCGGTCGATGAAGCGGCCGGGGTAGTCGTAATCTTCGAGATCCGGCTCGGTGCTGTCGCCGTCGGGTTTGTACGCGGCTTCCATTCGCAGGCGCGGTTTTTCGAAGTCGTAGTCGCGGCGCGTGGTGCGCGTGGTGCGGGTTTCCAGACGCAGTTTGAAGGCTTTGATCACCGGCTCGTCGGCGACCATGCCGCTACCCTGCACATAAGCGGTGGGCTGCCCAAGGTTCTGGAACACGGTCTGGTCGTCGCCGAACACCAGCAGATGGGCCTTTTCGCTGTGCTGGAAGTGGTAGTGAATGCCCTCTTCTTCGCACAGACGCTGGACGAAATGCAGGTCGGTTTCGTCGTACTGCACGCAGTAGTCGCGATCCGGGCACGGCTGGCTGAGCTGGAAGCTGTAGGCGTTGCTCTTGATGCCGTGCTCTTCGAGGATCAGCGCGATGATTTTCGGCGCCGACATCTGCTGGTAGATGCGCTGGTTGGTGCGGTGATGCAGGTATTGCAGTTGCGGCACGATCGAGACTTTGTAGCGGGTCAGGCGCTTGCCGGCATCGCCCTGGGCGACGCGGTAGATCTGCCCGTGAATGCCCGAGCCCTGTGGATCGAATGCCAGAAACGCCTGCTTGTGCAGCAGTTGTTCAAGGTCCAGATCGGGGTTTTCGCTGACCAGCTCGAGGTCGAAGCGATACGCCTGGCTGATGCCTTCAGTGCCGGTGAACGACAGCACTTGCAGGTCGCCGACGTAGTCTTCGACCTTGAGGCTGAAGTGGGTTTCGTTAGCTGAGTTGAACATCGTGTGCTCCCTGTTCGAATGTCATCCGTTACGCCCGAAGTCGCAGACGTTGCAGCCAGGACGAAGTGGCGCCCAAGGCGTCACGCAATTGTTGGGCAGTGATGGTGCGTTCTGCCGGGTTGAAGCTCAGCGCGGTTCGCAGCGCTTGCCAGCCGTGCTGGGGTAGATTCGCTGGGGCGCGCAGTTCGCGCTCCAGATGCTCGTCGCGGGCCTGGGTCGAGGGCAAGCGGCGGAACGGGTGTTTGCCGCCCGCCAGTTCATAGATCACGCAGGCCACGCCGTACACGTCCGCGCTGGCCGACAACGGTTGACCCTCAAGCAGTTCGGGGGCGGCGTAGCCCGGCGTCCAGGCGTTGAAACGCTCGCGGCTAAGGTGCGGCAGACCGGGCAAGGTGCCCTCCTCTGCCTGCCCCAGACCGAAGTCGAACAGGCGCAGGCCGTCTTCGCTGAGCATGACGTTGCTCGGTTTCAGATCACCGTGCAGCACGCCGCGACGGTGGGCGTAGGCCAACGTGTCGAGCAGCGGCAGGACGATGTCGCGCAGTTCTTGCCACGGCAGGCCGAGGGGCCGCTCGCAGAGCAATTTGTCCAGGGTCAGGCCACGCATGTATTCCATGGTGATGAAGGCCCGCTGGCAGTCGGTGTCGACTTCAAAGGTGTGCGCACGTACGACGTTGTCGTGGCGCAGGCGTCGGGTCAGGGCGAACTCGCTGTAGAGCAAGGCACTGGCGTCCGGCGATTCGGCAAATTCTTCGCTGAGGAGTTTCAGCGCAATGTAAGGGTCGGGATCGCCGAACTGCTCATGCAGCAGATCCCGCGCCCGGTAAACGGCGCCCATGCCACCGGCCCCGAGCAGACGCTCGAGGTGGTAGCGACCGGCGAGTACATCCGGCAGCGCACCGATGCTGGCCTTGGTCGGCGCCAGCAACGGTTCGGCCTTGTTGCCCTTGGCGAAGGCGAAGTAGGTCAGGTTGCTGGCCTGCTCCTCGCTGATCAGCAAGTCATCGATGGGCGATTCGAGTTCACTCATTGGCGGATCACCACGGCAGTCAGGTTGTCGCGCGCGGCGCCTCGCAGGGCGCCGTCGAACAAACGTTCCAGCGCCACGTGCGGCGCGCTGAGGCTGAGGGCATTGCCGAGGGCGTCGCTGCTCAGGCCCTGATACAAACCATCGCTGCAGAGCAAGAACACATCGCCCGGATAGATCTCGAGTTCAAGCACATCCAGTGTCAGTGTGTCGGCGGCGCCGACGGCTCGGGTGAGTGCCTGAGCCGCCGGGTGCGCTGCCGCCTGTTCGACGCTCATTTGCTGCTCGTCGATCAGTTGCTGTTGCAGCGAATGGTCCTTGGACAGTTGATACAGCCGCTGCCCGCGCCACATGTAGCAACGGCTGTCGCCGGCCCAGATGCAGGCCGCGCGATTGCCTTCCACCAGCAGCGCGACGACGGTGCTGCCCATGATGCTGTCGTGGCGTCCGGCAGTGACGGTCAACTCCTGCCCCAAACGCCGGTTCAGCCAGTGCAGGCACTGGCGGATGGCTTTGAGGCGTTCGTCGAAGTCCTCGTGTTGCGGCAACTCAGCCAGGCTGGCGACGATCAACTGGCTGGCGATGTCGCCACCCTGATGACCGCCCATGCCGTCCGCGACCACCCACAGCCCCTGCTGCGGCGAGTCGAGGAAGGCATCTTCGTTGCGCGCCCGCACCTTGCCCGGGTCGGTACGCGCCGCGCTGCGCCAGGGACTGGCCACCAGCATCAGAGCTGCACCGGCATACGGAAGGTGCGCAGCACGCCCATGTCGAACGGGTTCGGCGTGCGCTGGCTGGTGAGCAGGTAGTTGGCGCGCAGGCCGCCCACGTCGGCTTTCAGTACCAGCACGTCACGACCGTTCAGGTACTCCGTCTGCATCAGGTCGAACAGACGGAACAGCGACCATGGGCCGGAGTTCTTCTCGATACCGATCGGACGCCCGGCCATCTTGTCCATGACCAGACTGGTGCGACCGTCTTCAGCATCGGTCGGCCACTTGAAGGTCATAGGCAGGATCGGGCCGTGACGGTATTCCATGGTCTTGTCGCCGAACTTGAATTCGGAACGGCTGACCGCCGGATCGAGGGTGTACGGCTCCAGTTTGAACTGCACGGTCGGCTCGGCCGGGTTGATCGAGAAGAAACTCTGGCGAATGGTCTGCGCCGCCGCCATCTGATCGAGGTAGACCTTCGATACCGGCAGGCTGTGGCCGTCGACGCTGCGCATGCGGTAGTTGCCCGGATCGCCGCTGACGAACGGACGCATGTAGCTGTCGAAGAAGCGGTCGACGGTACCTTGAGCGCGGAAGAACTCACGGAAGTCGCTGATCGCCACGTCGCTGGTGCTGCTGGCGCTGAACGGATAGCGCTTGCTGATGGTTTTGCCATACACGCTGTACAGCTCGTTCTGATAACGGCCGTTCAGGTATTGATAGGCATCGTTGAGCACCAGGCGCCACGAGTCCTCGGCCAGCACGTTGAACCACACGCTCAGCGGACGTGGCAGACGACCGGAGGCATTGCGCAGGTTGGTCAGCGCATCACGCTGGCCGCTCATGCGCGTCTTGGCCATCTCGAACGCGGCTTGCTCCGGCGTGCTGGAACGGGCCAGACCGGCCAGTTGCAGTTGCAGGTCGTTGAGCGCGCTGAACGCTGGCGTCAGGTCGGCGCCCGGGCCGTTGTTGTCATCGAGCAGACGATGCAGCGGTTCGAAGCGGCGTTGCAGGGATTTCTTCGCGGTGTCCGGCAGGTTCTTCGCCACGTTCAGCGCCGAAGCCTTGTCGGCGGCAGCGGTGGCGAGTTTGCCGACCTTGCCCAGTTTGCCTTTCTGTCCGGCCAGCGCATCGGCAGCTTCGCCGGCTTCATCGACCGGATCAGCCGCGGCTTCGAAGCGGGTGTTTTCACGTACTTCGGTGAGCAATGCGAGGACCGGCGAGTTGGCCGAAGTCAGGCCCGCCAGTTGCTCGGCGCCTTCGCCGGCGTCGCTGATCGGTGGCAATGCGACCTGGCCAACGGCTTCGCTCCAGTAGTTGGCGTAGTCGCGGAAGTACAGCTGCTCAAGCTCGACCATCAGGCGACGCAAGTCCATGTCGCTGATGCCCGCGCCTTCGCCCAGCACCCAGTTGTCACGCAGGATATCGGTGACCAGCGCCGCGCCCTGCACCGAGAAATATTGCTGATAACCCTGTTGGGTGTAGAAACCCGGGATCACGTATTCAGTGCCGATGAACAACGAGCCTTGCGGGCCGAGGTGCTGGCTGAAGCGATAGTCCGGCAGGTTGCGCGCCTGCTCGCGGAGCATGCGGTAAACCACGTTGGCCAGCGATTCGCTGCGCAGGACCTGACGCGCCTGCGTCACCAGTTGATCGTTCAGCGGGTAGATGAACGGCTGCTTGAGCAAGCGCTCGAGGTGCGTGTTCAGACCGTTCTGCACCGCGGTGTTGCCGGTGTAGCGCTGCGACCAGTCAGTGGCGACCCAGTCCTTGAGCCACGCCGCGTCGCGACGATCCTTCATGTTCAGCATCAGGTACGCGCGCAGGCTGTTGAGCAGGCGATCGCGGTCCTTCATGTTGGCGCGGATCTGCCCTTCGAGCATGGTTGCGACCCGTGGCAGCAACTGCGCTTCCAGCTCACGCTCGTAGGCGGTTTTCACCACCGGGTTGATCTCTTCGCCCTGATACAGCCCGCCACGCTCGTGGTACGACACGTCGCCCTTGCTCGGGAACACCTGAGTCGCTGCGTAGCTGGTGTCGAGCACTTTCAGCACGCCCATGGCGTCATCTCGCGGTGTTACGGCCGAGCGTTGCTGGGTCCAGTTCTGCGCCAGCGTGCGCAGGTTTTCCAGACGCTCGTAGTTGGCCGAGAAACCACCGGCCCAGAGCATGCCGAACAGTGCCAGTGCCGCCAGAGCGCCGACGTACAGCGCACGCTGGCCCCAATGAATGCGGCTGCGCTCGCGCTTGTCCAGACCGGCCAGATCGGCCTCGGGGAAAATCACCTGGCTGAGCAAGTGATGAATGAACCGCGAACGGCCGCTGCGCAGAGTCGGCAGCACGCCGGCGTTCATGCCCAGGCTGGCGCCGATGCCGGCGGTGGTCGAATCCATTTCCTGGGTCAGGTGCGGCGCGCTGGTCAGGTAGAAACCGCGCAGTTGCGTGGCACGCTGATAGCGGTTGCCGGTGAACGCCATGTCAACAAACAGGCACAGACGCTCGCCGATCTGCCCCAACTGATGCGGGAAGTCGAGGATGCGGCCACGGCGCTGAGTGTCGCGCTCGGAGTGCATGCGCATGATCACTTGGCTGTTGAGGCGGCGCAGCAGCTCTTCGAACTCGTTGCGCAGAACCGTGACGTCGGTGCCGACCTGATCCTTGCGGAAACTGGTGCCGAGCACCTGATCGCTTTCTTCGCGAGTCAGTTGGTCGAAGAATTCATCGAAGCCGAGCAGCTTGTCAGCCTTGCTCAGGACCAGATACACCGGCACGTCGACGTGCAGTTTCTGATGCACATCCTGCAGACGGCTGCGCACCTGGCGCGCGAGGGTCTCGATGTCCTGCTCGCTGCCGCCGGTGAGGGTTTCCACCGGAATGGTCACCAGCACGCCGTTCAACGGACGACCGCGACGACGCTTGCGCAGCAGCTCCAGCAGGGTGGTCCAGGCGTTGCCGTCGACTTCGGCGTCCGGTTGAGTGGTGTAGCGCCCGGCGGTGTCGATCAGGACACCGTGATCGGCGAAATACCAGTCGCAATGACGGGTGCCGAGGGTGTCGCGGGTCAGCTTGCGGTCGATCTTGTTGATCGGAAATTCCAGACCGGAAAAGTCCAGCAGGCTGGTTTTGCCCGAGGCCTGCGGACCGATCAGCAGGTACCACGGCAAGTCACTGCGCCAGCGCTCGCTGCGACCGCGATACAGGCTCGAGGTCTTCAGGGTTTTCAGCGCGTCTTTGAAACGCGCCTTCAACTCTTTCTGTTCTTCGTCGATCAGCTCTTCGCGGCGGATACGGTCCTGACCGTCCTCGCTTTCTTCCTCGGCTTTCTTGCGGATACCCGCGCGCCAACTGACGAAGACCATGGTCAGGCCCCAGATCAGGAACAGCACGCTGATGGTCAGCAGGCGCGAGGTCGCGCTTTCCCAGAACTTGTAATCATCGACCGCCAACAACGGGCCGACGAACCACACCAGCAGCGCCACGAACAGCACCAGCAGCAAGGTCCAGACCCAGGTCTGGCGCAGGAAGGCGCCGACTTTCTTGAAAAACTTTTTCATCACACGTCCCTGTTTTACGGCTGCGCCTGCGGTTGCACCGCGGCTGGATCAAGCGGCTGATAAGGATGCAGAACGGTGTCGCGTTGTTCGCTCAGGACCCAGGCGAAGCCCGAATACATCACCACCAGGCAGACCAGAGTAAAGAGCACCACCATCCACGCCGGCACGATACGCACCAGGTTGCGGCGCTGGTCGTTGAGGCCTTCCCAGTGCGGCGACAACTCGCGCGGCACGTCGCCACGCAACTGACGGATCTGCCGGTACAAGGCGTCGCGGATGCCTTCAAGCTCAAGCATGCCGCGTGCCTGTACGCGGTACTTGCCCTCGAAACCGAGGGACAGGCACAGGTACATCAGTTCGAGCATCGGCAGGTGCTTGACCGGGTTTTTCGACAGCCGATCGAGCAGTTGGAAAAACTTCTCGCCGCCGAAGGTTTCGTTGTGGAAGCTGCTCAACAGGCTCATCTGCGACCACTCGCTTTCGTTGCCCCACGGCGTGGTCACGACGGCTTCGTCGACCACGGTGCAGAGCACGTAACGCGCGGCCATTACCTGGCTGCTTTCGGCGCCGTTGTGCAGGGCGCGTACTTCAAACAATTTCAGCCCGGCGGTCAGCCGCTCATTCAGCGCATACAGGTCTTCACGGGTTTCGCTGTGCTTGAGACGCACCACTTCCGAAAGCAGGTCGGACGAGGCCGCGACCAGCGAGTTGAGGCTGATGTTGAACGCCTCCGCCGGACGCAGGCGCGCGGCGTAGATCATGCGTTCTTCCAGTTGCTCGAAACGCGGCGGCGCGGCGAAGTCGGTCAGCGGACTCGATGCCGGTCCGTGGCCCTGACGGTCGAGCAGGACGGTTTTGTCGTCCTGGTTGTAATCCGTTTCCTTGATCATGTCGGTCAGTTCCTGATGGCCCAGAATTTCAGTTCAAGCTCGGCGAATTCGCCGGACACGTGGAACGCGAAACCGCCGGAGCGTTCGAGTTGTGCCAGGTCTTCGGAACTGAGTTCGAGAATGAAATAGGTTTTGTTCGAGTGGAACGCGATCTGCCGTGGGGCCACCGGCAACGGTTTGACCTTGATCCCCGGCAAGTGCAGGTTGACCAGTTGGCGGATGCGCTCCACCGGGCCGACCTTGAGGTGCTGCGGCAAACGCTGACGCAGTTCTTCGGAGTCGCAGTTGGCACTGGCTGCCAGCACGAACGAGGCCGAGCCGAGCAGTTTGTGGTCGTGCAACGGCGAGACGATGATGCCGTACTGACGCGCCTGCAGGATCAACTCGATGGCGTGCTGTTCGAGCACCATCGACAGCACCTGACGGATCGCTTCCATCAGTTTGCGGAAGCTTGCGCCCTGATCGGCGTGGGAATAGCGGCTGTCCAGACGCGGGCGTTTGCTCTCGCCGGAGAAGGTCGCCAGATCGCCGAGCATGGTCAGCAGCGTGCGGTACAACTCTTCCGGGTGCACTTGTTCCAGACCGAGGTAATGGCGCAGCAGCAGTTCGGTACGGTTGATCAGTTGCAGCATCATGAAGTCGCCGACTTCAGCGCCGCCGACCTTGCCGTTGGAGCGAATCCGCTCGGCGATGGTGTCGCCACGGTGGCTGAGCATGCTGATCACTTCTTTCAGGCACGACAGCAGGTAGCTGGAGGCGTGGGCCTGAATGTAGGTCGGGACGAAATCCGGGTCGAGGCTGATGACGCCGTCGGGCGTGGTGTCGAGCACGTCGCAGATTTTCAGCTTCACGTAGGCCTGATCGCTCTGCTGCTCGCCGAGCAACAGTTTGAAGTCCGGACGACCGCAGCTGACCTGGCTGGCGGAATCATCGCCGGCGTTGGAGTCGGCGACTTCGGCGTCATACGCGGTGTAGCGCGCAAGCACGTCGGATTGCTCCGGGCGCCGGGCCTCGATGTGGTTGCCGGTGACCAGCGGCAGCGCCAGATAGATCGGCGTGTTGCCGGTGTTCGGCGGCACGTCCAGCGCCAGCGGTTCGGTGTTGCCGCCGAGCTCGAACAGGCTGCCGTCCGGCAGAATCCCCGAGGCTTCACTGATCACCAGTTTGCCCATGTTGAGGAACTGCAAGTCGATCTCCAGATTGAGAAAACCCCAGGTGTAGCCACCGAGCAATTGCGTGCGGGTTTTCATCTGGTGATCGTAATAGCGATCGTTGTGCTGGAAGTGCTGCGGTCGCAGCAGCATGCCTTCCTGCCAAATGACTTTATGGGTGTTCATGATCAGTCATCCGCCTTGGCGAGCACTTGTTGGGTATTGCGGATACCGGCCTGATCGAGGGTAAGATCAGCCTCGGTGAGTTCCAGCGGAGTGATCTGCACGGTGTGCCGCCACTGGGTATCCGGCAGGTCGCGATAGGCGGCGAGGATGCCCACGTAACGGCTGCCCTCCTCCACGCTGAGTTTCAGTTCCACGGTTTCGCCCGGGCGCAATTCGAGTTCTTCGCTGGCCACCAGATCCGGGTTGAGGGATTCCTTGGCGCGCTCGTAGAGGCTGAAGAAATCAGCGTTCTCGAAGGTCACCGGGTGCTTGAGTTCGAACAGACGCACGACGATCGGCGACGGCCGCCCGTTGAGGTCCGGGTTGAGCTGATCGCTGCCGGTCAGTTTCAGATTGATCTTGGTCACTTTCGAGTACGGCGACAGCGACGAGCAACCGGCAAGCAGCACCAGCACGGTGAGCGCAGTCAGCGTCTTGAAAAAAGCGGTCGAGCGGCGAGACATGCGCATCATCCTTGGTGGTCGGTGTGGAGGGTGGAGATCAGGCGGATCTGTTCTTCGTAGGCCTGGGCAAAGTCGCGGGCCAGCAGACGCTCGCTCCAGTCATCGTCCTGACGCAGTGCCTGGTGATAGCGGCCGAACGCTCTCCAGCGCCCACCCGATGTTGCAATCAATGGCTTGCTGTCGCGCTCGAAACGCAGGGTCAGTTGCTCCGGCGAGAAGTGCTCCAGCGTGCCTCGCACGGCGGCGCGACTGGCGGTCAGCAAAGCCACTTGGTGCGCCTGCAAATCACGGAATGCACGGGAGATCGCCTGCTCGGCCGGCAGGTGTCCAGGCTTGCTTGGCTGCAACAGAATCTGCAGTGCTTCGCTCGGATCGACGGCGAATTTCAGCGGGTTCTTGTTGGTGCCCTGCACGGTGGTCTGCGCCAGACGCAGTTCGTTTTTCAGCTCGGAGCGGGTGCGCAGGCTCTGCTGCAAACCGCCGATGCTCTGGCGCAGCAGGCGCGCAGCGTTCAGCGCCAGCGCTTCGCGTTCGTCGTGGCTGAGGCCTTTGACGTCGACGCCCAGCGCCGCGCCGAAGTGCTCCCAGAAACCTTCGCTCTGACGCTCGACGGCTTTCGGCGCAGGCGCCGGCTCAGGTTCGACCGGGGCGGCGATCAGCTCCGGGACCATCAGGCTTTCCATGTCGATGCGCGCGTAGTCGGCACGTTGACGGGAGTCTTCCGGCTTGGCGGTGGGCGACAGCAGTTCGTCGATTTCCGAGTAGACGCGCTCTTGCTGTTCGAGGGCATTGAGCGGGTCGAGGTCGAGGAACGCGTCATCCGGAATGATGCTGCCAGCGGCACGCGGACGGCCGACTTCGCCGTCGAAGGTCGCCGGGTCACGGACCAGCCGCGCGCGGATCTCGAAGTCGCCGAGAATGTAGGTGCTGCCGTGCTCGATGCGCACCGGCTCGCCCTTGTGCAGGCGCGCGCCGCTGCTGCCGTCCTGGACACCGTTGCTGCTGGTGTCGGTAAGGAAGAACGAGCCCTCGCGGTAGCTGACAATCGCGTGATGATTGGACAGGTGCCGCTTGCGGTCAGGGATGATCCAGTCGCAGTCCTCGCCGCGCCCGATCACGCCGCCGGCCTGCTTGAAGGTCCGCTGGCACAGCTCGGTGGGCACGAACTGCTTGGTGTTCAGCATTTCGAAAACCAATTCCATGTTTGATGCTCCTTGCGGTCACTTGCCGCGATTGACCGCTTGCGGATCACCCAACGGGCGATAGTCGTTGTCGTTGAATTTGTAATTGCCGCTACAGCCG
This sequence comes from Pseudomonas sp. RG1, assembly GCF_025910115.1. Classification (NCBI taxonomy): domain Bacteria; kingdom Pseudomonadati; phylum Pseudomonadota; class Gammaproteobacteria; order Pseudomonadales; family Pseudomonadaceae; genus Pseudomonas; species Pseudomonas sp. RG1. Next base: position 125,800 of record NZ_JAPCIK010000001.1, read on the forward strand.
CCAAGGCCGCATAGAACGACGAGGGTCAGCAGGACAGCGTGCCAGTGACGAACAGACATCAGAGGGTCTCCAGGTGTAGACAAAGCACAAAGCGCCGACCCTTGCGGGCGGCGCTGAAATAAGTTTTTGAGGTGGGCTCGAAGCCTCTAGATCGAGGCCTTGCGCCATAGCCTGGAGGTACGGCGACCTCCCGCGGCGAGGGGACTTGTCCCCGTTGGGGCGCGCAGCGCCCCCATAACCTGCCAGCGCGATTTCTCAGTGAAACCGTATGTACCGGACTGCGACTGCTGCGCAGCCGGACGGGGATAAATCCCCTCGCCACAGGGTATGTGTTGGGTTCGAAGAAGTGCTGTAGCTCAACCATCAAAGTCACCCAAATTGATATTCAGGCGCCCGAGGCGGTACAGCAGCGTGCGCCGTGGCAGGCCCAGTTCGCGGGCCGCGAGGGTCTGGTTGCCGTCGTTCTTGCGCAGGCAATCGAGCAGCAAAGTGCGCTCGACCTGCTCCAGGCGTTCGCGCAGATTCAGGCCGCTGTTGTCTTCCGGCATCGCTTCCAGGCGCAGGGAAAAATGCTCGGCGAGCAACTCGCCGCCCTCGCAGAGCAACACCGCGCGCTCGACCAGTGCCTTGAGTTCGCGAACGTTGCCGGGGAAGTTGTAGCCGCACAGATGCTCCAGCGCCGAATCCGACCAGCGCACCGGGTCACGCTGCAAAAACGTGCAGGTCTTCTCGGCGAAATGCCGGGCCAGATCGAGGATGTCGCCTTCGCGCTGACGCAGGGCCGGCAGCTCGATCGGGAATTGTGCGAGGCGGTAGTACAAGTCCTCGCGGAACTTGCCTTCGCTGACCAGCGCCGCCAGATCACGGTGCGTCGCGGCGATGATGCGCACGTCGATTTTGTGCGTGTCGTTGGAACCCAGCGGACGGATCTCGCCTTCCTGCAACACGCGCAGAATCTTCGCTTGCAGCGACAACGGCATGTCGCCGATTTCATCGAGCAGCAACGTGCCGCCATTGGCCGCGTCGAACAGCCCCGCACGATCGCGATCGGCACCAGTGAAGGCGCCTTTGCGATAGCCGAACAGCTCGCTTTCCAGCAGGTTTTCCGGGAACGCCGCGCAGTTCTGCACGATGAACGCCTGGGAGCGACGCGGGCCGCAATCGTGAATCGCCCGCGCCACCACTTCCTTGCCGGTGCCGGTCTCGCCACGCAACAGCACGGTGTACGGGCTGTGGAGGATCTTGCTGATCAGCGAGTAGGTCTGGCGCATCGCCGCGCTTTTACCGATCAGGCCGTAGCCGCTGATGCTCGGCACGCTGCGAGTGGCGGTGGCCGATTCGGCGGCTGGCTGACGCAGGCGTTGCAGCAGATGCAGTTGGCCGAGCACGAACGAGCCGAGCTGGCCAAGGGAGTCGGCGAAACCCTGCAAGTCAGTGCGACGACGACTGGCACACAGCAGCAAGCCCTCAACCGACTTGTGCTGATTGACCAGCGGCACGCACAACAGCGACTGCCACGGCGTGCTCGCCGCTGGCAGAAAACTGGTTTCGTGCAGGCTGCCGGTCAGGTCGTCGAGGCACACCACGCGGTTCTGGCACAGGGCGAATTGCAGCAGTTGTTCACCGTTGTAATCCGCCGGCAGGCTCGCCGCCTGACGCGGTTGCAGCGCGCCGTCGAGGCACTCGGCATTCATCCCCAGGCAGGTGTGGGTGGCGTCGAGCAGATACAGCTGCGTCAGTTCGCAGCCACTCAGTTCGGCCAGGCCACGGACGAATTCACTCAGCAGCGCAGCACTGTCCGCCGCGCGCGAAAGACTGGCGAACTGCGCCAGCAACGCTTCGGCATAGACCAGTGGCTGCGGCACTTGAGTGAACATCACGCCCACCTCAGACGAACTCGCAGGTCACGCTGGAGTTGCCGTCGAGCGTGGCATGCACACGCTTGAGGCTTTCGCCGGTCGCCATCGCATCGAGCAGACGATCGGCCACCAACGGCAGCACGTGTTGATCGAGCAGATGATCGATCAGGCGCGCACCGCTTTCGCTTTGCGTGCAACGCTCGGACAGGTGATCGACGAGGTTCTGGCACCAGCTGAACTCCAGCTGACGACGGTTCAGGCGCTCGCCGAGACGGCCGAGTTTGATTTCGATCAGCTCGCGCAGCACCGGCCCGCCCACCGGGTAGTACGGCACCACTTTCATCCGCGCCAGCAGCGCCGGTTTGAAGTGTTTGCTGAGCACCGGGCGAATGGTTTCTTCGAGCACTTCAGCGGTCGGCCGCGCGCCGTCTTCGCAGAGTTCGCTGATCTTGTCGCTACCGAGGTTGGAGGTCATCAGGATCAACGTGTTGCGGAAATCGATCTCGCGACCTTCGCCATCGTTGGCCACGCCTTTGTCGAAGATTTGGTAGAACAGGTTGAGCACGTCCGGATCGGCCTTCTCGACTTCATCGAGCAGCACCACCGAGTACGGCTTCTGGCGTACCGCTTCGGTGAGCATGCCGCCCTCGCCGTAACCGACGTAGCCCGGTGGCGCGCCGATCAGACGCGAGACGGTGTGCTTCTCCTGGAACTCGGACATGTTGATGGTGGTGATGAAGCGGTCGCCGCCGTACAACAGGTCAGCCAGGGCCAGCGCGGTTTCGGTCTTGCCGACGCCGCTCGGCCCGACCAGCAGGAACACACCGACCGGTGCATCAGGCTTGTTCAGACCGGCAGCGGTGGCGCGCATCGAACGATCCAGCGCGTGCACGGCTTGTTCCTGGCCACGGATGCGGGTGCGCAAATCGGTGGCGAAACTGGCGACCTTGGCGTTGTGCTCGCGGGCCAGTTGCGCCAATGGCACGCCGGTCCAGGCGCTGATCACTTCGGCGACCAGACGCGGGCACACTTCGAAGCTGACCAGGCGTTCTTTGACTTGCGCGGCAGTCAACGCGGCGTGGGTTTCATGCAGCTGGGCTTCCAGCGCTTCGACGCTCTGGCCTTCTTCGACTTCGGCGACCACGGTTTCAATCACGGTGCCTTCGGCGTCTTCTTCCACGCTGACGGTCGGCTCGACCGCTGCGGCTTCGCGGGCCTTGGCCAGTTGCTGACGCAGTTCCAGCAGACGCTCGGCGAGCTCTTTCTGCTCAGTCCACAGGGTCTCGAGCGCAACCATTTCGCTTTCGGCTTCGTCCAGCCGCGCTTCCAGTGCTTCCAGCGCTTCGTGGTCGATCAGCAGACCGGCCTCGGCATCGCGGCGCAGGGCCTGACGCTGACGACCGCCTTCAGCCAGTTCGCCACGCAGGCGCTCCAGACTTTCCGGCGCCGCAGCGAGGCTGATGCGCACGCGGGCGCACGCGGTGTCGAGGACGTCGACGGCTTTGTCTGGCAGTTGCCGACCGGCCAGGTAACGCGCGGACAATTCAGCAGCGGAGACCACCGCGTCATCGCGCAGATAGATGCCGTGGCTCTTCTCGTAGACCTGAGCCAGACCACGCAGAATGGTCACCGCTTCGCTGACAGTCGGTTCGTGCAATTGCACAGGCTGGAAACGACGGGCCAGCGCCGGGTCTTTCTCGAAGTATTTCTTGTACTCGGCCCAGGTGGTCGCGGCGATGGTGCGCAGTTCGCCACGGGCCAGCGCCGGTTTCAGCAGGTTGGCCGCATCGGAGCCGCCGGCATTACCGCCCGCGCCGATCAGCGTGTGGGCTTCGTCGATGAACAGGATGATCGGTTTCGGCGAGGCTTTGACCTCGTCGATCACGCCTTTCAAACGACGCTCGAATTCGCCTTTGACGCTGGCGCCGGCCTGCAACAGGCCCATGTCCAGCGAGAGTAATTCAACGCCTTTGAGTACCTGCGGCACTTCACCGGCAGCGATGCGCGAGGCCAGACCTTCGACGATCGCGGTCTTACCGACACCGGCCTCACCGACGACGATCGGGTTGTTCTTGCGACGACGGGCGAGGATGTCGACCATCTGCCGGATCGCGCCGTCACGGCACAGCACCGGGTCGAGTTTGCCGTCGCGGGCCTGTTGGGTCAGGTTGTGGGTGAAGCGCTGCAACAGCGATTCGCCTTGCGCCGCCGGCTTGCCGTTGGCCGCCGGTTGCTCCTGTTGCGACAGGGCAAATTCCTTCAGGCGATCAATGTTCAGTTTGGCGAGCAGCGGTTGATAGCGGCTGCCGGCATAACGCATCGGGTTGCGCAGCAACGCCAGGATCAGCGCGGCGTCTTCGACCTGGGTCTGGCCCAGCTCGAGGTTGGCCACCAGCAGCGCGTCTTGCAGCCATTGCACCAGTTCCGGGGCGAACACCGGGTTGCGCGAAGCGCTGTGCTCCACCCGCGACTGCAATGCAGCGGTCAGTTCACCGGCGTCGACGTCAGCATCTTGCAGCGCGCGCGACAGCAAGCCGTTCGGGCGCTCGAGCAAGCCCAGCAGCAAGTCTTCGACGAGGATCTTGCTGCCGCCACGGGCGACGCAACGCTCGGCCGAACGTTCCAGATCACGACGGGTTTCGGCGTCCAGCGCCTGGATGAGTTGTTGCAGGTCTACGTTGATCATGGCTCACGTCCTTAATGAATTTTGCTGCCCAGGGTCACCACGCCGTCCGCTTTTTCGCGGCCCAGCCAACTGGTCCAACCGAGGCGACAGGCGTTCTGCTCACCGATGCGCAGTTCGCGGATTTCTTCCTGGCGCAGGACCAGGCGAATGTCGTAATCGAGCGGGTCACGCAAGGTGAACCGCACCAGCGCGCAGAGCGGCTGGTAGCCGAAACCGATCGGCAGGAATTCATGGAATCGCTGCCAGTCGAGTTCGGTGATGTGAATGCGGAATTTGCCGCTGCGATCGCGCACGTGCTCGCCCAGCACCAGGTCTTCGCCGAGTACGCTGTTGGCGCGGCCCAAACGATTGCGCTGCTCGTCGAGGATTTCCACGCGGCGCTCGATGCACTGCTCGATGATCAGGTCTTCGTGCTTGAAGTAGTAACGCAGCACGGCTTCGATCAGCGCCGCCGAGTGCGCCCGCAAGCTGAGCAGACCGAGGTACGGCAGCAGGCGTTTCCAGTTGAGTTCCTTGGCCTTGCGGATCTCGTCGCCGCCCAGGCCGATCAGCGCGAACAGTTGCGCCGAGAACGGATCGATCGCGCCGCTCTGGAAGCTCGCGCGGTAGCGGTACTTGCGCCAGATCGGCAGCATCAGTCGTTGCAGGCGATGGTGGAACAGGTCGAGGAAATTGCGCGTCGGGTTGCCGTCCTCGCTGTCGCCCAGGGCCTGTTCGCCATAGAACGCCGGCAGCGGCGAACCGGAGCCGACCAGGCCGATCAGGTTGAAGCGCATGCGCGCGCGCATCTTGCCGTGCTCTTCGAAAAACTCGACGCGATCGACGTCGCTGCGCGGAAAGCCCAGGCTCGGGTTGGCCTGGAACTCGACCTGGTCGTACAGATCGTCTTCGCTCAGATGCGGGTGTGCCTCGCGCAGCCGGTCGATCACCAGCAGCACGGCCTGAAACAGCGAGTACTCGCGTATTACCTTGGTCAGCCCGCTTAAAGCAGGGGCTGCAGGCCCATACGTGGTGTCCATTGGTACACCTCTCCCTGTGTGCTTTTTACCCGCAGCTCATGGAATGAATTGAGACTGGCGTAAAGCGCGAAAAACTCGTTGAGAACCGAAGCGAAGACGAACAGGTCGCCTTCGCCGATATAGCCTTCCGGGTCGATGGTCAGTTCGGTGCGCAAACCGCGCACCGGCAGGCCGCGATGCAGGCGGTCGACGTGATGATGCTTGATGTGCTTGAGGCCGCCGAGCAGGCGCTTGCTGACCTTCTCCGCGTGCTGGTCGTAGTAGCGCGGCAGGTCGTAGGTTTCCAGAATCACCTTCAACGCATTGACGTCCGCCAGCGACAGATAGTTAAGCGACATGTTGCTGATCAGCTTCCACAGGAAGTCACGGTTCAGCGGCGGCGCGAAACTCGGAGTGGCCGGGGTGATGTTGCGGAAACTGAGGAATTCCGGGGTCTGCTCGCTGGCCATGCAGATGTCGCCGAGCTTGAGCTTTTTCGGCAGGTTCTGGTTGGTGCACATCAGCTCGATCGACAGGGTTTCGTGGGCTTCGGTGTGGCGGATGCCGAAGCTCAGGTAAGTGTCGAGGCCGTCATGCAACAAGGACGAACGCTGGCGAATGCTGTAATGCGGACGGCTGTTGGGCACGTCGAAACTCGGGTCGTGCTCGAAGGATTCGAACGGCACGTACTCCTGATAACCGAGACCGCCGGGCTTCCAGCCAGTGACGGTTTCCACCGAGAACACACCGCAGTTTTCCAGGTCGTATTCCGCCGGTAGCAGCAGGTATTCGTCCTGCTTGCCGTCGAGACGGATCGGCAGCGCGTCGTGCTCGAACAGATTGACGATCGGCGTGCAGAACAGCTTCACGTTATCGAGCGTCGGGCGCATGCGCATGATGCCGCTCTTGCGGATGTCGAAACGCAATTCGAGGCCGCGCATCTGCTTGAGGGTGTCTTCCGGCAGCGCCTTGAGAATGTCCAGACCGTTGACGTCGACGAACAGGAACTTGTCCTGGAAGGCGAAATATTCCTGCAAGTAGCGATAGCCACGGAAGGTGTTCAGCGGATACGGGATCAACGCTTCTTCTTCGGCAAAGCCCACCGGTTTGACCCGGTCACCGGGAATCTTGAACGCCATCGGCTTGCCGCTGACGCCATCAATCGGCTTGCCGGCGCCGTCGAGCGGGATCAGTTCGATGCCGTCGAGGTTGCGCAGCAGGCTCAGGTAGAGCATCTGGCTGATGTAGCGCTCACCGGCAAAGTGCAGGCGCAACTTGCTCAGCTCCAATTCGCCGAGGTGGCCGTCAGCGCTCATTTCCAGGCGCAGGCTGAGCAGCGAGCCATCGCCCTTCACCGAGTAATTCAGTGCGGCCAGATCCAGCGGCAAGACTTCGGTCGGGTAACAGGTGCGGAAACGGCAGCGCACGTCTTCTATCGGCTTGCTCTCGATCGGCGTATCGCGCTCGACCAGCAGCGCCGGCCCGGAACGCTTGAGCGGATCAAACTGCAAAATGCTGAACGCCGGCAGCGGGCGCATGTAGTTCGGCCACAGCAACTGCATCAGCGAATGGCTGAGCTCCGGCAGTTCGTCATCGAGCTTCTGGCGCAGGCGCCCGGTGAGGAATGCAAAGCCTTCGAGCAACCGCTCTACATCCGGATCCCGCCCGGCCTGCCCCAGATACGGCGCCAGCGCCGGACTACGCTCGGCGAAACGGCGACCGAGCTGGCGCAGTGCGGTGAGTTCGCTTTGGTAGTAGTGGTTAAAGGACACGGGGTACCTGCCTGGTAGTGGAACTCATTTAAAAAAACAGCAGAACAGTTCATGCGGGTAAGAAACTCCCAGCGGGCAATGTCGGCCATAACGCCCAACAGTCATGCTTTAACTTCTCGATTTGAAAAAAAAACGCGATCAATCAATTGGCCAGCAAATATCGCCGCAAAAGTCAGGACACCACCCATCGAGGTGTAAGCCATCGCACGGACGGGGTAGTGAGGCAAAAAATAGTACAAAATAAGTCCCAGCATTAATGAGACAGACAGGACCTTTAATTTCAGCTTGGGGACAAAAAACGCTATAGCGTTCATCACCACAAAATACTGAACCATTAGATCCGGCGTCATACCGATGCCGATACCTCTCGATGTCAACCCGCCATACATATCGATATATACGTCGACACCGTAGTTATGCAAAGGAATATACAGGGCACATACTATCAGGTGTGGAATACAGGCAACTAAGCGACGAGCTTTCATTTATTCCACGCCCCGTACTGATCCATATCGCCTTGCGAAATTGGATTTATTAACTTCGCATTCGATACAGGCACATAAGGTGCGTCAGTAAGTTCAATTGTGTGCGGGATACCTTTATCGTATACCGTGTCTTTTTTCACAACCAACTTGCAGTTTTCTTTTGCCCACAATATCCCTCGCAATATGATGAAGTTATCGTAAACGTCTTTCGGTCCTCGCTCTGCTCCGGTATAGGCTTTGCCGTCGCCCCAGGTCACACCCGTTTCACCAGCCAGCTTTATTGCGAGTTCTACCTGCTTTGTTTCTCGCAGATATTTTCTATAGGTGTTAACCGCAAACGGCACCTGGCCAATGCCATCAGTCCAATACGGTTTATCCTCCATGAACACCATCAAGAACTCAGCACCGCCCACGGCACGGAATTTCCAGTCACCCGGCATTCCAGAGTGAAAAGTGAATGAAAACCGGTCGACGATTGCGAAGTCGATCAGCTCCTGCCAAGTAACATGTTTATAAGCCGCATGCGATTCTGATCCGGCCTGCGTTGTTTCCGGGTTGATCCAGACAAGCTCTCTATAATATCTGGCCAACGGTTCGAACCACTGACCCTTTTCTGCGTATAGTTTCTCCGCAGTGATAATTTTGAATGGAGAGTCATCCTTACCCGGTTTCAAGGCGAAGAGCGGCACACCACTTTTTCGCGTAATAATCCAGGCCAACGGAAGGTCAACTTTCTTAGGCTTTGTATCCTTGCTCTCAGTTGTTTCGGTAAGAACTTTAAGTGTAGTCACCTCGTCCTGAGTCACAAACGTGTAAGCGACACCATCGATGTTGATTACGGTCTCCATACCTACTAGTCCGCCGAAATATATATAGTTACAGGCTCTGCCGTCTTTCCAGTTGAAAAACCACCTGACATGCCTGTTGACGTTGAGCCTGTTTTCTCAATCCCCCTATCAGAGCGCATGATGTAGTTTAAATTTTCAACCGTTCTTCCATCTGCGGTTTTGAATTCAAAGACACGATTGAATATTCCAGGAATGATGACCGGCTCCGGCGGCACAAACGGCGCCGGCGTATGCGAATTGCCAATAATCACCGTCCCGGATCCGGCCGTGACCTTATTGCCGTGAGATCCAACCGAACCTACGGTCGCAGCCGGTTTGCCGTTGATCAACACGGTTGTCGCAAGATCGCCGACCATCGCACCACCACACGCCGAGACATCGCCTTGGCGGGCGGCCGCGAGGCCGTCGAAGAACACGTCGCCGGAACCGGCGGCGATCGGGTTGGTGCCGTGGCCGGGGAGCGGGCAAGCGGTGGGGTCGGATACGCGTGCTGCGGGTTTGCCAGACATCGGGGATCTCCTTAGGTGACCTTGACTTGACCGCTGCCATCCAGGCGCGCGGAGAAACTGACCTGACGCTTGAAACCCTCGACTTCCAGCAGGCCTTCGATACTGAAGGCCAGGCGAAGTTGATCGTGGTCACGCGGCAGGGAAATGACACGCACGTTGCTCAGGCGCGGCTCGTAGGCTTCGATGAAGTTTTCGATGGCCAGGCGGGCCTGACTCAGGGAGTCGTGCAGGCTCAGGCGCATGTCATTGAGATCGGGCAACCCGTAGTCGGCCAGCGTTTGCACGCTGCCGGCCCGGGTGCTGAGCATTTTGGCCAGATGGGCAGCCACTGACGCCATGGCACAAGCCTCAAGGCTGTTGCCCTTGCGTAGTTGTGCGTCGCCGTTGAGGCGTTCGAACAGGCTGCCGTATCCGTCCATGAGTCGCTCTTACTCTTTGTCCAGCTTGCCAACCAGCGACAGGGTGAAATCGGCACCCATGTACTTGAAGTGCGGACGCACGTTCAAGCTCACGCGATACCAGCCCGGCTCGCCTTCAACGTCGCTGACGATCACTTGCGCAGCACGCAGCGGACGACGGCCACGGACTTCGGCGCTCGGGTTTTCCTGGTCGGCAACGTACTGACGGATCCACTTGTTCAGTTCCAGCTCGAGGTCGGTACGCTCTTTCCACGAACCGAGTTGCTCGCGCTGCAGCACTTTCAAGTAGTGAGCCAGACGGTTGACGATCATCATGTACGGCAGTTGGGTGCCGAGCTTGTAGTTCAGCTCTGCCGCCTTGCCTTCTGCGCTGATGCCGAAGAACTTCGGCTTCTGCACCGAGCTTGCGGAGAAGAACGCCGCGTTGTCGGAGCCTTTGCGCATGGTCAGGGAGATGAAGCCTTCCTCGGCCAGTTCGTATTCACGACGGTCGGAAACCAGAACTTCAGTAGGGATCTTGGTTTCGATTTCGCCCATGCTTTCGAAGTGGTGCAACGGCAGGTCTTCAACCGCGCCACCGCTCTGCGGGCCGATGATGTTCGGGCACCAGCGGAATTTGGCGAAGCTGTCGGTCAGCTTGGTGCCGAACGCGTAAGCGGTGTTGCCCCACAGGTAGTGCTCGTGGCTGTTGGCAACGGTTTCCTTGTACACGAACGACTTGACCGGGTTTTCTTCCGGATCGTACGGGTTACGCAGCAGGAAACGCGGCACGGTCAGGCCAACGTAGCGCGAGTCTTCCGAGGTACGGAAGCTCTGCCATTTGGCGAATTGCGGGCCTTCGAAGTGGTCTTTCAGATCTTTCAGATCCGGCAGGCCGGTGAAGCTTTCCAGGCCGAAGAATTTCGGGCCGGCAGCAGCGATGAACGGCGCGTGGGACATGCACGAAACGCTGGCCACGTACTGCATCAGCTTGACGTCTGGCGAGCTTGGCGACATGTAGTAGTTGGCGATGATCGCGCCCACCGGCTGACCACCGAACTGGCCGTATTCAGCGGTGTAGATGTGCTTGTACAGGCCCGACTGCATGACTTCCGGCGAATCTTCGAAATCGTCCAGCAGGTCTTCTTTGGAGACGTTGAGGATTTCGATCTTGATGTTTTCGCGGAAGTTGGTGCGGTCGACCAGCAACTGCAGACCACGCCACGACGATTCCAGCGCCTGGAAACTCGGGTGGTGCAGGATCTCGTCCATCTGACGGCTGAGCTTGGCATCGATCTCGGCGATCATGCGGTCAACCATGGCTTTCTTGACCGGCTCACCGTTGTTCTGCGGCTTGAGCAGCTCTTCGATGAACGCCGACACGCCACGCTTGGCGATGTCGTAGGCTTCGTCGTCCGGGGTCAGACGGGTTTCGGCGATGATGCTGTCGAGAATGCTGTATTCGCCGCTGGCGGCGCTCTTCTCTTGTGCTGCGCTAGTGCTCATTGTGTTGGCTTCCTTGGCTACTGGAGTCTCAGGCGTCCGGGGCTGCGGCGTTCAGGCCCAGCTCACCGAGTACGCGACCGCGGGATTCGTCGTCGGCGAGCACGCCTTCGATCGCTTTACGGAACGCAGGTGCGTTACCCAGCGGGCCTTTGAGGGCCACCAGCGCATCGCGCAGTTCCATCAGTTTTTTCAGCTCAGGCACTTGCTCGACCAGGCTGGCCGGGTTGAAGTCCTTCATCGAATTGACGCGCAATTGCACGGCCAGCTCTTCAGCCTCGCCATCTTCCTGCAGACGGTTCGGCACGCTCAGCGTCAGACCCAGCTCTTGCTTGGCCAACACTTCGTCGAAGGTCATCTTGTCGATGCTGATCGGCTTGCGATCTTCGATTTTGCGATCGTCCTTGCGGTGGGTGTAGTCACCGATTGCCAGCAGCTTCAGCGGCAGTTCAATCTCTTCCTGAGCTCCGCCGGTGGCGGGTTTGAAGGTGACGTTGATGCGTTCCTTGGGGGCTACCGAGCCTTCTTTGGCCATGGCTTTTCTCCTTGCGGTTGTGGCCCTGGGGCCTATTCGAGTACCACTTCGAGGTCGAGGTGGCACAGCCTGCGATAAATCTCTTCCTTGCTTTCACGTACGGCGTGGTTCTGCGGCAACAACTCGCAGCAACTGTGCAGCAGGTGCAGCACTTGCAATGCAAGATCGGGCTCCCAGGCGTGCAGGCCTGAGTCCTGTAATGTCTGATCGAGGGTTTCGAGCTGGTTCTTGGCCAGTTCGTATTTCTTGGCCAGGAAACACAGCCGCGCGAGGGTGAACTGCCAGAAGAAGCGTTCACGGCCACCGTGGGCCGATTGCAGGCCCTGCTTGAGAATCTGCACGGCCGGCTTCAAGCCTTCCTTGCGCAGGATCGGCTGGACTTCCTCGAGGGCTTTTTCCCACGCCGGCTGGGTTTCGACGTTCTCGCTTTCGACCTTGCGCGGCGCGCTGGCGCTTTGCAGGTGCGGCATGACATTGGCGGCGATCCACGCCCGAGTGGACGGATCGGCAAACGGCGCGCCGTCATGGAAGCGCAACTCGATGATGCCCGGCAGGCGCTGAATCAAAAGCGCGAAGTGGATTTCCACTTCGCGCATTGCCAATTCGGCGTTGAGGTTCTGGAGACATTCCCAGACCATCCTCTGGCCATCGAACCAGAACGGCGCCTTCGCCAGGCTCGCCTCCAGTTCCACCAGCAGGTCGGCGTATTTGCCCTGATCGAAACGGTCCTGATAGAGCTTGAGCTTTTCCAGCGGCAGACCGCGCAGCACGGTGATCTGCTCGGCGTTGCGCTCGGGCACCGCGTCGATGGTCATCCACAACAGCGTGCGATTGAGGCGCAGGGCGCGCAGATCGGTAGCCTTCTGCTTGAGCCACCAGGCACACAGCGGGCGCGCGCTTTCCTGCTGGGCGCGCAGGGCTTTGTGCGCATCCCGCTCGTTGTCGATCGGCGCGCCGGGGGTGAGCAGCTGGGTCGCGGCCTGCTTGACCTGCGCCACCGCCGCGCCCACCACACCGGGTGCCGGCTGGTTGTCGGCGGCGCGCTGAATCATGGTTTTCAGGCGGCGGGAGATCGGCAGCAGCAGCGGCGCGTCATCGCCCAGATGCTCAGTGCACGCGGCCTCAAGGCCGGCCAGGTGCTCGGATAGCTGCCGGAACATCGGCAACTGCTCTTTGATCGCAATGTTTTCGGTGATGACCTGCTCGAGACGCGGCACCAGCCAGCCGATCGCGGCGGCACGGGTGCGGGGTTTGAGCGGGTGGACGTCGGCCCAGTTGTTTTCCGACAGATGGTGCAGCAGACCGAGGCCGGCGAGCAGCCCGGGGAAGGATTCGCGCTGGTACAGCGACCAGGTCAGCCAGGCGCCGACACGCAGATCCTTGGATTGGGTACGCAGCAGATTTTCGCTGTTTTCGCGGATTTTCAGCCAGTCGATCTGCCCGCTTTCGTGCATCGACGAAGCCTTGGCCAGCTCACTTTCCAGCGCCTCGAATTCGCTCGAAAAACGAACGTCTTCGCCCGCGAAATTCTCTTTGGAAACAGAGACTTTTGCGAGTTCGAGGTAATGGGCGGAAAGTTTGCTTGAGTAGGACATCCATGGCCTTTATTAAGGATTACAGTCATGCGCGCGAATGGAGTTTCAGCAACGCGGGACAGTATCGAAGAGCAGTTCAGCGACTCATCCAATTGAGATGTGCTCTTTCAAGTGGGCGCATCGTAATCACTATGATGGCCACTAGCAAGCATCTGATTAAACAACAAGACGAACTGTTCATTGCGGTCTGTAGGAGATCGCCCTATATGTCGCAGGGGTTTCCCTGAGGCCGATTGATATACAGCGCATTCACCATGGTCCTGCGAAACCATTGATCCAGAGCCTCCCGTTGCAGACGGGCGAGTTTACCGGACGCTCATGTCCTTGAGCGGCGTGCAGCATGACAAATCCGGAAAAAAATAGAAGTAGGACACTTCTGAATAAAGACCGGCATCTTTTAACCTTTCGCAGACGACAACGAGCAACGAAAAAAGTGCTAGCAAAATGATGGCATTTCACATAATTGAAACTTGTATGTTCAACATATACGCCGCTCCACAGCGAACTCGATAGTTATTGATGTATTTTTCCCCGGCAATGCCTTCACCTCATGCCAGAAAATACTCTGACAAAACTCAGGGATACTTCTTACATAATTCATATCCTGCAGGCTTGGTTAAAGATCCGAGCCCAAGCAAATCCCCTTGAAACGCAGGTCTGGAGCTTTACTTCATGGAACTGAAACCACTGTTTTTCGCCGCGCTCATGTGGCTGCCCATCACCCACGCGTCAGCGGAAACCCCACCATTGGACGGCCATTACTACCTGACGGGCGCAATGGAAATGGGCGCCGAGTTGCTGTTGCGAAAGGACCGCACCTTTGATGCCGGTGTGGCGTATGGCAGCGCCGATGGCTTTGCCAAAGGCACCTGGAAAGTCGAGAACCAGACAGTAGTGCTGGAAAGCAAAACCAAGCCTGCCTCCAACAGCGATCTGGGCGGGCTGTTCCAGGACCTGCAACTGGCGATCGAGCCAAACTGCCTGGCCGTGGATTTCGGCAACGGCAAGGCCTGCTTCCGACGCCAGTAAGCCAACAGACAGCCACAAAAAATGGGCACCCGACCGCAATCGGTGTGCCCATTTCTCATTTGCGGTTCTCCCCGTCATTCAGGGGAGCACGCCGCCATCAAGGATTGACGCTGTCTTTCAACGATTTGCCTGGCTTGAACGCAACGGTGTTGCTGGCCTTGATCTTGACCGGCTCGCCGGTCTGCGGGTTTTTGCCGGTGCGGGCGCCGCGGTGGCGCTGCAGGAAGGTGCCGAAACCGACCAGCGTCACGCTGTCCTTGCGGTGCAGGGCGCCGGTGATTTCTTCGAGGACGGCATTGAGGACGCGGTTGGCCTGTTCTTTGGTCAGGTCGGCCTTTTCGGCGATTGCAGCGGCGAGTTCTGGTTTACGCATTAGTGAAGCCCCTTTGACGGTTTTTTGTTGTTATGTCCGTGCTGTTCTCGTTGGAACAGCGCCCAAGGCGCCGCAGGCTCTACTCTGCGGCAGACGGGAGTGAGAATGGCACGCCGCCAACGGCGGCGCCAGTCTCCCCAAGACCTTTGTCGGGGCAAAAGAGCGGTGTTTGCGACAGAACGACCGGCATTTACGCCAGCAGCGGCGGCAGCTGTTTGTTCAGGGCCAGTTTTTCCATGACCGCCCCGCCGGTCAGGGCGTAACCGAGCAACTGACCGTCGGCACTGTGGCACAGCGCTTTGATGTCGGCGCCCTGCCCTTCGACGCTCCAAATGCCTTCGCTGCCCCGTGGCGGCGGCGAAACCACCAGCGGGCACACCGGGGTTTTCACGGTGATCGGCATCGGACCGTAGCTGACGGCCGTCGGGTTTCCCGCCAGCGTTTGCGCCAGCGCCCGTGCACAACTCATCAGCGGCATCACGTAGAGCAGATTGAGCCCGTCGACTTCGGCGCAGTCGCCCAAGGCGTAGATGTTGGCGTGGGAGGTCTTCAGGTAACGATCGACCATCACGCCGCGATTGATCTGCACGCCGGCAGCCGCTGCCAGATCGATGCGCGGGCGCAGGCCGATCGCCGACACCACCACGTCGCACGGGATGATCTGGCCGTCGGACAGGTGCGCTTCGAGGCCATCGGCGACTTTCTCCAGCCGGGTCAGCACCGGGCCGAGGTGAAACTTCGCCCCGATACTTTCCAGCCCGGCCTGCACGGCCGCTGCAGCGGCGGGATGCAAGAGCATCGGCATGACCTGTTCGCACGGCGCGACCAGTTGCACTTCGTAGCCGCCGAGGATCAGGTCATTGGCAAACTCACAGCCGATCAACCCGGCGCCGAGCAACAACACCCGACGCTTGCCCGCCGCTGCGGCACGGAAGCGCGCGTAGTCTTCGAGATCGTTGATCGGGAACACCAGTTCCGCGCCGTCGCCTTCGATCGGCACGCGCACGGTTTCCGCGCCCCAGGCCAGAATCAGGTCGCGATAGGGCACGGCTTCTTCACCGATCCACAAGCGTTTGTGGCCGGCGTCGATACCGCTGATGCGCGTGTGGGTGCGCACCTCGGCTTTCAACTGCTCGGCCATGGCGCCGGGTTCGGCCATGCTCAGGCCGTCGGCGTCCTTGTTCTTGCCGAAACCGGTGGAGAGCATCGGCTTGGAGTAAGAGCGGCCGTCATCGGCGGTAATCAACAGCAGCGGAGTTTCGCTGTCGAGCTTGCGAAACTCGCGGGCCAGGTTATAGCCCGCAAGCCCGGTGCCGATGATGACGACTGGTGCGCTCATGCCTTACTCCTCTGATTTGCTTAGTTGATTTCAATCATTTCGAAGTCCATTTTGCCGACGCCGCAGTCGGGGCACAGCCAGTCTGCCGGTACGTCTTCCCAGCGGGTGCCCGCCGCGATGCCGTCATCCGGCCAACCATCGGCTTCGTTATAGATCAGGCCACAGACGATACATTGCCACTTCTTCATTCAGGTACTTCCTCAGGGTTCAGGCCTAGTGCCGGCGCGGACGGTCGATGGGTGCTGCGTTGCCATCCGGCTCAGGGCGTTTTGTACTGAGGGTGCCGCGCAGATGCAAGCCTGTTCGGCGCAACGGCGGCCGGCGCCGCTCAATCCTGTCGCCCGCCATGGTAAGCTCGCCGCCTCATTTGCGGCCAATAATGACTCATTGTGCAACATTCAAATGCCTGCCCCGCCCCGCTCTGGCTGACCCAAGACCGCCTGACGCCCCGCCCCGATCCGTTGACCCTAGACTGGTTGTTCGACGAAGGTTCGCTGACCCGCCGTTTGACCCGTTTGTCCGAGGATGGCTTCAGCGTGTCGCCGTTGTTCGAAGGCTGGGACACCCTGCGCGCTGATGAATGCGCGGCGCTGGATCTGGCCGAGGGCAGCGAAGGCTGGGTGCGTGAGGTGTATTTGCGTGGTCATGGCGAAGCCTGGGTGTTTGCCCGCAGCGTCGCCTCGCGGGCGGCTCTGCAAGGCGATGGTTTGCACATGGATGAACTGGGCAGCCGCTCGCTGGGCGAATTGCTGTTTTGCGATCGGGCATTTCAGCGCCGCGCGATTGAAGTCTGCCACTACCCTGAACAATGGTTGCCGCCAGCGGTGCAAGCCCCTGAGCTGTGGGGCCGGCGTTCGCGTTTCGACCGTGGTGCGCTGAGCGTGCTGGTCGCGGAAATCTTCCTGCCGAGCCTGTGGGACGCCGCCCGCGCCCATCCGGAGAATTGCTGATGTATCAGAGCCTGCTCAAGTCCCTCAACCGTCTGAACCCGCGCGCCTGGGATTTCGTTCAGTTGACGCGCATGGACAAGCCGATCGGCATTTACCTGCTGCTGTGGCCGACGCTGTGGGCGTTGTGGATTGCCGGCAAGGGTTCGCCGTCGCTGGCCAACATCGTCATCTTCGTCCTCGGCGTGGTGCTGACCCGTGCCGGCGGCTGCGTGATCAACGACTGGGCCGACCGCAAGGTCGACGGCCACGTCAAACGCACCGCGCAACGGCCGCTCGCCGCTGGCCGGATCAGCTCGAAGGAAGCGCTGGTGTTCTTTGCCGTGCTGATGGGCATCAGCTTTCTGCTGGTGCTGTGCACCAATGCGCCGACGATCTGGCTGTCGCTGGGCGGTCTGGCTCTGGCATTCACGTATCCGTTCATGAAGCGCTACACCTACTACCCGCAAGTGGTGCTGGGGGCGGCGTTTTCCTGGGGAATGCCAATGGCCTTTACCGCTGAGACCGGCGAGTTGCCAGCAGCGGCGTGGTTGCTGTGGATCGCCAATCTGCTGTGGACGGTGGGTTATGACACTTATTACGCAATGACCGATCGCGATGACGACCTGAAGATCGGCGTGAAATCCACGGCGATCCTGTTTGGCGAGGCGGATCGGGTGATCATCCTCAGCTTGCAGGCGCTGTCATTGGGCTGTCTGATCCTGGCCGGGTCGAAGTTCGAGCTGGGGATCTGGTTCCACCTCGGTTTGCTGGTGGCTGCCGGGTGTTATGCGTGGGAGTTCTGGTACACGCGCAGCAAAGACCGCATGCGCTGCTTCCAGGCGTTCTTGCATAACCACTGGGCAGGCTTGGCGATCTTTGTCGGGATCGTGCTGGATTACGCACTGCGCTGATGCATGACACCTGTGGGAGCGAGCCTGCTCGCGAAGGCGTCATGTCCGTCACCTCTGCGATAACTGACACACCGCTTTTCGCGAGCAGGCTCGCTCCCACAGTTTTGTGCGTCTCGGTTATTTGGCCTTGGCGACTTTCCATGCGCCGTCCATTTTGCCGTCGCCGGTCATGTCGCCGGCCTTTTTGTCCATCACAAAGGTGTACAGCGGCATGCCTTGGTAGGCCCATTGCTTGCTGCCATCATCACGAGTGATTACAGTCCAGTCCCCCATCGACTTGTCATTCGCTGTCGCCATTAGCGGCGGCCAGTTTGCCGCGCACTTGTCATTGCACGCGGACTTGCCAGCGGAATCCTTGGCAAAGGTGTACAGGGTCATGCCCTTGTGGTCGGTGTACATGCCGTCCTTTTCCATCGCCGGATCGGCCGCCATGGCCAGCCCCGGCAATGTCAGGGCGGCGGCCAGCAGCAGGGCTTTGAACGAAGCAGTCATCTGAGTCATGGAAACCTTCTTTTGTGGTTGTCAGGATTCGGACTTAGAGCTTAGTCGAGGATGGGTGCAAATGTTGCCGGCCTGAAATACTGTCACACGACTGCAATAATTCCGTTATCTAATGCGGCGCAAGACAGTTAAATGACAAGAGGATTAAGGCATGGTTGGCAGGAGCATTCTGATCGTCGACGACGAAGCGCCCATTCGCGAAATGATCGCCGTGGCGTTGGAAATGGCCGGCTATGACTGCCTCGAGGCAGAGAACTCGCAGCAGGCGCATGCCATCATCGTCGACCGCAAACCGGACCTGATCCTGCTCGACTGGATGCTGCCCGGCACCTCAGGCATCGAACTGGCCCGGCGCCTCAAGCGTGACGAGCTGACCGGGGACATCCCGATCATCATGCTCACTGCCAAGGGCGAAGAGGACAACAAGATCCAGGGCCTGGAAGTCGGCGCCGACGACTACATCACCAAACCGTTTTCGCCGCGTGAACTGGTCGCCCGCCTCAAGGCTGTACTGCGCCGCGCCGGACCGACCGATGGCGAAGCGCCGATCGAAGTCGGCGGCCTGCTGCTCGACCCGATCAGCCACCGCGTGACCATCGACGGCAAACCCGCCGAGATGGGCCCGACCGAATACCGCCTGCTGCAATTCTTCATGACCCATCAGGAACGCGCGTACACCCGTGGCCAGTTGCTCGATCAGGTCTGGGGCGGCAACGTGTATGTCGAAGAGCGCACCGTCGACGTGCACATCCGGCGCCTGCGCAAGGCCCTCGGCGACGCTTACGAAAATCTGGTACAAACCGTGCGCGGCACCGGCTACCGGTTCTCCACAAAAGCATGAAAGCAGCTGCAAGCTTTCAGCTACAAGCGGCAAGAAACAGCGAGCCGCTCTGACTTGCAGCTTGTAGCTTGAAACTTGAAGCTGCGGCTAAGGACGCCTCTGTGAATCAAAACTGGCATGGCACCCTGATTCGCCACATGCTGTTGCTGGTCACCGCCTGCCTGGTGATCGGCCTGATCACCGGCTATTACGGCTGGAGCCTCGCGGCGGGTCTGGGACTTTATCTGGCCTGGACGCTCAAGCAATTGCTGCGTCTGCACGAATGGCTGCGCCAGCATCAACCCGACGAAGCACCGCCCGATGGCTATGGTCTGTGGGGCGAGGTGTTCGACAGCATCTATCACCTGCAACGCCGCGACCAACGGGTGCGCGGACGTCTGCAAGCGGTGATCGACCGGGTGCAGGAGTCCACCGCCGCGCTGAAAGACGCGGTCATCATGCTCGACAGCGACGGCAACCTCGAATGGTGGAACCGCGCCGCCGAAACCCTGCTCGGCCTGAAGACTCCGCAGGACAGCGGCCAACCGGTGACCAACCTGGTGCGCCATCCGCGCTTCAAGGAATACTTCGAGCAGGACAGCTTCGCCGAGCCATTGGAAATCCCTTCGCCGACCAATGATCGCGTGCGCATTCAGCTGTACCTGACCCGCTACGGCAACAATGAACACCTGATGCTGGTCCGCGACGTGACGCGCATTCATCAGCTGGAACAGATGCGCAAGGATTTCATCGCCAACGTCTCCCACGAACTGCGTACACCGCTGACGGTGATCTGCGGCTATCTGGAAACCCTGCTGGACAATGTCGAGGAAGTGAACCCGCGCTGGAGCCGTGCCCTGCAGCAGATGCAGCAACAGGGCGGGCGCATGCAGACACTGCTCAACGACCTGTTGCTGCTGGCCAAGCTGGAAGCCACCGACTATCCGTCGGACAACCAGCCAGTACAGATCGACACACTGCTGCAATCGATCACCAGCGATGCGCAGCAGTTGTCCGGGGCGAAGAACCAGCGCATCAGCCTCGAGGCCAATGCCGGAGTGCTGCTCAAGGGCAGCGAGGCCGAGCTGCGCAGTGCGTTTTCCAATCTGGTGTTCAACGCGGTCAAGTACACCCCGGCCGAGGGCAACATCCGCATTCGCTGGTGGGGCGACGATCAGGGCGCGCACCTGAGCGTGCAGGATTCCGGCATCGGCATCGACAGCAAACACTTGCCGCGCCTGACTGAACGTTTCTACCGCGTCGACTCCAGCCGTAACTCCAACACTGGCGGCACCGGCCTCGGCCTGGCCATCGTCAAGCACGTGCTGCTGCGCCACCGCGCGCGCATGGAGATCAGCAGCGTGCCCGGCCACGGCAGCACGTTCACCTGCCATTTCGCCCCGGCCCAGGTGGCCAGCGCACGGGCGATCAGCGCCACCGAGTGATGCCGCCCGGCACACGCCACTAGGCAATCGCACGGTCAGCCGCTACATTGGCTGACTTGTGCCTGCTTTTCAGGCGCTGTTTCTCCCTACTTTCGAATCACACGGAACCCGCAAAACTCCATCATGGACCCTTCCCCTGGCTTGTCCCTCGCTACCATTTTTGCCGACTTCGGCATGATTCTTTTTGCTCTGATCCTGGTTTTGCTCAACGGCTTTTTCGTTGCAGCGGAATTCGCCATGGTCAAATTGCGCTCGACCCGGGTCGAGGCTATCGCTGAACAACACGGCTGGCGCGGGCACATCCTGCGCACCGTGCACAGTCAGCTCGATGCCTACCTGTCGGCGTGCCAGCTCGGCATCACCCTCGCCTCCCTCGGTCTGGGCTGGGTCGGTGAGCCGGCGTTCGCGCATATTCTCGAGCCGCTGCTGAGCGCAGTCGGCGTCGACTCGCCCGAGATCATCAAAGGCGTGTCGTTCTTCACCGCGTTCTTCATCATTTCGTACCTGCACATCGTGGTCGGCGAGCTGGCGCCCAAGTCGTGGGCGATCCGCAAACCCGAGCTGTTGTCGCTGTGGACGGCGGTGCCGCTGTACCTGTTCTACTGGGCGATGTACCCGGCGATCTACCTGCTCAACGCCAGCGCCAACGCGATTCTGCGTATCGCCGGGCAAGGTGAACCCGGCCCGCACCATGAACACCATTACAGCCGCGAAGAACTGAAATTGATTCTGCACTCCAGCCGTGGCCAGGATCCCAGCGATCAGGGCATGCGCGTATTGGCCTCGGCAGTGGAAATGGGCGAGCTGGAAGTGGTGGACTGGGCCAACTCCCGCGAAGACCTGATCACCCTGGAATTCAACGCGCCGCTGAAGGAAATCCTGGCGATGTTCCGTCGCCACAAGTTCAGCCGTTATCCGGTGTACGACAGCGAGCGCCAGGAGTTCGTCGGCCTGCTGCACATCAAGGATCTGCTGCTGGAACTGGCGGCGCTGGACCACATTCCCGAGTCGTTCAACCTGGCCGAGCTGACCCGCCCGCTGGAGCGCGTATCGCGGCACATGCCGCTGTCGCAGCTGCTGGAGCAGTTCCGCAAGGGTGGCTCGCACTTCGCCGTGGTCGAGGAGGCTGACGGCAACATCATCGGCTACCTGACCATGGAAGACGTGCTGGAAGTGCTGGTCGGCGATATCCAGGACGAACACCGCAAGGCAGAGCGCGGCATCCTCGCCTATCAGCCGGGCAAGTTGCTGGTGCGTGGCGATACGCCGTTGTTCAAGGTCGAGCGCCTGCTCGGCATCGATCTCGATCACATCGAAGCGGAAACCCTTGCCGGGCTGGTTTACGAAACCCTGAAACGGGTGCCGGAAGAGGAAGAAGTGCTGGAAGTCGAAGGCCTGCGGATCATCATCAAGAAGATGAAAGGGCCGAAGATTGTTTTGGCCAAGGTGTTGATGCTCGATTGATGGGAGTTTGGGGGGCTCTTGTGGCGCGGGGATTTATCCCCGTTGGACGGCGCAGCCGTCCCAAAACCATTGAATGCAGTCAGTTAGTACAGAGTTGCAATATTTGGGGCCGCTTCGCGGCCCAACGGGGATAAATCCCCTCGCCACAAAAACCCTCAACACCCTATCGCGCCTACTGCTTGCCCAGCGCAAAGTTGGGCAACGCCCCCAGCGGCTGGTTGAACTGATAGGGAATCGACACCAGCCCTTCGCCGGTATTGCGCTGCACCACGAAGTGCAGGTGCGGGCCGCTGCTGTTGCCGGTGTTGCCCGACAGCGCCAGCGGGCTGGCGACCTTGACCCGCTGGCCTTCGCGCACGCTCACCGAACCCTGTTTCAGATGCAGGTATACGCCCATGGTGCCGTCGTCGTGCAGCACCCGCACGAAATTGCCGGAGGCATCGGTGCCGCGCCCGCTCTGGGAGTTCTCGGTCTTGACTACCACTCCCGCTCGCGCGGCGATGATCGGCGTGCCCACCGGCATGGCGATGTCCATGGCGTAGCGGTTTTTCGGCCCGTAGTGGCTGTACTGGCCGTTGGCGCCCTGGCTCAGGCGAAACGGCCCGCCACGCCAGGGCAGCGGATAGCGATAGCTCTGTGCGGTGCCTGCGGGGTCGCCCAGTGAATACTGGAACTGCGGCGAATACACCAGCGGCTGGTCACGACTGATCGCCGTCAGCAGCGCCAGCCGCGTGTTGCTGCGCGGTGGCAGCACACGACGGATCGCTCGCGACGGCGCGCCACGCACATTGCTCGTGCCGATGAAGGCCAGGGCAACCTCAACCGGCGCGTACAGATCGTTGCGCGCAAACACCACGTCGACGCCCTTCTGCTTCTTGATGTCCAGGTACACCTGGCGGTCGAGGCGCTCGACCATGCGGTCCTGAAACACGAACACTTTCGCGCCTTTGCTCGGGCGGTCGCTGTACGAGACCACGCCGTTGGCGTCGGTGGATTTGTAGATGGTCATGGCCATCGCCAGCTGGGAGGCCAGGCAGAGACCGCAGAAAAACAGCAGGCGCGCGAGCATGGGCAAAAGTCTGTCGAAGGAAGGCCTGGGAATCAGCCTAGCAGCTGAGACAGACCAGGCTAGTCGACAGATGTTTCAAAATGGCCAGCGCGGGAGATGGGTGGTGCTTTTGATGGCCCCTTCGCGAGCAAGCTCGCTTCCACAGGTTCGGTGTGATCTCTGTGGGAGCGAGCCTGCTCGCGAAGGCGGCCTATCGGGCGACGAAGCTTACGCGCCGGGTACGAAGTGCTTCTGCGCCGTGCCGCGGGCGATCAGGCGCGAGATGTAGTCGAGCTTCTGCGCATCCTGGTCGACGAAGCGGAAGGTCAGTTGCAGCCAGTCGCTGTCAGCTTTTTGCTCGTGGGCGACGATGGCGTGCAGATAACCGTTGAGCCGCGCGATCTCGGCGTTGTCACCCTGCTCCAGATCGAGCACAGCGCTGTCGAGGATCTGCGGCAGGGTTTCGGTGCGCTTCACTACCAGCAGGGCTTCCTTGATGCTCAAGGCCTTGATCACGCATTGCTGAGTACCGCTCGGCAGGCGCAACTGGCCCTGACCACGACCGCCCACCGGCGCCTTGGATGCACCGGGCGCCTGAACTGGCGGGCTGTTGAGCAAGCCGCGCGACGGTGCAGCGGCTGGAGCGGGTGCAGCAGCGGCAGGCCTGGCCGCAGCGCCGCCGACCACGGCAGGCTTGCCGCCGGTCAGTGCGCTCAGGGAATCGTTGCCGAATGCCGAATTCATCTTGGTCGGCGCGCTGTTCATCAAGGTGTCGAGCTTGCCGACCTTGTTCAGTGCCTGCTTGACCTTGGTCAGCAGCTGCTCGTTGGTGAACGGCTTGCTGACGTAGCCGGAAACGCCGGCCTGAATCGCCTGCACGACGTTTTCCTTGTCGCCACGGCTGGTGACCATGACAAACGGCATGGTCTTGAGGTTGTCCTGCTCGCGGCACCAGGTCAGCAGTTCGAGGCCGGACATTTCCGGCATTTCCCAGTCGCACAGCACCAGGTCGAAAGCCTCTTTGGCCAGCATGGCCTGGGCCTTTTTGCCGTTGATGGCGTCCTCGGTGCGGATCCCCGGGAAGTAATTACGCAGGCACTTTTTCACCAGGTCACGAATGAACGAAGCATCGTCCACGACCAACACACTGATCTTGCTCATCCAACACCCCTATTAAAATCCCGGCAAGCATAACGCTGGCTGATGGCACATTGCCAAAACTCTTCAGTCACGCCGGGACTTTTCGTTCGCGGGTGCTGCTTTTTAATGCGCTTTCCGATCCGTATCTGCCTCCGAAAAGCAGAAACAAAAACGCCCGGCCAGAGGGCCGGGCGCTTTTCTCAGGCAATCTTACTTATCGTCAGCTTCGCCCGGAACATTAGCGGTTTCAGCGCTTGTGCCTTCAACTTCTTCTTTCATGCGCTTGAGGCCCATGTGGCGCACGTCGGTGCCGCGCACCAGGTAGATCACCAGTTCGGAGATGTTGCGCGCATGATCGCCGATGCGCTCCAGCGAACGCAGGACCCAGATGATGCTCAGCACCCGCGAGATAGAGCGCGGGTCTTCCATCATGTAGGTGGCCAGCTCACGCAAAGCGGTTTTGTATTCGCGGTCGATGATCTTGTCGTACTGCGCCACCGACAAGGCCAGATCGGCGTCAAAACGGGCGAAGGCGTCCAGCGCATCACGAACCATGTTGCGCACCTGGTCGCCAATGTGACGAACCTCGACGTAACCGCGCGGCGCTTCACCTTCTTCGCACAACTGGATGGCGCGGCGGGCGATCTTGGTGGCTTCGTCGCCGATACGCTCAAGGTCGATCACCGACTTGGAAATGCTGATGATCAAACGCAGGTCGGAGGCTGCCGGCTGACGACGGGCGAGAATGCGCAGACATTCTTCGTCGATGTTGCGTTCCATCTGGTTGATCTGGTCATCGATCTCACGGACCTGCTGAGCCAGGCCGGAGTCGGCCTCGATCAGCGCAGTGACCGCGTCGTTGACCTGCTTCTCGACCAGCCCGCCCATGGCAAGGAGGTGGCTGCGCACTTCTTCCAGTTCGGCGTTGAACTGCGCGGAAATGTGATGGGTTAAACCTTCCTTCGAAATCATGATTTGCTCCGCAAAAGCCATGAGCTGCAAGCTACAAGCCGCAAGCTGATTTGTGTCGTACTCGAACCGCTCTTACTTGCCGCTTGAAGCTTGCGGCTTGCAGCTGCACGGTTAGCCATAGCGACCGGTGATGTAGTCTTCGGTCTGCTTCTTCGCCGGATTGGTGAACAGGGTATCGGTGTCGCCGAATTCCACCAGTTTGCCCATGTACATGAACGCGGTGTAGTCGGACACCCGTGCCGCCTGTTGCATGTTGTGGGTAACGATGACGATGGTGAACTTGGACTTCAGCTCGTAGATCAGCTCTTCGACTTTCAGTGTCGAGATCGGGTCGAGAGCCGAGCACGGTTCGTCGAGCAGCAGCACTTCCGGCTCAACCGCGATGGTGCGCGCGATCACCAGACGCTGTTGCTGACCACCGGACAGGCCGAGGGCCGAGTCGTGCAGACGGTCTTTGACCTCGTCCCACAATGCCGCGCCTTTCAACGCCCACTCAACGGCTTCGTCGAGGATGCGCTTCTTGTTGATGCCCTGGATGCGCAGACCGTAGACGACGTTCTCGTAGATGGTCTTCGGAAACGGGTTGGGCTTCTGGAACACCATGCCGACGCGACGACGCAGTTCGGCCACGTCTTCGCCCTTGCGATAGATGTTGTTGCCGTACAGGTTGATCGCGCCCTCGACACGGCAGCCGTCGACCAGATCGTTCATCCGGTTGAAGGTACGCAGCAGCGTCGACTTACCGCAGCCGGACGGGCCGATGAACGCGGTTACGCGCTGTTTCGGGATGTTCATGCTGACGTCGAACAGTGCCTGTTTCTCGCCGTAGTACAGGCTCAGGCCCGGTACTTCGATGGCAACGGTTTCCTGCGCCAGGTCCAGGCTCTGCTTGTCGCGGCCCAGGGCAGACATGTTGATGCCGTGGCTGTGTGTTTCGTGCTGCATGGGTCTCACTCCGTTCGTAGCTGCAAGCTTCTGGCTGCAAGCTGCAAGTTTGAGCAAAAGCGGCTTGTAGCTTGCCGCTTGTGGCTAATGGCTTTAGCTATCCAGTGCTTTGTATTTTTCGCGCAGGTGGTTGCGGATATACACCGCCGACAGGTTCAGCGTCGCGATCACCAGCACCAGCAGCAGCGCGGTGGCGTACACCAGCGGGCGGGCTGCTTCGACGTTGGGGCTCTGGAAGCCGACGTCATAAATGTGGAAGCCCAGGTGCATGATCTTCTGGTCCAGGTGCAGGTACGGGTAGTTGCCGTCCACCGGCAGCGACGGCGCCAGTTTCACCACACCCACCAGCATCAGCGGCGCCACTTCACCCGCGGCACGGGCCACGGCGAGGATCATCCCGGTCATCATGGCCGGGCTGGCCATCGGGATAACGATTTTCCACAGCGTCTCCGCTTTGGTCGCGCCGAGAGCCAACGAACCTTCACGCACAGTGCGGGGAATCCGCGCCAGACCTTCTTCGGTCGCCACGATCACCACCGGCACGGCCAGCAGCGCGAGGGTCAGCGAAGCCCAGAGCAGGCCCGGCGTACCGAACGTCGGCGCCGGCAGAGCTTCAGGGAAGAACAAGCGGTCGACCGAGCCACCCAGCACGTAGACGAAGAAGCCCAGACCGAACACGCCGTAGACGATCGCCGGTACGCCGGCGAGGTTGTTCACCGCGATGCGAATAACGCGAGTCAGGGTGTTCTGCTTGGCGTATTCGCGCAGGTACACCGCAGCCAGCACGCCGAACGGGGTCACGATCATCGCCATGATCAGGGTCATCATCACGGTGCCGAAAATCGCCGGGAAGATCCCGCCTTCGGTGTTCGCTTCACGCGGGTCGTCGGAGAGGAATTCCCAGATCTTGCTGAAGTAGAAACCAACCTTGGTCAAGGTGCTCATGCCGTTTGGCTGGTAGGCATGCACGACTTTGCCCAGACCGATTTCGATTTCCTTGCCGTTGGCGTCACGGGCGGTCAAGGCGTCGCGGTTGAACTGTGCATGCAAATCAGACAGACGTGCTTCGATGTCTTTGTAGCGCGCGTCCAGCTCGGCGCGCTCGGACTCCATGTCTGCTTGTGCGGTGGCGTCGAGTTTGCCTTCCAGCTCGAGCTTGCGCCCATGCAGTCGGATGCGTTCAAGACCGGCGTTGATTGCGCCGATGTCGGTTTTTTCCAGCGTCTTCAGTTGAGCCGCGAGATCGTTCACCCGATCGATGCGCGCTTGCAGCTCAGGCCATGCGGCCTCGCCCTCGGCGATGACCTTGCCATCCTGTTTGACGTTGACCAGATAGCCGTAGAAGTTGCCCCACTCGCGACGCTCGATCGCCATCAATTCTGGAGGTGTGGTCTGCTTGGTCAGCCACTCGCCGACGATCCACGTGAAGTCATTGCCGTTCAGGTCACGGTTGCCGACCTTGATCAGCTCGCGGGTCATGAATTCCGGACCTTCGTCCGGCACCGGCAGACCGGCGCTCTTCAGACGTGCGCGCGGCACTTCTTCTTTCTGCACCACTTCGCCGATCACCAGGTGATTGGCCTGGCCCGGTACGTCGTAATGGGCGTGGATCAGGTCCGCCGGCCAGAAGTGACCGAGACCGCGCACGGCAATCACCGCCAACAGGCCAATGGTCATGATGACCGCGATGGACACCGCGCCACCGCTGATCCAGACGCCCGGGGCGCCGCTCTTGAACCATCCTTTCAGGGAGTTCTGTTTCACAGACTTCTACCTTTGCTTAAAGCGACGAGTATTTCTTGCGCAGACGCTGACGAATCAGTTCTGCCAGGGTGTTCATGACGAAGGTGAACAACAGCAGCACCAGCGCCGAGAGGAACAGCACGCGGTAGTGGCTGCCACCGACCTCCGACTCGGGCATTTCCACCGCGACGTTGGCGGCCAGGGTGCGCAGGCCTTCGAACAGGTTCATCTCCATCACCGGGGTGTTGCCGGTGGCCATCAGCACGATCATGGTTTCGCCGACCGCACGGCCCATGCCGATCATCAGCGCCGAAAAGATGCCCGGGCTGGCGGTCAGGATCACCACGCGGGTCATGGTCTGCCACGGCGTCGCACCAAGGGCCAGCGAACCCAGGGTCAGGCCGCGCGGCACGCTGAACACGGCGTCTTCGGCGATCGAGTAGATGTTCGGGATCACCGCGAACCCCATGGCCAGACCGACCACCAGAGCGTTGCGCTGGTCGTAGGTGATGCCCAGGTCGTGGGAGATCCACATGCGCATGTCGCCACCGAAGAACCAGTTCTCCATGAACGGACTCATGTACAGCGACAGCCAGCCCACAAACAGGATCACCGGAATCAGCAGCGCACTTTCCCAACCGTCCGGGACTTTCAGGCGGATCGATTCGGGCAGGCGGGTGAAGGTGAAACCGGCGACCAGAATGCCGATCGGCAGCAACATCAGCAGGCTGAAGATGCCCGGCAGATGGCCTTCTACGTACGGCGCGAGGAACAGGCCGGCGAAGAAACCGAGGATCACCGTCGGCATCGCTTCCATCAGTTCGATCACCGGTTTGACCTTGCGGCGCATGCCCGGGGCCATGAAGTACGCGGTGTAGATCGCCGCAGCGACGGCCAGTGGCGCGGCCAGCAGCATGGCGTAGAACGCGGCTTTCAGGGTGCCGAAGGTCAGCGGCGAGAGGCTCAGTTTCGGTTCGAAATCGGTGTTGGCGGCGGTCGATTGCCAGACGTACTTAGGCTCGTCGTAGTTCTCGTACCAGACCTTGCTCCACAGCGCGCTCCACGATAC
The DNA here is from genome assembly GCF_025910115.1 of Pseudomonas sp. RG1. NCBI lineage: Bacteria > Pseudomonadati > Pseudomonadota > Gammaproteobacteria > Pseudomonadales > Pseudomonadaceae > Pseudomonas > Pseudomonas sp. RG1. The sequence goes on from NZ_JAPCIK010000001.1 coordinate 154,716, forward strand.
TTCCGGGTGCGGATTGTCGAGCAGCAACGGCTGCAGCTTGCCGCCGGCTTCGACGATCACTCGGTTGGCGCGCGGCGACAGACCAAACAGGCCCTGGCCTTCAACCACCTGATCAACCAGCAACGTGCGGTGTGCAGTGCTGTGGAACACGCCGAGCTTGCCGCTGGCATCAAGGGCGAGGAAGCCTTTGCGGCGCTCTTCGGCAGCGATTTCAACGATCGGCGTGGTGCCCATCTGGAAGGTGCGGATCTGCTTCAGACGCTGCTCGCCATCGGTATCGCGAGCCATGAACCACTGGGCCAGACCGCCCTTGGAATCGCCGACGATCAGTGAGATACCGCCGACCAGCTGCGCGGTGGCGGTGACTTGGGCGTCAGCGTTTTCCAGCAGTTTGTAGCGCCCGTTGAGGCTCTTGTCGCGCAAGCTGAACACGTCGGCCTGGGCACGACCGTTGACCACGTACAGCCACTGCTGGCGCGGGTCGACGAAGATGTTTTTCACCGGCTCGGTCATCTGCGGCAGATCGATACGCGTCTGCTCGTTGGTGACTTCGCCGGTCATCATGTTTTCTTCGCTGGTCAGCGACAGCACATTGAGTTGCGAGCCGGTGGAGCCGACCAGCATCAGCGTCGAGTCGGTGGCGTTGAGGCTGACGTGCTCCAGCGCACCACCGCTTTCGTTCAGCGCGATCGGTGCCTCGCCATAGGGATATTCGATGGCCGGGCTGATGGTTTTCTTGCCATCGGGGTAGCTGACTTTATAGGTATGACGGAACACCAGCGCCTGACCGTTGGACAGCCCCACGGCCACCAGCGGATGACCCGGCTGGTCTTCGCCGATAGATGTCACGGTGGCGCCCGCAGGCAGCGGCAGATCGACACGCCTCAATTCAGCGCCACTGTCGAGATCGAAGAACAGCGCCTGGCCCTTGTCGGACACACGCATGGCTACCTGATTCTGCTCTTCGAGCGAGATCATCAGCGGCTTGCCGGCGTCCTGCATCCAGGCCGGGGTGATCGAGTCTTTCGCGGTCAGGTCGGCACCTTGAAACAACGGCGCTACAACGTAAGCGAGGAAGAAGAAGATCAGGGTGATGGCCGCGAGCACCGCCAGGCCGCCAACGAGGACGTACCAACGGGTGAAGCGATCCTTGAGCGCGCGGATGCGGCGCTTGCGTTGCAGCTCAGGCGTATTGAAATCAATGCGCTTGGGAGGGGAAGACGTAGTCATTGGGGAATTGGCCAGATCATTCATGCGCACACCCTAGCGATCCTGTATGACAGAAAGATGACAGTGCAGTGACGCAGCAAATCCGCCAGCCGGAAGTCCGGCAGCGGAGTCGAGAATTTGGTGGTTGCAGGAGCGCTTCTGCTCGCCAAGGCGTCGGGTCAGTCACATCGATGCTGCATGTGACCACCCCTTCGCGAGCAGGCTCGCTCCCACAGGAGTCCGGCTTCAGGCCGGCCTCAGGGTGTTACTTCTTGGCGACCGCGCCGCCTTCTTGCAGACCGAGGTCAGCCAGTGCCTTGGCAGCAACCTTGGCTGGCAGCGGGATGTAGCCGTCTTTCACTACCACTTCCTGGCCCTGTTTCGACAGCACCAGCTTCACGAACTCGGCTTCCAGCGGGGCCAGAGGCTTGTTCGGGGCTTTGTTGACGTAAACGTAGAGGAAGCGCGACAGCGGATACTTGCCGTTCAGGGCGTTTTCTTCGGTGTCTTCGATGAACTCGCCGCCTTCTTTCTTGGCCAGAGCGACGGTTTTCACGCTGGCGGTCTTGTAGCCGATGCCCGAGTAGCCGACGCCGTTAAGCGAGCTGCTGATCGACTGCACCACCGACGCCGAACCTGGTTGTTCGTTGACGTTAGGCTTGTAGTCGCCTTTGCACAGGGCTTCTTCCTTGAAGTAGCCGTAGGTGCCGGACACCGAGTTACGGCCGAACAGCTGGACCGGCTTGTTGGCCAGGTCACCGGTTACGCCCAGGTCGCCCCAGGTCTTGACGTCAGCTTTGGCACCGCACAGGCGCGTCGAGGAGAAGATCGCATCGACTTGAGCCATGGTCAGGTGCTTGATCGGGTTGTCCTTGTGCACGAACACCGCCAGGGCATCCACGGCAACCGGGATTGCCGTCGGCTTGTAGCCGTACTTCTGTTCGAAAGCCTGCAGCTCGTTGTCTTTCATCTTGCGGCTCATCGGGCCCAGGTTGGCGGTGCCTTCGGTGAGTGCAGGTGGCGCGGTGGAAGAACCGGCAGCCTGAATCTGGATGTTGACGTTCGGGTATTCTTTTTTGTAGTTCTCAGCCCACAGGGTCATGAGGTTGGCCAGGGTATCGGAACCGACGCTGGACAGGTTGCCCGACACACCAGTGGTCTTGGTGTAGCTCGGGATAGCAGGGTCAACAGCGGCGAACGCGTTGGCATTCGCAACGCCAGCAGCGACAAAAGTCATTGCCGCCATCAAACGCTTCAGTTTCATGCCTTACTCCTAGCAGATAGGGTGTGTTAAGTCGGGGCCAAGTATCAGCAGGCCATGTGAACACTCTATGGCTGAAATATGACAATTGGATGAAAGGCCAGCATCGGGTTTTGCTGGATGATTTGTGGCGTCCCCATTCGCGAGCAGGCTCGCTCCCACAACTGAAATGCATTCCAACTGTGGGAGCGAGCCTGCTCGCGAAGTGGCCGGTATTGGTGGAGTAGATCCTGGGCTTTAGCGCCCCTTCTTCCACAGCCACGCCCCGACCAGAATCCCCATCCCGCACAGCACCGCAACATAGTAGGCAGGGCCCATAGCGCTTTCTTTCAGCAGCAGACTGACCACCATTGGCGTCAAGCCACCGAAGATCGCGTACGCGACGTTGTACGAGAACGACAAGCCACTGAAGCGAACCACCGGCGGGAACGCTTTGACCATCACGTACGGCACCGCGCCGATGGTACCGACCAGCAAACCGGTCAATGCGTACAGCGGGAACAGCCAGTCCGGGTGGTCGGCGAGGCTGTGGTAGAAGGTCCAGGAGCTGATCAGCAGACCGAGGCAGCCAAAGACGAAGACGCGACCGGCGCCGAAGCGATCGGCCAGCGCGCCGGCGCCAATGCAGCCGAGGCTGAGGAACACGATGGCCAGGCTGTTGGCTTGCAGCGCCGTGGTCGGCGAGAAGTGGTAGACCGTTTGCAGCACGGTCGGGGTCATCAGAATCACCACGACGACGCCAGCCGAGAGCAGCCAGGTCAGCAGCATCGAAATGGCGATGGCGCCGCGATGATCACGCAGCACCGCGCGCAACGGCACTTCTTCGGCCAGTGCCTTGCGCAATTGCAGTTCGGCGAACACCGGAGTTTCGTGCAGCCAGCGGCGCAGGTACACAGAGAACAGGCCGAACACGCCGCCGAGCAGGAACGGGATCCGCCAGGCGTAATCCGACACTTCGGCTGGGGTATAAATGCTGTTGATTGCCGTGGCGACCAGCGAGCCGAGGAGGATCCCGGCAGTCAGGCCGCTGGTGAGCGTGCCGCAGGCATAACCGATGTGCTTTTGCGGTACGTGTTCGGAAACGAAGACCCACGCCCCCGGCACCTCACCGCCAATCGCCGCACCCTGGATCACCCGCATCAGCAGCAACAGGATCGGCGCCCAGATGCCGATCTGCGCGTAGGTCGGCAGCAGGCCCATGATCAGGGTCGGCACGGCCATCATGAAAATGCTCAGGGTGAACATCTTCTTGCGCCCCAGCAGATCACCGAAGTGCGCCATGACGATGCCGCCCAAAGGGCGCGCCAGATAGCCGGCAGCAAAGATGCCGAAGGTCTGCATCAAGCGCAGCCACTCGGGCATGTCGGCCGGGAAGAACAGCTTGCCGACGACGGTGGCGAAGAAAACGAAGATGATGAAATCGTAGAACTCCAGCGCCCCGCCGAGGGCGGACAGCGACAGAGTCTTGTAGTCATTGCGGGTCAACGGTCGTGCGGGTTGCTCGGGCTGCGCGAGGCTCGAAGGCGCTGTGGTCATGGCAAGGGCTTCTCTTATAGTCGAATCTGTCGCCACAACAACGCTGGCGGTGGCTCGGACAGGTTCGGCACCATAGCAAATTGTTCGAAAAAGCACATAGAGGCGCGTAATTGACGGTCGAAATCAGAACCGGGTGGTCGTCGCGGGGTCTATCGACCGATATACTCGCCACCTGCGCAGGATTTGTAAGAGGTTGCTGTGCGAAAACGTTGTTGGCCCGTCCTTTGCTCGGGATTTAGCCTTTTTCGCAGAGTTTCCCTTTAGGCGCCTGATGGAAAACGTGACGAACGCAGTGTGTTCGGTGTTGAATCGTTTTTCTTGAAGACGGCTACCACCCGCAATACCCACGAAGAGTCACGGGTCAGAGGCCCCTCGGCATGATAGAGCTCGAACAAGAAGATCCGATCCCACAGGGCGACCTGGCCCTGCAAATCACCGCACTTCCCCGCGAAACCAACGGCTTTGGCGATATTTTCGGCGGCTGGCTGGTCGCGCAGATGGATCTGGCCGGCACTGCCATGGCCAGCCGGGTGGCCGGTGGCCGCGTTGCCACTGTCGCCATCGACCGCATGGCGTTTCTCGTCCCGGTCGCCGTCGGCGCGCAGTTGTCCTTTTATACCCAGACCCTGGAAATCGGCCGCAGCTCGATCCAGATGATGGTCGAAGTGTGGAGCGATGACCCACTCTCCAGCGAATGGCGCAAGGTCACCGAAGCGGTTTTCGTCTTCGTCGCCATCGACGGCAGCGGTCGCACCCGTTCGGTGCCGCCACGCGCGCGTTAAACCTCGCGGCCGTTTTGCGGTCGATAGTCGTCCCCAGTGTCTGATCGAGAGTTGCCCATGAACACGCCCAACGTTGAAGCCGTGAAACAGGATGAACTGAACTGCTGGCGCATCCGCCACGGCAAGGCCGAAGTGCTGGTGGCCCAGCAAGGCGCGCACATCCTCAGTTATCAGATCGACGGCCAGCCGCCGATCATCTGGCTCAACGACAAGGCCGAGTTCAAGACCGGCAAGAGCATCCGCGCCGGCGTGCCGGTGTGCTGGCCGTGGTTCGGCAAATTCGAACGCAACCCGAGCAGCGTGCAGGCCATGTACACCGGCGAGCAGCCGGCCCCCGCGCACGGCCTGGTGCGGGCGATGGACTGGGAATTGGGCAACATCGAGTCAGAGGCTGACGGCATCAAGGTCGAATTCAAGCTGCCCTACCCGGAAGGTGGCCTGCCGGGCTGGCCCCACGAGGTCGATCTGACCCTGACCCTGCATCTGGCGGATCAACTGCATTACAGCCTGACCAGTCATAACCGTGGTACTGACACCGTCACGCTGAGTCAGGCGCTGCACACCTATTTCGCCGTGAGTGACGTGCGTAATGTGCATGTCGACGGCGTGGCCGGGCTGAATTACATCGAGACCCTGGATGACTGGAACACGGCCAGCCAGAGCGGCGATCTGCATTTCGCCGGCGAGACCGACCGCATCTACCTCGACGTTCCGCCGCAATTGAGCATCGTTGATCCGACCTGGGAACGACGCATCGTGCTGACCTCTACCGGCTCGCGCACTGCGGTGATCTGGAACCCATGGATCGACCGCGCCGCCGCCCTGCCGGACATGGACAACGATGGCTGGCAGCGCATGCTGTGCATCGAAACGGCGAATGTGATGGATGATCTGGTGACCCTGGCGCCGGGGGCGAGCCATACGATGGGTGTCAGCGTAGCTGCTACGCCGCTCTAGGAATGTGGCGAGGGGATTTATCCCCGCTGGGTCGCGCAGCGGCCCCCGCTTTTTTTAAATCAAAAGCTGGGGCCTGCTGCGCAGTCCAGCGGGGATAAATCCCCTCGCCACAGATAAATCCCTTCACTACAGATAAATCCCCTCACCACAAAGGCTCGCTCCCAAATTTATGTGCGGCGCGCTTTAGAGATCAGCCTCCTGCACCACCCGCACCTTCTCCGCCTCCAGCGCATACGCCGCATCAGCGAGGTCATTGCTGACCTTCTCGATTTTCAGCGTGCCGGTCACCCACAGCGGTGTGTAGATATCGTCCAGCTTCAAACCCTTCGGATATCGCACCAGCACCAATTGATTGGGCGGCGGTGGCGGAACATGGATGCAGGCGCCCGGATACGGCACGAGGAAGAACAACGTGCTGCGGCCCTTGGCGTCGGATTCCAGCGGCACCGGGTAACCACCGATGCGGATGTGCTTGTCGTTCATCGACGCCACGGTTTTCGTCGAATACATCACCGCTGGCAGACCTTTGGCCTGCTTCATCCCACCCTTCTCGGTGAAAGTGCCGGTGGCTTCGGGGGAGTTGTGGTCGATTTCCGGCATAGCCTCGAGGGCCTTTTGATCCGACTTGGGCATCAGTTCCAGCCAGTCGGTTTCCGGCAGTTCGCCGGCGTGGGCGAGATAGCTGCCCAGCAAGAGGAGAGTCAACAGAAGACGGCGCATGAAGGTGCTCGGCAGGCAGAGGAATGGACGGTGAGTCGCCGCGCATTCTAGCCCTCCCGGCCGCGCGGGCCGAGAGGGCTTTGTCGCTTTCGATCAGTTCTTTTTGATCAGACCGTAGATCACCAGCAACACGACAGCGCCGACCAGTGCGCCGAGGAAACCCGCGCCCTCGCCCGCCTGATAGATGCCCAGAGCCTGGCCGCCGTAGGTGGCTGCCAGCGAACCGCCGATACCGAGCAGGATGGTCATGATCCAGCCCATGCTGTCATCGCCCGGTTTCAGGAACCGAGCCAGCAGGCCGACGATCAAGCCGATAAAGATGGTTCCGATAATTCCCATGGCATTTCCCTCTGATTTGGAAGATATGCGAAAGACTAGCCAGTGTTTCGCATCCTGCCATGAGAGAACGGCGGCCCCTGAATGGTTCCGCCGCTGCCACATGAAACTGGTTTACTCGGCGATCAGCGCTTGGACCTTGATGATCTGCGCCTGCAGCGTGGCCATGTCGGCGCAGCGCAGGTTGGCATGGCCGACCTTGCGTCCGGCCTTGAAAGCTTTGCCGTAGTGATGCAGATGGCAGTCTTCGATGGCGATGACTTTTTCCACCGGCGGCACTACGCCGATGAAGTTGAGCATCGCGCTCTCGCCGACCTTGGCGGTCGAACCCAGCGGCAGGCCAGCCACGGCGCGCAGGTGGTTTTCGAACTGGCTGCACTCGGCACCTTCGGTGGTCCAGTGCCCGGAGTTGTGCACGCGCGGGGCGATTTCGTTGGCTTTCAGGCCACCGTCGACTTCGAAGAACTCGAAAGCCATCACGCCGACGTAGTCGAGGTGCTTGAGCACACGGCTGGAATAATCTTCGGCCAGCGCCTGCAACGGGTGATCGGTGCTGGCCACCGACAGCTTGAGGATGCCGCTGTCGTGGGTGTTGTGCACCAGTGGATAGAACTTCGTTTCACCATCGCGGGCACGCACGGCGATCAGCGACACTTCGCCGGTGAATGGCACGAAGCCTTCCAGCAGGCAGGCAACGCTGCCCAGTTCGGCGAACGTACCGGCAACATCTTCCGGCTTGCGCAGGACTTTCTGGCCCTTGCCGTCATAACCCAAGGTGCGGGTTTTCAGCACGGCCGGCAGACCGATGGAAGCGACGGCGGCGTCCAGGTCGGCTTGCGACTGGATGTCGGCGAAGGCCGGGGTCGGAATGCCGAGGTCCTTGAACATGCTCTTTTCAAACCAGCGATCACGGGCGATGCGCAGGGCTTCGGCGCTCGGGTAGACCGGCACGAATTGCGAAAGAAACGCCACGGTTTCAGCCGGGACGCTTTCGAATTCAAAGGTCACCAGATCGACTTCATCGGCCAGTTGGCGCAGATGATCCTGATCGCCGTAATCGGCCCGCAGGTGTTCGCCCAACGCAGCGGCGCAAGCGTCCGGCGCAGGGTCGAGAAAAGCGAAGTTCATCCCCAGCGGAGTGCCCGCCAGAGCCAACATGCGACCCAACTGGCCGCCACCGATTACACCGATCTTCATCTCAACAACCTCAGGCAATACGTGGGTCTGGATTGTCCAGGACGCTGTCTGTCTGCTCGGCACGGAAGGTTTTCAGTACCGCATGAAATTGCGGGTGCTTGGCGCCGAGGATGCTCGCCGAGAGCAGGGCGGCGTTGATTGCGCCGGCCTTGCCGATGGCCAGGGTGGCGACCGGAATGCCCGCCGGCATCTGCACGATCGACAGCAGCGAATCGACGCCCGAGAGCATGGCCGACTGCACCGGCACGCCCAGCACCGGCAGGTGGGTCTTGGCCGCACACATGCCTGGCAGGTGGGCGGCGCCACCGGCACCGGCGATGATCACCTCGATGCCGCGGCTTTCAGCCTCTTCGGCGTACTGGAACAGCAGATCCGGGGTGCGGTGGGCGGAAACCACCTTGACCTCGTACGGGATGCCGAGCTTTTCCAGCATATCGGCGGTGTGGCTAAGGGTGGACCAATCGGACTTGGAGCCCATGATCACGCCAACCAGTGCACTCATCGTCGCGCCTCTTCTCTCTGGAGCGCCCGCAGGCGCGTCATAAAACAACAAGCCACGCAGGTTGCGTGGCTTGATTGTACGAAAAATGGCCGGACGTGCCGGCCGAAGGCCGCGCAGTATACCGCAAAGAAAGCAATAAACAGCCCCTGAAACGACCATCTGTCAAATGAGCGAAACGCCCGGTTTTATTGACCTTGAGGTCAGCGAAAGAACAGCGCAAAAATCCCCCTGTGGGAGCGAGCCTGCTCGCGAAAGCGTTGTGTCAGACGATACCTCAGGGCCTGACACTGCGCATTCGCGAGCAGGCTCGCTCCCACATTCGATCTTCATCAGCTTCAAGCGCTTTGTGCGGCGCCGCCTTCAAGCTTGCGCCACAGCAACCGCACGTTGGCCTTGCGCACCAGGGCGCAGCGGTACAGGCGGATCTCCAGCGGCACATGCCACTGCGGGCCGCCGCACACCACCAGTTCACCGCGAGCCAGTTCGGCGCGCACACTCAATTGCGGCACCCAGGCGATGCCGAGTCCTTCCAGGGCCATGCTTTTCAGGCTGTCGGCCATTGCGGTTTCGTAGATCGTGGTGAAGCGCAACTGGCGCTGGCGCAGCAAGCCGTTCACCGATCGGCCGAGAAACGCCCCGGCGCTGTACGCCAGCAACGGCACGCTCGCCTCGCCTTCCAGATCGAACAGCGGTTTGCCATCCAGATCTGCCGCGCACACCGGCAGCATCTCGGTCTGGCCCAAATGCAGCGACGGGAAGATTTCCGGGTCCATCTGCATCGCCGAATCCGGGTCGTAGAACGCCAGCATCAGATCGCAGCCACCTTCACGCAAAGCGTGCACGGCGTCGCCAACGTTGGTCGCCACCAGCCGCGTGGCGATGTTCAGCCCTTCGTTGCGCAACTGGGCGATCCAGCGCGGGAAAAAGCCCAGCGCCAGCGAGTGCGCCGCCGCCACCTGCATCACCTCGCCCTGCCCGCCTTCCAGATGATGCAGATGGCGCAGCACTTCGCCGAGCTGTTCGACCACGGTGCGCGCGGTCACCAGAAACAACTGCCCCGCCGCCGTCAGTTCGACCGGCGTGCGCGAGCGATTGACCAGGGTCAGCCCCAGCGCGGCTTCGAGGCTGCGGATCCGCCGACTGAACGCCGGCTGGGTCACGAAGCGCCGTTCGGCCGCCTGCGAGAAACTGCGGGTGGCGGCCAGGGCACTGAAGTCCTCGAGCCATTTGCTTTCCAGATTCATCACGTCCTCCCGGACACGCACCAAAACAGGTCACACGTCTGCCGCACAGGCGGCGTCACATGGGCATTATGCCGAATGTGCATAGGGCAGTGCTGAACAGCATTGGCCCAAAAATCCCCACAAGCCTAGCATTCGCAGCGTTCCGGCACAGACCGGGTCCTTATCGAGATGATTTCTATCATGTCCTCCGCTGCATCTTTCCGCACAGAAACCGACCTGCTTGGCGCCCTCGAAGTACCGGCCCATGCGTACTACGGCATCCAGACCCTGCGAGCGGTGAACAACTTCCGCCTCTCGGGCGTTCCGATTTCGCATTACCCGAAACTGGTTGTGGGCCTGGCGATGGTCAAACAGGCCGCCGCTGACGCCAACCGCGAGCTGGGTCACCTGAGCGAAGCCAAGCACGCTGCCATCAGCGAAGCCTGTGCGCGATTGATCCGCGGCGATTACCACGAAGAGTTCGTGGTCGACATGATTCAAGGTGGCGCCGGCACCTCTACCAACATGAACGCCAACGAAGTGATCGCCAACATTGCTCTGGAAGCGATGGGCCACGAGAAAGGCGAATACCAGTACCTGCACCCGAACGACGACGTGAACATGGCGCAGTCGACCAACGACGCCTACCCGACGGCGATCCGTCTGGGTCTGCTGCTGGGTCACGACGCGCTGCTGGCCAGCCTCGACAGCCTGATTCAGGCGTTCGCGGCCAAGGGCAAAGAGTTCGACCACGTCTTGAAAATGGGCCGTACCCAGCTGCAAGACGCCGTGCCGATGACCCTCGGCCAGGAATTCCGCGCGTTCGCCACCACCATGGGCGAAGACCTCGCGCGTCTGAAGACGCTGGCCCCGGAACTGCTGACCGAAGTCAACCTCGGCGGCACCGCGATCGGCACCGGCATCAACGCCGACCCGCGTTATCAGGCACTGGCTGTTCAACGTCTGGCTTTGATCAGCGGGCAACCGCTGGTACCGGCCGCCGACCTGATCGAAGCGACCTCCGACATGGGCGCCTTCGTGCTGTTCTCCGGCATGCTCAAACGCACCGCGGTCAAGCTGTCGAAGATCTGCAACGACCTGCGCCTGCTATCCAGCGGCCCACGCACCGGCATCAATGAAATCAACCTGCCGGCGCGTCAGCCAGGCAGCTCGATCATGCCCGGCAAGGTCAACCCGGTGATCCCGGAAGCCGTGAACCAGGTCGCGTTCCAGGTCATCGGTAACGACTTGGCGCTGACCATGGCAGCCGAAGGCGGCCAGCTGCAACTGAACGTGATGGAGCCGCTGATCGCTTTCAAGATCCTCGATTCGATCCGCCTGCTGCAACGCGCCATGGACATGCTGCGCGAGCACTGCATCGTCGGCATCACCGCCAACGAAGCGCGCTGCCGCGAACTGGTCGAGCATTCGATCGGTCTGGTCACCGCACTGAACCCGTACATCGGCTACAAAAACGCCACCCGCATCGCCCGTATCGCCCTTGAAAGCGGCCGCGGCGTGCTGGAACTGGTGCGCGAAGAAGGTCTGCTCGACGAAGCCATGCTCGCCGACATCCTGCGCCCGGAAAACATGATTGCCCCGCGTCTGGTTCCGCTCAAAGCCTGAGCCGACGCGAACTTGTAGCACCGCTCACCAGGTCGAGGGACTAGACACCTCTCACCTTTTGAGGGCTTGGGGATTTTGTCCCCGAGCCCTTTTTTTTAACTGTTTATCCTGAGACCCGAACGTAGGGGGACTGAACAATATGCAGGTGAGCCTTTGTGGCGAGGGGATTTATCCCCGTTGGGCTGCGAAGCGGCCCCGATACCAACAATAAGGATGTACCAGAAACACCGCGCGCAATGGTTTACGACTGCTTCGCAGCCGAACGGGGATAAATCCCCTCGCCACAAACGCCAAGTGTTTCAAAGCTTCGTTTCGTCGCTTGCACCACTACCGTGCAGACGGGCGCGCCACTGATCGGTATAGTGCCGCCCCTCTTCGCGTGAGCGGTCGTCGGTAACGAGGCCATAACCCATGCGAAACCCGAACTAATAACAAAACCCGCGATATGGATCCGGGACGAAACCTTCGCCTCACCCGTCGTGCCGCGTGCATGCCGGTGTAACACGATGTTTCTCCGCTCCAGCATTTGCACCCACAAAAAACAGCGAGGATAAATCCATGCTCGAAGTCATCAACGACTTCCTCTCAGGGAAAGTACTGATCGTGCTCATTGTCGGGCTCGGTAGCTACTTCACGATTCGCTCGCGTTTCGTTCAACTGCGTCACTTCTTCCACATGTTCGCGGTGTTCCGCGACAGCCTCAAAGGCAGCGCCGGGCAACTCAGCTCGTTCCAGGCCTTGATGCTCAGCCTCGCCGGCCGCGTCGGTGCAGGCAACATTGCCGGTGTCGGCATCGCCGTGACCCTCGGTGGTCCGGGTGCGGTGTTCTGGATGTGGGTGACCGCACTGGTCGGTATGTCCAGCAGCTTCTTCGAGTGCACCCTGGCCCAGGTCTACAAGCGCGCCGATGGCGACGGCCTGTACCGTGGTGGCCCGGCGTATTACATCCAGCACGGGCTCAAGCTCAAGGGCATGGCGATAGTCTTCTCCGTTCTGCTGCTGGTCACCTACGGCTTCGCCTTCATCGGCCTGCAGTCCTACACCGTGACCCACTCGCTGCAGAACGCCTTTGACTTCAATCCACAACACACCGGTATCGTCCTCGCGGTGCTGCTGGCCATCACCTTTATCGGCGGAATCAAGCGCATCGCTTCGGTCTCCGACCTGCTGGTACCGATCAAGACCCTGGCCTACATCGGCGTGACCCTGTACGTGATCGGCACCCAGATCGAACACGTACCGGCCATGCTGGAAACCATCTTCAAGAGCGCCTTCGGCCTCGACCCGGCCTTTGCCGGTCTGCTCGGCAGCGCCATTGTCATGGGCGTGAAGCGTGGCGTGTTCGCCAACGAAGCGGGCCTGGGCAGTGCGCCGAACGTCGCCGCTGTGGCCGCCGTCAAGCACCCGGGCGCGCAGGGCGTGGTCCAGGCTTTCAGCGTGTTCCTCGACACCTTCGTGATCTGCACCTGCACCGCGCTGCTGATCCTGCTGTCGGGCTTCTACACCCCGGGCTTCGAAGGTGACGGCATCGTCCTGACCCAGAACTCGCTGGCTGCCGTGGTTGGTGACTGGGGTCGCATGTTCGTCAGCGTCGCGCTGTCGCTGTTCGTCTTCACCTGCATCCTCTACAACTACTACCTGGGCGAGAACAGCTTGCAGTTCCTCAGCCGCAACCGCGCCCTGCTGATGCTGTTCCGCGGCCTGGTGCTGGCGCTGGTGGTGTGGGGTTCGATGCAGGACCTGACGACAGTGTTCGCCTTCGCCGACATCACCATGACCTGTCTGGCCTTCGTCAACCTGGTGGCCCTGGCCATGCTGTTCAAGGTCGGCCTGCGGGTGATGCGCGACTACGATGAGCAGCGTCGCGCCGGCGTCAAACAGCCAGTGTTCGACTCGAGCAAATTCGCCGACCTGGATCTGGATCGCAACGCCTGGCCGGTGAACCCGCCAGCAGCGGCGGGCCAGACTGAAACTGCGCCGCAAGGCGTACCTGCAGCGCAACGCTGACAGGTGAATGACGGGCGCATCCCCTGCGCCCGTCAGTTATTGTGATGCAATAACCTGCAGGAGCGAGCCTGCTCGCTCCTGCAAGGCCCTCATCGTTTCGGAGAATCCTATGAGCTCGTCGACCTATCCCGCCGCTCAACACGTCATGGTGCTCTACACCGGTGGCACCATCGGCATGCAGGCCAGCGCCAACGGGCTGGCCCCGGCGTCCGGTTTCGAAGCGCGGATGCGCGACTATCTGCACAGCCAGCCTGAGCTGGTAGTGCCGCAGTGGCAGTTTCGGGAAATGTCACCGCTGATCGACAGCGCCAACATGACCCCGGCCTACTGGCAGCAACTGCGCGAAGCGGTGGTCGATGCCGTGGACGTGCAAGGCTGCGACAGCGTGCTGATCCTGCACGGCACCGACACGCTGGCGTACAGCGCGGCGGCCATGAGTTTTCAGTTGCTCGGCCTGCATGCCCGCGTGTGTTTCACCGGCTCGATGCTGCCGGCGGGTGTGACTGACAGCGATGCCTGGGAAAACCTCGGCGGCGCGCTGGTCGCCCTCGGCCAGGGCCTGGCGCCGGGCGTGCATTTGTACTTCCACGGCGAACTGCTGGCGCCGACCCGCTGCGCGAAAGTGCGCAGCTTCGGCCGCCATCCGTTCAAACGCCTGGAGCGTCAGGGCGGTGGTGTGAAAGCGCCGTCGATTCCAGTCGCGCTGAACTACAACCAGCCGAAGCAACTGGCAAAAGTGGCGGTGTTGCCGCTGTTTCCCGGGATCAGTGCCGAAGTCCTCGACGGCCTGCTCGACAGCGGCATTCAAGGTCTGGTGCTGGAATGCTACGGCAGTGGGACCGGTCCGAGCGATAACCCTGAGTTCCTCGCCAGCCTTGGCCGCGCACGGGATAACGGCGTGGTGGTGGTTGCAGTGACGCAATGCCATGAAGGTGGGGTCGAGCTGGATATCTACGAGGCCGGCAGCCGCTTGCGTGGGGTCGGCGTGTTGTCCGGTGGCGGCATGACGCGCGAGGCGGCGTTCGGCAAGTTGCATGGCTTGCTGGGGGCCGGGCTGGAAACGGCGGAAGTGCGACGATTGATCGAACTGGATCTCTGCGGCGAACTGAGCTGATCTGTCACAACGCAAGTCCCCCTGTGGGAGCGAGCCTGCTCGCGAAAGCCATGACACATTTGGCATTCGTGTGCCTGACACACCGCTTTCGCGAGCAGGCTCGCTCCCACCAGGGATTTTTGTACGGCATATAAATTGCTGCGTCCCAGCCACCTCCAGGCTGGAAGATCCCATGCTCCACTCCCACCTCACCACCCTCAACGCGGTCTCGCTGATCCTCAACACGTTCAAGGCCGAAGGCCTGTCGAGTGAGGCGCTGCTGGCTGGCAGCGGCATCGTGGCGGCCGATCTGCAGCGTGCCGATACGCGCATCACCACCCATCAAGAGATGCAGGTCTGCACCAACGCGGTTGCGCTCAAGCGTGACATCGGTCTCGAATTGGGCCGGCGCATGCACGTGTCCTGTTACGGCATGCTCGGTTACGCCCTGCTGACCTGTGCCACCTTCGGTGACGCTTTGCGGCTGGCGATCCGTTATCCGGCGCTGTTGGGCACGTTGTTTGAACTGAGCCTGGAAGACGATGGCGAGCAGGTCTGGTTCGTCGCTGCTGATTACCGTGAAAGCCCGGCGATGGCGGTGTTCAACGCCGAATTCTGTCTGGTGTCACTGAAAGTCATCTGCGACGACTTGCTCGGCCATCCGCTGCCGCTAAGCGCCACGCGCTTTGAACATGCAGCGCCGGACTATCGCGCCAGCTACGCCGAACCCTTCGACTCGCCGCTGCACTTTTCGGCCAAGGACAACGCCTTCGCCTTCGACCGCCATTGGCTCGATCAACCGCTGCCGCTGGCCGACGCGATCACCCATCAGGCCATGGCAGAGCGCTGCCGCAAACAGAATCTGGAATTCACCGGACGCCAGGCCTGGCTGGGGCGGATTCGGCAGTTGCTCAGCGCACAATTGAATGCCGCGCCGGGACTGGAAGGTCTGGCACAGCAGATGAAGTGCTCACCGCGCACCCTGCGTCGGCATTTGAAAGACATGGGCAGCAGCTATCAGGAACTGCTCGATGAACTGCGCTTCGAACGGGCCAAGCAGATGTTGTGTGAGGATCAGCTGCCGATCTATCGGATCGCCGAGACGCTGGGCTTCAGCGAGACAGCGAGTTTTCGCCATGCGTTTGTGCGCTGGAGCGGCGTGGCGCCGAGTCAGTTCCGACCGCATTGATGTGTGCTCCAGGCATGAGCCTGCATGCACAAGGGGCGAATTGCGGTCAGAGGTTTTGGCCATATCGATCCCCTTTTGGCCGCTCCCGACGTTCTCCGATTCAACTTGCGCCGCAACACTGAAGGCCACCGAACCAGCCTTGCGGAGAACAACAAATGCTGACGATCTACTCAGACGATCACCACTTGCACCATGGCCGCTGCGAACTCATCGATGGCCAGCTCAAGCCGTGCTTCGAGATGCCGTCGCGTGCCGACCATGTGCTGCAACGCGTGCACAAGCAAAACCTCGGGGCGGTCGAAGCGCCGAAGGATTTCGGCCTGGAGCCGATCGCGCGCATTCACAGCCGTGACTATCTGGAATTTTTCAAAGGTGCATGGCAACGCTGGACCGAGTTCAACACTGACGGCGACTTGCTGCCCTACACCTGGCCGGCGCGCACGCTGCGTGCGATCAAACCGACCAGCCTGCATGGCCAGCTGGGTTATTACAGCTTCGATGGCGGCGCGCCGATTACCGCCGGCACCTGGCAAGCGGCCTACAGCGCAGCGCAAGTGGCGCTTTCCGCGCAGGCTGAAATCCAGGGTGGCGCACGCGCGGCCTTCGCCCTGTGCCGTCCGCCGGGACATCACGCCGCCAGCGACTTGATGGGCGGTTATTGCTACCTCAACAACGCCGCCATCGCCGCTCAGGCCTTTCTCGATCAGGGCCACAAGAAAGTCGCGATTCTTGACGTCGATTACCACCATGGCAACGGCACTCAGTCGATTTTCTACGAACGCAGCGATGTCCTGTTCACTTCGATCCACGGCCACCCGGAAGCGGAGTTTCCGTTCTTCCTCGGCTACGACGACGAGCGCGGCGAAGGTGCCGGTGAAGGCTTCAATTTCAACTATCCGCTGCCGGCCGGTTCCGGCTGGGATGTCTGGAGCGCGGCGCTGGATCAGGCCTGCGACGAGATCGATCGCTATGGCGCGGACATCATCGTCGTCTCCCTCGGCGTCGACACGTTCAAGGACGACCCGATCTCGCAGTTCAAACTCGACAGCCCGGATTATCTGGCTATGGGCAAGCGCATCGCCGCCCTCGGCAAGCCGACCCTGTTCGTCATGGAAGGTGGCTACGCGGTAGAAGAAATCGGCATCAACGCAGTGAACGTGCTGGAAGGTTTTGAACAATGAAAAAGCGACTGATCGCCTCGGCGCTGTGCGCAGCCCTGCTGAGCGCTGGCGCCCACGCCGAAGAACGCACGCTGCGCGTCTACAACTGGTTCGACTACATCACGCCCAAGGCGCTGGACGACTTCAAGGCACAGAACAGCCAGACCAAACTGATCTACGACATCTTCGACACCAACGAAGCACTCGAAGCCAAGCTGCTCACCGGCAACTCCGGCTATGACGTGGTGGTGCCGTCCAACGTGTTCCTCGCCAAGCAGATCGAGGCCGGGGTGTTCCAGCCGCTGGATCGCAGCAAACTGCCGAACTGGAATCACCTTGATCCGAAACTGATGAAGCTGATCGAGGCCAACGACCCGGGAAACAAATTTGCCGTGCCGTACATGTACGGCACCATCCTCATTGGTTTCAACCCGGCCAGGATCAAGGCAGCACTGGGCGACAACGCGCCCGTGGACAGTTGGGACCTGATCTTCAACGAAGAGAACATCAGCAAGCTCAAGCAGTGCGGCGTCGCCCTGCTCGACTCGCCGTCGGAAATTCTGCCGCTGGCTCTGCAACACCTCGGTCTCGACCCCAACAGCAAGAAGCCAGCGGATTACGCCAAGGCCGAAGCGCTGCTGATGAAGATCCGCCCTTACGTGACGTACTTCCATTCCTCCAAGTACATGGCTGACATTGCCAACGGCGACATCTGCGTGGCCGTCGGTTATTCCGGCAGCTTCTCGCAAGCGGCCAACCGCGCCAAGGAAGCGAAAAACGGCGTGGTGGTCGATATGCGCTTGCCCAAAGAAGGCGCGCCGATCTGGTTCGACATGCTCGCGATTCCCAAGGGCGCGAAGAACACCGAAGACGCCTACACCTTCATCAACTATCTGCTGCAACCTGCGGTGATTGCTCCGGTCAGCGACTTTGTCGGTTATCCAAACCCAAACAAGGACGCCACCGGCCTGGTCGATCCAGCCATTCGCAACAACCCGAACCTGTACCCGACCGATGCGGCAATGAGCACGCTCTACACCTTGCAGCCGCTGCCTCGGGATGCCGAACGCGCACGCACGCGGGCCTGGACGAAAATCAAGTCCGGGACCTGAAACCGGCTCGTTTGCCGAAGACCCGCCGAGGCGGGTCTTTTTTTGCCTGGCAGCTTTATCTACCGCACGGGTCGCTGTCGCGCCTTTTAACTTGCCCTGCTCCGCCGCCCTCGCGGCGTCCCGACAGAGCAGGAAACCAACATGACCGCCATTCCCAAAGCCAGTGCCGTCGATATCGTGACTCAGCTGGTTACCGGCCCCTCGCTGCAAGAAGTCGCATCAAAAACGCTGCGCGAAGCCCTCAAGACGTTGTATCCGAATCTCGACATAGACCCGCGTCTGGCGATGGTCGTGCAACCCACCTGGGCCATTGTGGAGGGTCGAGTAGTACCCGACGGGTATCAGGCTGGATCGCTGACCAACGCGCTGGTGCGGCTCGGCCTGTCCGGTACCACGGTGACGTACCTCGATGGTGAGCATTACCTGACCCTGCAACCCGGCGTGCCAGCCCCTGCGCATCTGCCGGTGAAGATCGATGCGATCGGCCTGTTGCTCAACGAACTGGCACCGCTGCTGTTCATCGCCTACAAGGAACAGCACGTCGACTACTGGGACGAGTTCACCTATCCCGGGCAACCGCGCTGGCAGCAATTGTCCGAGGCACTGCGCAACCTGTGGAACGTCGATGCCAGCGTCGGCTGGGATGCCGATGAAATCGCCATGGCCCAGGCGATTTTCAAACAGCCCGACCCGCAACAACGCCTGGCCCCCGCCCCGTACTCGGCAAAGGCATATCTGATTGATCTCGATCGGGGGAACGCCGACACGCAAAGCCACTTGACCCTGCTCGACGCCGCAGTGTTGGTCGGCAGCATCGCAGACCGTACGTTGATTCTCACCCACGCGATTACTCAGGGCTTTCAGCGTTTCGATTCACTGGAGGAACTCGGCGAGGCTCTGCTGCGGATATATGGCGCAAACGCCTCGGGCGAAGATCTCAAGTGGCGGCTGGTCGAACCCCAGGGCAATTTCTTCGACCAGCAGGCCTGCACCCTGATTTTTCTGGAAGCGGATGCCTTGGGCAAAATCAGTTTTTTTCAGGACTCCCCTGGTAAACGCGTCTATCCGCATACCGGCACGGCCGGCAAACCGGCACAACCGACACCGCGCCTTGAAGCGCACTTCGAACGTTTGCAGCCGATGCTTCCGGACTGGCTGAACGACGCCCTGCCCATGGATCAGACGCGCTACAGCCGGCACCTGCTGGACCTGACGACGCTACAGCACGAGAACAACGGAAAATCCTTTCAGAGCGAAATCACCAGCTTGCAGGCGTTCACTCGTGCAGCGCTGATCAAACAGATTCTCAAGGAGCAGCCCGACGCCCAAGACGTGAACATCGACAACATCGAAATCACCATCACCAGCCTCGTAGTCTGGGGCACCTTTGTGTTGCCGGGAAATACTCAGACTCAGACATGGACGCTGACCGAGCTGGCCCTGCAAAACCTCGCAGGCCTGCCCTTGGGCAACAAGACTGTGCGGTACAAGGATGGCAGCCCGGTACCCGAGTGGATGAGCGCGACTTTTCTGGAGAAGCTGGTCAGCACGGTCGACATCGGCAAGACCTACCCGGCGCATCTCAAGGCCGTACTGATAGACGACTCAGTGCAAGCGTCACGGTTGGAAAGGCTCTATACCAGTCAGCTACGCGTCGAGCTGCCATTGCTGGCGTTGCAGCACAAGATCCAGGGCAGAGCCGGCATTGACGAATCGGGTTATCGATACGTGGTTGCCGCATTGGCCACGACTGACGCAGAACGCTACGTCGATGGCGAGGAAATCGTCATTCGCCCTTTGGCCTTCGTCGCTCATCGCAGCCGCTCCACCGCAGACACTGTCGACAACATGTATGTCATAGGCCCGCGCGATGCCGACAAAGGGCCGTGCGTGCTGTATCGACCGTTGTTCGACAAGGCTCTGCTGCAATATCCGGGATTTGCCAATCTGCTCTTTGCGATCCAGCATTCGCGACATCTGCGCGATTCGGTACTGGCCTGGTTGCCGGACGATGTGCGCTTCAATTACAGCCAGTTCGTCTTCACCGCCAGGCTGCCCTCGGTGTGGACGATCCCGCAACTGATGATCAACCCGACCACAGCACTGGACATGTCAGGCGCGGTCGCGCTGGGCACTCAGGTGATCGCCAGCGATGTCCTCGCCACCCTGCACGAACGCAACGTCAAGGCGCTTGTCACCCAAGCCGACCGGCAATCGGTCTCTGATGCAGAAGCACGCTGGGCCTCGCTGAAACAGGGTGGCTGGGTGATGCTCAATGCCGCACTGCCGTTTCTGGGCCGCAGCGTAGGTACAGCGGCGTGGATCTGGCAGATCATGGATGATCTGCAGGAAATCACCGACGGCGCCAACGAGCAATCGGCGAAAGTCGCCTGGACGGCCATCGCCGATATCCTCCTGGCGCTGGGCATGGTGCTCGCCCATCGTGCGGCAATGGGTGATGCGCCATCGACGCCCGTGGCCACAACGCTCGAAGAGGACACAGCAACGAGCAAACCTGCCGCCAGAATCGTCAAAGCGCTGCGCCAGCCGGACATCACCGGCCCGCAATTGACCGAAGCCCATGGCACATCGATCGACAGCATCACGGCGCTGAAACGATCCCCGTTGGCCCTCGCCAAGCTGCTGGATACGTTCAAGCTCGCCAAGCCCAAAGGGCTTGGCGCTGCCACCAGAGAGGGTGCGCAGCGAGGCCTCTACGCCCACGCAGACAAATGGTACGCCCGCGTCGGTGAACGCTGGTTCGAAGTCGCGCGCAACGCGCATGGCGATGTGCACATCGTCGATACGCGTCAGCCCACCCGACCTGCCGGACCCAGGCTGGCCTATACCGCCAACGGCCAGTGGGTAATCGATCTGCGCTTGCGTCTGCGCGGCGGCGGATTGGAAGAAGGTCGCCAAGCCGCGCAAGGCATAAGAACCAAGGAGGTGGCCGTATTGGCCGAGCAGATTACTGCGTTCGATTTGACGATGGAGAGCAAAGGGAGCCGTCTCGATGCAGACCGCAACAGCCTGCACGATGCCCCTGCGCAGGCACGCGAGCAAGCGCTTGCGCAGTACCTTGCCACGCTCGATTCACAGCACAACGAATATGCCGCAAACATTAAGCTGATCAAGAAACTCAACTGCAAGCAGTCGATTCCCAACTACCGCACGGTAATGCCGGAGCGGTTGGACATGCAGTTGTTTCTGGGACAGGAGTGGCTGAGTAATAACGCTTCGGATTACCAGCAGCGGGTACTGGCGGTGCAGGCGATACTCGACGACGAACTGCGCAGCGAATCGCAGGCAGCCACCTCTGCGTTCGAACAGTTGAACGATGTCACTCAAACCATTATCGAGAAAATGGAGTCGGCTGAAGCTTGCATGAAGGAGCTCACCAGGCTGGGACCGGATGGCTTTGATGTAAAGCAGAAATACAACATCAGCCTTGCGCCCTACCCGCTGGATGATCTGAAGACTTTGCAGATCAGTCTCGGCCAGTACACCTGCATCAAGCCCGGCGATTCCACCGCTCATGTCGAGGCACAACAAGCGCTGGCCGGTCTGTTCGAAGATGCTGCGCTGAACGTTCAGAGTTCACGGGACCTGAGCGCCGATGAAAGCCTCAGCGATCTGCGCATCCGCATCGACGCCCTGAGCCAGGTGAGCGAACAGTTTGCTTCCGTGGACAAGCGTTTCGATGACCTGGCGAGTGAATATTCCGAACACATACACACGGAGCGACTCAAGCAGTTGCAGGCGCGCGTGGCCGCATTCAAGGAAAGCGCCGACAATCGACTCGCCGATCTGTTGCGCTACCGGCATTTACTCGTGCCGCAAGCCGGTCCGTCGAGACCTTCCCCGTCATCTTCGAATCGGCAGATCATCAAGACGCGCAACAAGGGCATCCTGGTCGGCGAACGGAAAAAAAGCCTCGACGGCAAAGACACCGATCTGGTCGAGGTCAGTACAGCACTGACGAGAGTCATCGCGACATTCAAGGAGGAGTCGCCAGGTATCTGGGTCGAACAGAATGCACGGCCGGCACCGTCGCCAAAAGCCCGGCCCAACCTCAACAACAGCATCAGCGCAGGGCAGGCCTTGATCGACGGGCTGGCGGCGTTCCATCGGCGCATCGAGGCGCGCCTCAAACGCGGCTCGCGCATTCCGGTGGAAGTCGAAGAGGAATACCACAATCACGCCGCCCTGTTGCGCAAGGCCGGTGCCGCCATCGATGAAGCGTTGACGGCGAGTAACCTCACCGCTGCTCTGCATGAACCGTCCGAAACGCTCAACCACAAGCTCGATGCTGCGGCTACGACGCTGGAGGAAAAGGGCACCAGCACGCGAATCCGTCTGGTCAAGCAACAACTACCAACAGCCGCCGGGGTCGAGTGGCTCAAGGACAAGGGCGAAGTGAACATTTCGAAAACCCTGACCCGACGGCGCCTGAGGCGCCATAAGAATGACTTCCTCGACGAGTATCAGATTCGTGATGCGCATACCGACAAGGTCCTCTGCTATGCGCATTTCCATTACAGCAGCGCCGACGCGCCCGATGGCGCATTTTTGCGTGGACACATGAAGACAGTTGCCCAGCACCGCCTCGGAGGCACCTCTGAAATAACCGATGTGGATAATCAGAGACTGATTGAAATCCATCGCAGCGAAATTTCCAGTCGCAGCGCCGAAACGCTGTTCTTCAATCTCGCCAAGCCTGCCGCAGACGCGACAGCGCCGCTTTGATTGCTGGCTCTGGTACAGCAGCGAAACCCAGCACCAGGCCGGCGCGCTTATCCATGGGCGTAGTCGAATCGGGGAGCCAGTAGCTGCTCAGGCCGTTGATTTCTACATCGACCTCAGCGGCCTGAGCGATCAATTGCTGCTCGCGCTCGATGCTGTCCACGGCGACGGTCAAGTGCAGCCCGGCCGGCACGGCGGGCAGTTGACCGACGCCGGCGACCGTCGGCCAGCCTTCGAGCAGGCAGTTGCGTCGGCTCAGCGCAGCCCGGCGCATGCGGCGGATATGCCGCTGGAAATGCCCGGCGGCCATGAATTCGGCCATCACCGCTTGCGTGCTGACCTCCGAGTGCCGCACATCGACGGCGCGGCGTTGCGCGAACGCCTCGACCAGCGCGGGCGGCAGCACCAGATAACCCAGGCGTAACGCCGGAAAAGCGACTTTGCCAAACGTCCCGACGTAGAGCACACGCCCCTGACGGTCAAGTGCCGCTAACGGCGCCAGCGGTGCGCCGGTGTAGCGGTACTCGCCGTCGTAATCATCCTCGACGATCCAGCCGCCGACACGCTCGGCCCAGGCGAGCAGCTCCAGACGCCGGGCCAGGCTCATCACCACACCGGTCGGGTACTGATGAGACGGCGTCACGTAAGCCACCCGACAATCGCTGAGCTGAGCCATGGCGCTACAATCGATGCCGTCGCTGTCCACCGCCACCCCATGCAATTGCGCCCCCGCTACAGCGAAGGCATGTCCGGCGGCGCGGTAGCCCGGATTCTCGATCGCCACGCCGTCCCCAGGCTCGACCAGCAGCTGTGCACAAAGGCTGATGCCCTGCTGCGCGCCACTGGTGATCACAATTTGCTCAGCCGTGCACTGCATACCGCGCGAGCTGCGCAAATACGCAGCAATCATGCCGCGCAGCCGCGCGTCACCGGCCGGGTCGCCGTAACACAGCTGCTGCAGATCCGGTTTGCGCCAGAAAGCCGCATTCAGCTTGGCCCAGACCTCGAACGGAAACAGATCGAACGCCGGCACACCCACCCGAAAAGCACGCGGCGGACCGCTCGGTGGTCGTGGCAAATGATGCTTTTCAATGCGGGAAAATCCGTCGCTGTGGATAACTTTGCTGGATGGATTCACAGGTAAATCCAGCCAATTTGTGGATAAGGCTGTGGGTAAGGCTGTTGACAAGCCTGTGGATGAATTTGTGGATAGTTTTTTTTCAGGCGTGGATGCCTGAGCCAATTGCGCCACGTAAGTACCGTCGCCAACGCGCCCTTCGATAAAGCCCTCGGCATACAACTGATCGTAGGCGCGCACCACGCTGTTGCGGGAAATGCCCAGCGCCGAGGCCAGGTCTCGGCTGGCCGGCAATCGCGTGCCACTGGCCAGACGTCCATCCAGCACCCTCAGGCGCAGAGCCTGATAGAGCTGGCGGCTCAGGCCCTGACGGCGATCAAGCTCGATTCCGGCCGGATTGAAAGGCATCGACAAGGTTGGCAGATCAGGCATGGCGAATGGACCTATGAAATGGTTCAGCAATGGCTCTTACAACGGACCAATAGCCTGCCTAGGATGTAGGCATTCGCCAAGGAAAATCTGTCCATGTACACGCCACGCTCCTTTGCCATCGAAAACTTGTCCCAACTGCACGAACTGATCCTCGCCACGCGCCTGGCCATTCTGGTCAGCCACGGCGAAAGCGGCCTGCAAGCCAGCCACGTGCCGGTGCTGTTGCATCGCGAACAGGGCGAATACGGCACGCTCTACGGCCATCTGGCCAAGGCCAATCCGCAGTGGAAAGACCTGCGTGACGGCGCCGAGGCGATGCTGATCTTCGCCGGACCAGACGCCTACGTAAGCCCCGGCTTCTATCCGAGCAAGGCCGAGCACGGCAAGGTCGTGCCGACCTGGAACTACATCGCCGTGCACGCCTACGGTCAGGCCGAGACCTTCAGCGATGGCGGGCGCCTGCTCGACATTGTCAGCACCCTGACCGACCGTCACGAGGCAGGCCGTGCCCAGCCGTGGTCGGTGGACGATGCGCCAGCCGATTACATCGACACCATGCTCAAAGCCATCGTCGGTTTTGCCATTCCCATCGACCGCCTCGAAGGCAAACGCAAGCTCAGCCAGAACCGTAGCGCCGAAGATATCGCCGGGGTGCGCGAAGGCCTCGCCGCCAGCCCCGACGCCAACGACCAAACCCTTGCCAGCCTGATGCGCTAAGGATCTACCCATGACCCAGATCGACATTCGCCCGGTCAGCGCCAATGACCACGCCGCTTGGCTGCCGCTGTGGCAGGCGTACCTGCGCTTCTACAACACCGAACTGCCGGGCCCCGTCACCCAAAGCACCTGGCAGCGCTTTCTCGACCCGAATGAACCGACCCACGCCGCCCTCGCCTGGGCTGAAGGCAAAGCGTTGGGCATGGTGCATTACATCTATCATCGCTCGAACTGGAGCATCGAAAACTCCTGCTATCTGCAGGATCTGCTGGTGGTGCCGGAAGCCCGTGGCACCGGTGTCGGTCGGCTGTTGATCGAGCATGTCTACGCTACCGCCAAGGCAGATGGTTGCTGCAAAGTCCACTGGCTGACCCATGAAACCAACGCCACCGCGATCCAGCTCTACGAGCGCATCGCTGAACGCCCGGGCTTCATCCAATTTCGCAAGGCACTGTAAGGAGACGCGCACATGACCGCTTCACTCGCTGACTGGAAAGGCGTCCCCGCCCCCTCCGCCACCCTGCTCGAGGGCCGTTTCATTCGTCTGGAAAAACTCGACCCGGCGCGGCATGCCGAGCAACTGTACGCCGCCCTCGAAGGGCCCGGTGCCGATCCGAAGCTCTGGGATTACTTGCCTTACGGTCCGTTTCGCGAGCGCAGCGCGTTCAACGACTGGCTGAACAATCATGCGGCCAACAGCGACCCGTATTTCTTCAGCGTCATCGACCGCGCGACTGGTCAGGTGCAAGGCATCCTCAGCCTGATGTCGATCGTCCCGGCGCAGGGCCGCATCGAAATCGGCCACGTCACTTTCGGTGCGTCAATGCAACGCTCGCCGAAAAGCACCGAGGCGGTGTACCTGCTGGCCAAGTATTCGTTCGAGTTGGGTTACCGGCGCCTGGAATGGAAGTGCAACAACGGCAACGCCCGCTCCAAATACGCGGCGGAGCGTCTGGGCTTCAGTTTCGAAGGGGTGTTTCGCCAGCACATGGTGGTCAAGGGGCAGAACCGCGACACCGCGTGGTATTCGATTCTGGATGGGGAATGGCCAGCGATTGGTGCCGGGTTCGAGCGCTGGCTGAGCAATGAAAACCAGACGCCTGGTGGCCAGGTGAAAGGCTTGGCCGAGTGCCGTAGCTGATCGTCACAAAGCCCCTGTGGGAGCGAGCCTGCTCGCGAAGGCGCTGTGTCAGTCACTGAAATATTGACTGACTGACCGCTTTCGCGAGCAGGCTCGCTCCCACAATTGGCGGGTTTTTTCTTAACGACGCAGTTCTTGCGCCAGCACCGCAATGTGCTCCGGGCCGATCCCGCAGCAGCCACCCAGATGACTGGCGCCGCGCTGTTGCCAATCCAGCGCCCAGTGCAGATACCCCGGCGGATCGAGATCATCGCGCAACGGGTCGAGCCCGTCGTTGGCCGTGGCTTCTTTCGGTTGCGGAGGAAACGCGTTGGCATACGCGCCGATATTGATCGTGACGCCGAGACGCTCAAAGGTTGCGCGCGCCGCGTCGATGGCCGCGCCAATCACTTCAGGCTGACTGCAATTGAACAGCAGGGTTTCGACGCCGAGTTCAGCCGCCACCGCAGCCGCTTCGGCTACCGGCTCACCGGAGCGCAGGCGCGGCACTTCATCGGTGTCTTCATCCTTGAGGGTGAACGACAGCCAGAACGGTTTGCCGTCCTTCGGCAACCCGGCGTGAATGGCCCGCGCCTCGATAATCGAACTCTGGGTTTCCGCCAGCCACAGATCAACATGCGGGGCCAGCCCATTGACCAGCGGCGTCAGCAGCTCGGTCACGCGATCCGCTTCGAACAGATCTGGACGATACGAACCAAACAGCGGCGGCAACGACCCGGCAACACGCACTGGCTTGCCGGATGCCTGCACCGCCCGCCGCGCCAACTCCCCCGCCAGTGCCGCGAGCGCCTGGCCCTCAGCCGCAAAGCGCGCCTCGCCAATGTGAAACGGCACCACCGCGTAACTGTTGCTGGTGATCACGTCGGCGCCGCTGTTGATGTACGCGGCATGCACCGCTTCGACCGCCTGCGGCGCTTCACTCAGCGCCAGTGCCGACCACTCGGGCTGGCGAAATGGCGCTCCGGCGCGTTGCAACTCGCGGCCCATGCCGCCATCGAGAATGACCCTGTTCGCTGCGCCCATATGCTTTTCACTCATATGCTTATGAAAATAACTCACTATCAGAGTCGTTCTTATAACTATTTAATACGCACCACTCAGTTAATAACAACCTCTTTTTTCAACAGGAAGCGACTGTGAAACTCCAACCGCTATTGGCCCTGGGCCTGACCATTCTGGCCTCCACCCAAGCCTTCGGCGGCGCGACGCTGGACCGCGTCGAACAGAAAAAAGAGCTGGTCGGCGTGCTCATGGAAAGCTATCCGCCCTTCTCGTTTCTCAATGAGCAGAATCAACTCGACGGTTTCGATGTCGACGTTGCCAAAGCGGTGGCGGACAAGCTTGGCGTCAAACTGCGTCTGGAAACGCCGTCCTGGGACGTGATCGCCGCCGGCCGCTGGAGCGGGCGCTACGACATCTGCATCTGCTCGATGACCCCGAGCAAGGCCCGCGCCGAGGTGTTCGACTTCCCGGTCGAGTACTACGCCTCGCCAGCGGTGATCGTGGTCAACGCCAAGGACGATCGCATCCACAGCGCCAAGGACCTGAGCGGCAAAAAGGTCGGCCTGACCAGCGCCTCCAGCTACGAAAGTTATCTGAACAAGAACCTGGTCATCGAAGGCGCCGAGGATACGCAGTTGCAGTATCCGTTCGAGGATGTGCAGATCGCTCCGTACGACACCGACAACGTCGCCTTCCAGGATCTGGGCCTGGGCGCCGGCGTGCGCCTGGATGCGATCCTCACCAATCTGGTCACCGCACAGCCGCGCCTGAACCAGGACCAGCGCTTCAAACTGGCCGGCGAACCGCTCTACTCGGAACCCAACTCGGTAGCCATCGAAAAGGGTGACCCGCAGTGGGACGCCAAGGTGCGCGAGGTGTTCGCACAACTGAAACAGGACGGCACCCTGAGCAAGCTGTCGCAGAAATGGATCGGCGCCGATATCAGCCAATGACTTCCTTTCCGACCCCGCCCCAGCCACCGCAACCGGTGGCTGAAACACGCCTGCAAAAGCTCTTTGGTTTCCGAACGCGCCTGTACCTGACGTGGGCGGCGCTGTTCTGCCTGTTTGCCGGATTCTTCCTCAGCTTCGACCTGAAGTTCGCGATCATCCTCGACAAGCTGCCCAACCTCGTTGGCCTGAAGCTGGCGCCGAACGGCTTCCTGCAAGGCGCAGCGCTGACGCTGTTTCTCTGCGCATGCTCGATCATCGCCTCGTCGCTGCTCGGTTTCATCACCGCGCTGGCGCGCCTGTCGAACAGCGCCGTCGCATTTGGCATCGCCAGTTTCTACACCTCGTTCTTTCGCGGCACGCCACTGCTGATCCAGATCCTGCTGATCTACCTCGGCTTGCCGCAACTGGGCATCGTCCCCGGCGCCATCGTCGCCGGCATCATTGCCCTGTCGCTGAATTACGGCGCCTACCTGAGCGAAATCTTCCGCGCCGGCATCCTCGGCGTCGATCACGGCCAACGCGAAGCATCCCTGGCGCTTGGCCTGCGCGAAAGCGTGATCTTCTGGCGCATCACCCTGCCCCAGGCCATGCGCACAATCATTCCGCCGACCACCAACCAGTTCATCTCGATGCTCAAGGACTCGTCGCTGATCTCGGTGATGGGTGTCTGGGAAGTGATGTTCCTCGCCCAGTCCTACGGGCGCTCAAGCTATCGCTACATCGAAATGCTCACCACGGCGGCGATCATCTACTGGCTGATGTCGATCGGGCTGGAGCTGATTCAGGCACGGATGGAGCGGCATTACGGCAAGGCGTATGTGCGGCGTGGCTGAACAGCCGCGAAGGTATCAAGCGTTGTCCCGGCGTATTCGCACAACGCCCATTTTCATGCCGAATGGGCGGAACACCGCGTTAAGGGACTTCAGGGTCTGATTGCCTTCGCCATGTTCGATATGCACCAGCGTGCGCACTGAAATCTTGCACATCTTCGCGAACTGGGACTGATGCAGACCGGTGACTTCGACCCGTAAACGGCGCACGGCGTCACCGATTTCCAGAGTGCCTTCGGCCAGTGATTCCTTGATGCTGTCGATAAGCGCCATGCGATCAAGGACAGTAAGGCCCCGTGCAGATTTGAGTTTACTCATGACGCGGCAGATTCGTTTTGTGAAAGGCGCAATTTAATGCAGCGTGATGACAGTTTTGGTAATTAAACTGCAACAAAATGCAGACGGGAGCCGCTGGGGCTTCAATCGACGCAAAACAATGCAGATGGACCCCCGACGTATGTCGCTGTGACCCATATAGGCTGTAGGAAAACGAACCGCCGCCACCGCGCAAAAGCCTTGTTTGCGAAATCCCGCGAGGATTTTCGACAGAACGATCCGACGTCGCCTGCACAGCATCAGGAACCGACCGACATCGTTTTTTGCAACGCAGCAATAGAGTTGAGCCTTTCATACAAGGAGGTTGAACTCGATGCCTGCCCTACACAAATACCGTCCCCATCACCTCGCTTTGGCGATCGCGCTGACGATCGGATCTGCCGAGGCGTCCATCGAACAGCTGCCCGACGTCCAGGTTTCTGCGCAGATCAGCGAAGACAAAACCGCCAAGCCTCGAAAGAAGAAAACACCCACACCGAAAGTGGATCCTGATGACTTGTTTGCGATCAAGGAATTCATCGGCCCGCTGGAGCACACTTCTCCGTCGCCCACTCAGGCCTCTGACGCGCCTTCGGTCGATGCCGTACGCGCGACGGTTGCGATCGAGGATTTCAGTCCGGCCTTTTATGAAAGGCTGGAGTTTCCAGAGTTCGTAGTGGTGGAAACCGGCGATGAGGAATTCGATCTTGTCGACCCGTTTGAACGCGACATGTTGGCGATCACGACGCAGCGCTCTTTTGTCTCGAGCCCGCTCGAGAATATCGGCGGCGTATCCCTGCAACTGGGCGATGGAGATGACTTGCTGGTGATCAATAAGGGCGCCCGTTGGGACGGTCGCCTGGACGGTGGCAAAGGTGCGAACGGGTTGCTGTTCAATGCCGTAGAAGGCGGCGAGATCGGTGAGACGCGCAATTTCTCAGCCATGCGTATCGCACGTGGACAGTGGACCCTGCGTCACGCTTTCGAGGGTGATGCTGACGTCAAAGCCGACGCCGTGCTGCTCAACTACGCATCGATCAATGGTGTCGATGTCGACCCGGGAGCGGTTTTTGGCGGTTATGGACACGTGACGGGGCTATATGTCGCAGGAACCCTGCTTGCCAGCCAGCAACACGGCTCTCCCAATATCAAAGGCAATCTGACGCTCCATGAGGACGCTGTGTTTTCTTACGCCGTATCTGCCGACCGCGGCTCAGATCCCGTGCATGTTCAGGGCACCGCGAGCCTGGGAGGTGCGCGTGTCGAGATTTATGGCGTACCGGGCGACTACGCTCGTACCAATGAGTATCGGCTGTTGTCTGCAAACGTCATTGATGGCGAGTTCGGTGAGGTCACCACCAATCTGGCCTACATGACACCAACGCTCTCCTATGAGCCAAACGCGGTGAACCTGCACTACGTGCGCAACGATGTAGGGTTCGAACAACTGGCCCGAACACGCAGTGCTCGTTCGATTGCGCAGAGCTTGGATAATCGAGGGGCTTCCACTCAAGCTTTCGATATCGGCACCAACAGGGCCGTCGCCGCACTGCTGACCAGCGATAAAACCACCGCGCCCATCGCCCTCGATCAACTTGCCGCAGGCAGCAATGCCAACCTCGCCAAAGCCACGCTGAGCAGTATCACGCCGGTCAGTGCGAGCATGCTTTCGGCGATGCGGCAGCTGGACAATCATTCCGCCTCGACCTACGGCTCGCGCAGTTCACCGCGTCAGGCCGCAGGCAGCGAAGACTCCGGGCGGGTGTGGATTCAGGCGTTGGGCCTCGGCGGCAAGGTTGATCGCGACGCTGACGGTATCCTCCAACATGCCACGCAAGGGCTGGTCGTGGGCGCTGACTGGCGACTCGACGAGCACTGGCATGTCGGCCTGATTGGCGGCAAATCGCAGACGAAATTCGATGCCCGCCAGTACGACGGCGATCTCGACAGCTGGCACCTCGGCGCCTACGCCATGCGTCAGGATGGCCCGCTGTCACTGCGCCTCGGTGCGACCTACGCCAGCCATGACGGCAGCAGCACACGGCGGGTCGCGTTCAAGGGTTTCAGCGATCGTCTCAAGGGCAACTACGACGCCCATACTCAACAGGCATTCGCCGAAGTCGGGTTCAATCTGGGCCGGGATAGCGTCACCCTCGAGCCCTACGCCAGCCTCGGCTATCAGCGTTATCAGCGCGACAGCTACAACGAAAAGGGCGGCGACGCGGCGCTGAAAGTCTTCGGTCAGACTCGCGACAACTTCAGCAGCACCTTTGGCCTGCGGCTTGCGCAGATCAATACGCTGGATAACGGCATGCATTTGACCCCGCGCTTGAGCGCAGGCTGGAAACATACCTTCGGCGAGGTCGACAGCGACACCGGCCAGCAACTGCGCAAGGGCGGCAAGCGCTTTGAAGTGACCGGGGCGGCACTGGATCGGAACAGCCTCGCGGTGGATGCGGGCCTCGACCTTGGTCTTTCGGCGGCGCACACACTGGGCGTGGGCTTAACGGGTGAGCTGGGTAATGACAGCCGATCGTATGGCGTGGCGGGTCAATGGCGCATGGCGTTCTGATGGATCAAGCACGCCTGCTGTGGGAGCGAGCCTGCTCGCGAAAGCGCTGGATCATACAAAGATGCTATTGGCTGACCTGGCGCATTCGCGAGCAGGCTCGCTCCCACATGTGATCCTTGGCAATGACCTGACAAGGTCGAAAATCACAGGCAAAAAAAAGGGGAGCACATGCTCCCCCGAGGTTTAAAGCGTTGGATCGCGACTGTTATCTCAGCCTTCGATCTCGATGAGGATTTCGCCCGGGTTGACCCGGTCGCCCTTGGCCACATGAATCGCGGTGACCTTGCCGGCAATGGCGGCCTGGACTTCGGTTTCCATCTTCATCGCTTCGGTGATCAGTACCGCCTGGCCAGCCTTGACGGTGTCGCCCTCCTTGACCAGCACATCGACGATGTTGCCCGGCATGGTGGTGCTGACATGGCCTGGTGCCGAGGCCTGTTTGCGTTTGCTGCTGCCGCCGCCAACGAATTCGTTGAGCGGCTCGAACACCACTTCTTCCGGCATGCCGTCGATGGACAGATAGAAGTGGCGCTTGCCTTCAGCCTTGACGCCGACACCGGTGATATCGACGCGATAGGTTTCGCCGTGGACGTCGATGACGAACTCGGTCGGCACGCCTTCGCCGCCCGCCGAAGCAACGGCGCCCGCTTCCGGGATTGGCAACAGCACTTCCGGCGTGAGGGTGCCGGCGGCACGCTCCTCGAGGAACTTGCGGCCGATGTCCGGGAACATGGCGAAGGTCAGTACGTCTTCTTCGGACTTGGCCAGTGCGCCGATATCGGCACGCAACTTGGTCATTTCCGGCTTGAGCAGATCGGCCGGGCGCACGTCGATGACGTCTTCGCTGCCGATCGCCTGACGGCGCAATTTTTCATTGACCACCCCCGGCGCCTTGCCGTAGCCGCCCTGCAGATACAGCTTCACTTCGTTGGTGATGGTCTTGTAGCGCTCGCCGGCCAGCACGTTGAAAAACGCCTGGGTGCCGACAATTTGCGAGGTTGGGGTCACCAGCGGCGGGAAGCCAAGGTCTTCACGCACGCGCGGGATTTCTGCGAGCACTTCGCCCATGCGGTTCAGAGCGCCCTGCTCTTTCAACTGGTTGGCGAGGTTGGAGATCATCCCGCCCGGCACCTGGTTGACCTGCACACGGGTGTCGACGGCGGTGAATTCGCTTTCGAACTGGTGGTACTTCTTGCGCACGGCATAGAAGTACAGGCCGATTTCCTGGAGCAGCTCCAGATTCAGGCCGGTGTCGTACTCGGTGCCTTTGAGCGCGGCGACCATTGATTCGGTGCCCGGGTGGCTGGTGCCCGAGGCGAAGCTGGAGATCGCGGTGTCGATGTGGTCGGCACCGTTTTCGATCGCCTTGAGCTGGCACATGGCGGCCAGGCCGGCGGTGTCGTGGGAGTGGATGAACACCGGCAGCGACTGCTCGGCTTTCAACGCGCGCACCAGTTCACCGGTGGCGTATGGAGTCAGCAGACCGGCCATGTCCTTGATCGCCACCGAGTCGCAACCCATGGACTCCATTTGCTTGGCTTGGGTGACGAAAGCATCGATGGTGTGCACCGGACTGGTGGTATAGGCGATGGTGCCCTGTGCGTGTTTGCCGGCAGCCTTCACCGCTTCGATGGCCACGCGCAGGTTACGCACATCGTTCATCGCATCGAAAATGCGGAACACGTCGATGCCGTTCACCGCTGCTTTGGCGACGAAAGCTTTGACCACGTCGTCGCTGTAATGGCGATAGCCGAGCAGATTCTGCCCGCGCAGGAGCATTTGCAGACGGGTGTTGGGCAACGCCGCACGCAGTTGGCGCAGGCGCTCCCACGGGTCTTCCTTGAGAAAGCGCACACAGGCGTCGAACGTCGCGCCGCCCCAGCATTCCAGCGACCAGTAGCCGACCTTGTCGAGCTTGTCGCAGATCGGCAGCATGTCTTCGGTGCGCATGCGGGTGGCGAGCAGCGATTGGTGAGCGTCGCGCAGGATGGTGTCGGTAACGAAGATCTTCTTAGTCATTGGTATCTCCTCATAGCGGCAAGCTTCAAGCTACGAGCTGCAAGAAAAAGCCAATCTGCTTTTACTTGCCGCTTGCAGCTGAAAGCTCGCAGCTGCTTCATTCATAGGCCTGCGTGGGCGGCGATGGCGGCGGCGATGGCCAGGGCCAGCTCTTCGGGTTTGCGCTTGATCGAGTAGTTGGTCAGTTCCGGGTGGCTTTCAACGAAGCTGGTGTTGAACTGGCCGCTACGGAACTCCGGGTTGCGCAGGATTTCCTGGTAGTAGGCGGCGGTGGTCTTCACGCCCTGCAGACGCATGTCATCAAGGGCACGCAAGCCACGGTCCATCGCCTCTTCCCAGGTCAGTGCCCAAACCACCAGTTTCAGGCACATCGAGTCGTAGAACGGTGGAATGGTATAACCGGTGTAAATCGCCGTGTCGGTGCGCACGCCCGGGCCGCCGGGGGCGTAGTAACGGGTGATCTTGCCGAAGCTTGGAAGGAAGTTGTTCTTCGGGTCTTCAGCGTTGATACGGAACTGCAACGCAAAGCCACGGTGCTGGATGTCTTCCTGCTTTACCGACAGTGGCAGGCCGGAAGCGATGCGAATCTGTTCGCGGACGATGTCGATGCCGGTGATTTCTTCGGTGATGGTGTGTTCCACCTGCACCCGCGTGTTCATTTCCATGAAGTACACCTCGCCCTCGGCGAGCAGGAACTCCACGGTGCCGGCGTTCTCGTAGCCCACAGCCTTGGCCGCACGGACCGACAGGTCGCCGATGTAGGCGCGCTGTTCCGGGGTCAGTTGCGGACTCGGCGCGATCTCGATCAGCTTCTGGTTGCGGCGCTGGATCGAGCAGTCACGCTCGAACAGATGCACGACGTTGCCGAAGCTGTCGCCAAGGATCTGCGCTTCGATGTGCTTGGGATTGACGATGCATTTTTCCAGGAACACTTCCGCCGAACCGAACGCCTTGGTGGCTTCGGAGATGACCCGGGGGAAGTTCTGTTCGAGTTCTTCGCGGCTGTTGCAGCGACGGATACCGCGACCGCCACCACCGGAGGTGGCCTTGAGCATTACCGGGTAACCGATGCGGTCGCCCTCAACCAAGGCTTCTTCGATGCCGGAGACGTTGCCCTCGGTGCCGGGCGTCACCGGTACGCCGGCCTTGATCATGCTGCGCCGCGCTTCGGTCTTGTCGCCCATGCGCCGGATGACTTCCGCCGACGGGCCGATGAATTTGATGCCGCGCTCAGCGCAGATTTCCGCCAGCTCGGCGTTTTCCGACAGGAAACCGTAGCCGGGGTGCAGCGCATCGCAGCCGGTTTCCACGGCGAGGTTCACCAGCTTGCGCGGGTTCAGGTAACCGGCCAGTGGCTCGGCACCGACGCTGTGGGCCTCGTCCGCACGCTTTACATGCAAGGCATGGCGATCGGCATCGGAGAAAATCGCAACCGAGCGAATGCCCATTTCGGCGCAGGCTCGTACGATGCGTACGGCAATCTCACCACGGTTGGCGATCAGGATCTTTTTTATCACTTGGAAATTCCCTTGAGCCGGTGGCACCACGACCTGCTGGAGCCAGGTCGACGCGTGACCAAATGTTTCAATTCAGTCGCAGGTCCACACTAGCGCTGCTGAGGGATTAACAAAAATGAATAAAAATTGGGTCAGGCATAAGTAAACACTTATAGTCTGAACATCCGTGTGCCGTGAGAGCCTGAATAAAATGCGTAAGTCATTGATGCGTATGACATTGCGTCAGTTGCAGATCTTCAATGAGGTGTGTGATTTACGCTCCTACAGCCGCGCCGCCGAGGAAATGTCCCTCACACAGCCGGCGGTGAGCCTACAGATTCGTCAGCTTGAAGAGCTGATCGGTCAGCCGCTGTTCGACTATGTCGGCAAAAAACTCTACATGACCGAGGCGGCGGAAGCGCTCCAACGTGCCAGTCGCGACATTTTCGGGCGGCTGGAAAACCTCGATATGCAACTGTCGGACATGCAGGGTTCGCTGCAGGGTCAGCTGAAACTGGCAGTGGAATCGAGCGCGAAATATTTCGTGCCGCATTTGTTTGCTGCGTTCAAGCGCCAGCATCCGGAAGTCAATTTGCAGCTGACTGTGGTCAACCGTGGCCAGGTCATCCGCCGCCTCTCGGACAACCGCGATGATCTGGTGATCATGTCGATGGTGCCGCAGGACATGGGCCTGGAATTTCTGCCGTTTCTCAACAATCCGATTGTCGCCGTGGCGCGCCCGGATCACCCGCTGGCGCACATGGGCCCGCTGCGCTTGCAGGATCTGGAGCCGTATACGCTGCTGATCCGCGAGCCGGGCTCGGGCACGCGTCTGGCCTGCGAAGAATATTTCAAGGAAAAGCGCGTGCATTTCACCCAGACCCAGGAAGTAGCGTCCGCCGAAGCCCAGCGCGAATGCGTGGTGGCGGGTCTGGGCCTGGCGCTGTTGACGCGCCACGCCCTGAACCTGGAGCTGGCGACCGGCGGCCTGGTCGAGCTGCCGGTCGAGGAGTTGCCGCTGCTGCGCAGCTGGTGTCTGGTGCAGGCCAAAGCCAAGCGGCTGTCACCGGTGGCGCACGCCTTCCTGGCGTTTATCCGCAGCGAGCGGGCGCAGATTATTGCGTTGGTTGAGCGTTTCGACGGGAAGCTGCGGGCGTCGCCTGCCAGTGCGTGATCTCGGGAAAATCGCCGATCTCAGCCTGAAGCTGGCGAAGTTCGAAGCGATCTTCGATTGCGCGGCGGAATTCCATGCGGCGCTGATCTTCCTGCTGACGACGGGTTTTCGCGGCGCTGTTGCGTTCTTCGTAGGGCTGAGCCATTTCGAGTCTCCCAGGGCGAGTACGGGAGTTTCACGATAGGCGTGGGGGATGACGATTTGGCTGCGCGGGGATGACAATGTGATGAAATGTGCGCAGGGATATGCTGTTGTTGAAGACGCTTTCGCGAGCAGGCTCGCTCCCACATTTGATCCCGTTATGACCCAGAGTTTGTGTTCTCAGGAGGTCCCCTGTGGGAGCGAGCCTGCTCGCGAACAGGGTCGGAACGACCTTGCTCAGTCATCCAGCGCTTTCACGGCTTTTGGAGACAAACGCAAACTGCGCAGACTGCGCTTCACGCTCTTGAGGTGATTGACCAGGCTCGGCCCGCGCGCCATGGCTACGCCCATCGCCAGCACGTCGATCACCACCAGGTGGGCGATTCGCGAGGTCAGCGGCGTATAGATCTCGGTGTCTTCGTGCACATCGATCGCCAGATTGACGGTCGACAGTTCGGCCAACGGCGTCTGGCTCGGGCACAGGGTGATCAACGACGCCCCGCTTTCGCGAACGAGGTTAGCGGTGATCAGCAAATCCTTGGAGCGCCCCGACTGGGAAATACAGATCGCCACATCGGTAGGCTTCAGCGTCACAGCCGACATCGCCTGCATATGCGGATCGGAATACGCCGCCGCGGTCAGCAGCAAACGGAAGAACTTGTGCTGTGCATCCGCGGCCACCGCACCGGAAGCACCGAAGCCGTAGAACTCGACACGCTGCGCCTGGGACATCAGCGTCACCGCGCGCTGCAGCTCCACCGGATCGAGCTTCTCGCGCACTTCCATCAAGGTGTGCAGCGTGGTGTCAAAAATCTTCAGGCTGTAGTCGGCGACGGAGTCGTCTTCGTGGATCGCGAACTGGCCGAAGCTGGCGCCGGCGGCCAGGCTTTGCGCCAGTTTCAGTTTGAGATCCTGAAAGCCGGAACAACCGATCGCGCGGCAGAAACGCACGATGGTCGGCTCGCTGATGCCGACACTGTGAGCCAGGTCGGCCATGGAACTGTGCATCACTGCCGCAGGGTCAAGCAGCACGTGGTCGGCGACCTTGAGCTCCGACTTGCGTAACAGGTGACGTGACTGGGCGATGTGTTGCAGCAGATTCAAGGGGCTGGACTCTTCTTGTGGGCAAGGATGTAGCAAGCTTGTAGTTATACTACATGAATGGGCATTTTGCCTGCTCAATGCGTAACTCAATGTCCCGGCATCAGGCACGCTGAGGAGCATGTAGCCCTTACTGCGGGTTTTTCTGATCACGCAAAAGCCCGGCCAGACAAGCAGCGTCTACCGGCCGGCTGATCAGATAACCCTGCACCTCGTCGCAGTGTTCGGCGCGCAGAAATGCCAGCTGATCCTCACGCTCGACGCCCTCGGCCACGACTTTCAGGGCCAGTCCGTGGGCCATGGCGATGATCGCGCGAGTGATCGCTGCGTCCGCACTGCCCTCGCTCAGGCCGCGAATGAACGCCTGATCGATCTTCACGTAATCCACCGGAATGCGCTTGAGGTAACTCAACGACGAATACCCGGTACCGAAATCATCGATCGCCAGTTTCACTCCCAGATCGCGCAGTTGCTGGAACGTCGCAATGATGTGTTCGACGCTGTCGAGCAAATGACTTTCGGTCAGCTCCAGCTCGAGGCAGTGCGGCGCCAGCCCGGTTTCTTCCAGCACCTGCCGGACCAGACTGACCAGTTTGCCCTGACGCAACTGATGCACCGACAGGTTCACCGACACGCGGATCGGCGCCAGGCCCTGGCGCTGCCATTCGCACGCTTGCCAGCACGCCTGACGCAAAACGAATTCGCCGATCGGCCCGATCAGACCGGTCTCTTCGGCCAGGCCAATGAAGTCCGCCGGCGGCACTTGGCCCATGCTCGGATGATCCCAGCGCACCAGCGCTTCAGCGGCATTCATGCGGCCGGTTTGCAGGCACAGTTTCGGTTGGTAGAACACCGTCAGTTGCTGTTCTTCAATAGCTCTGCGCAGGTGGTTTTCCAGCTGCAAACGCTCGAGTGTGCTGGCTTGCAGACTGTCGGTGAAGAACTGGAAATTGTTGCCGCCCAGATGTTTGGCATGCTGCATGGCCATGTTCGACTGGCTGACCAGCGCCGAGATCTCACGCGCGTTGTCCGGCAACAGGCTGATGCCCATCGAAGCGCTGACCACCAGTTCATGCCCGTCAACGCTCAGCGGCAAACGCAGCTTGGCCGACAACCGCGTCGCGACCCGTGCGAGGCTCGACAGATTGCCGTAGGCATCGAACAGCACGGCAAATTCGTCACCGGACAGGCGCGCAATGGTGTCGGCTTCCGGCAAGGCATTGACCAGCCGCCGGGCCATCTTCTGCAGGAGCTGATCGGCGACTTCATGGCCGAGGCTGTCATTGAGCAATTTGAAACGATCGAGATTGATGTGCAGCAACGCCAGACTGCGGCGCCCGCCCTGGCGCACCCGCTGATGGGCTTCGTGCAGGCGTTCGCGGAACAGTGAACGGTTGGCCAGGCCGGTGAGCTCGTCGTAATGGGTCAGATAGCGCAGGCGTTCTTCCGAGGCCCGCCGCGCCGAGAGATCGGCGAAGAAGCCGACGATGTGGCTGACATTGCCACGGCTATCACGCACGGCATTGAGTTGCAGCCACTGCGGATACAGCTCGCCGTTCTTGCGGGTTTCCACGAGTTCGCCCTGCCAACTGCCGTACTGCTCCAGCGCATGACGGATCGCCACGTAGTGACGACGGGCATCGCGGCTGCACGGCAACTCGACGACGTTGCGCCCGAGCATGTCGTCTATCTCGTAACCGGTAACCCGGCTGAAAGCCTGGTTGATCGCGATCAGCGCGTATTCCGGGTCAAGAATCACGATGCCTTCGCTGGCCGCTTCGAACACCGTGGCCGCCAGCCGTTGCTGCTCTTCGAGGCTTTTGCTGGCGCTGATATCGCGACGGGTGCCGACCATACGGATCACCCGGCCGTTGGCGCTGCGCTCTACGGCGCGGCCACGGTCCTCGATCCACACCCAATGGCCGTCGCCATGGCGCAGGCGATATTCGACCTGATAATCCTCGGTGCGCCCCTTCAAATGCTCGACCAGGGCGAACTTGAGTGACGGCACATCTTCAGGATGCAGTCGTGGCTTGAGGTCGCGCAGCAGCGCGGTGACGTATTCCGGGGCGAGGCCGAACAGTTCCTGAATCTGTGTGTGATGGACCTCGTCGGTCTGCAGGTTCCAGTCCCACAATCCGAGCTCACTGGCCTTGAGCGCCAGCGCCAGGCGCGCTTCGCTTTTGCTCAGGGCCTGATTGGCGGCATCCAGTTCGCGGCTGCGCTGGGCCACGCGATCTTCGAGATCTATCTGCGCTTCACGCAACTGCGCCTCGGCACAGCGGCGCTGTTCGATCTCTTTGCCCAGCTCCTGATTGAGTTGTTCGCTGCGCGTCTGCGCTTGCTGCAAATGCTCGATCAGGTGCTGATTCTGGAAACGCCGAAGCAATCCACGGTCGATCAGCCGATTGACCTGCCACGCCACCACGCTCAACGAACCGAGCAGGATCAGACCCAGCCAGCCCCAGCCCCGGGCCTGATCGTCGCCGCCCCAGAACAGATAGCCGATCGCTGGCAGCAGGCACGGCAAGGTAAACGAGAGGAACGCCGGCAGGCTCACCGCGTAGGCGACACTGGCGGACAGCGTTGCCGCGCCGATCAGGCCGAACACCCAGGCTTGCTGCATGAAGTTGTCAGCGGGTACCAGAGCGATGCCGGCTCCGGCCAGCGTCAGGCCGGTCATGGTCGAACCGAGCAGGAACATGCGGAACCAGATCGGCTGGGCCTGACGATCAGGAATCGCCGAATCGAATGCGGCTACCTGAATCACCCGCAGCGCGACCAGCGACAGCAGCCACACCAGCCAGACGCTGACCACGAAGTAGCGCTGCGGGCTCCAGAGCAAAGCGGCGCAGACCAGACCATTGATCAACATGAACAGCGTGGGTAACAACGAG
The DNA here is from genome assembly GCF_025910115.1 of Pseudomonas sp. RG1. Lineage (NCBI taxonomy): Bacteria > Pseudomonadati > Pseudomonadota > Gammaproteobacteria > Pseudomonadales > Pseudomonadaceae > Pseudomonas > Pseudomonas sp. RG1. The sequence goes on from NZ_JAPCIK010000001.1 coordinate 195,237, forward strand.
CCCTGATACAGCAGACGCGTGCGCTCCACCGCCATTTCGACGGCATAGTGCTTGCGGATCACCCGGGGGTCCACGGAGGGCCCCGACAGTTCGGCGCTGAGGATCATGGGCAACGTTCTTGTTCTTATAGGAGGGCGTGCGCCCGAAACGTGCACGGAGCATACACAAGCCGATCCCGATGCCAAACTGCTGCGGATCACAATTGCAGGGAAATTTTCCGCCGCTTGCGCACCGCTGCAACCCCTCAGGCGAGACGGGCCGAAGCCTGCAGCCAGTGACCGACCGGTCGTCATCGGCAGCACTTTCATCGGCTAATGCAACGCACGGTTTGCCCGGGCCTGCGGCGCACCCTAGAATGCCCCGATGCGCGATGATCTCTCCCTTCTGCTGAACTCCCTCAACGATGCCCAACGCCAGGCCGTAGCAGCCCCCGTTGGCCGTCAGTTGGTCCTGGCCGGCGCCGGTTCCGGTAAAACCCGAGTGCTGGTGCACCGTATCGCCTGGTTGATCCAGGTCGAAAACGCCTCGCCTCACTCCATCCTGTCGGTGACCTTCACCAACAAGGCCGCTGCCGAGATGCGCCATCGCATCGAGCAGTTGCTGGGCATCAACCCGGCCGGCATGTGGGTCGGCACCTTCCACGGCCTCGCGCACCGCTTGCTGCGGGCGCACTGGCAGGAAGCGGGCCTGAGCCAGACCTTCCAGATTCTCGACAGCGATGACCAGCAACGGCTGGTCAAGCGGGTGATCCGCGAGCTCGGTCTGGACGAGCAACGCTGGCCGGCGCGTCAGGCGCAGTGGTTCATCAACGGCCAGAAAGACGAAGGTCTACGGCCGCAACACATTCAGGCCAGCGGCGACCTGTTCCTGGCCACCATGCGCGGCATCTACGAAGCCTACGAGTCGGCGTGCCTGCGGGCTGGCGTGATCGATTTCTCCGAACTGCTGCTGCGCGCGCTCGATCTGTGGCGCGATCACCCGGGCCTGCTGGCGCACTACCAAAAGCGCTTCCGGCATATTCTGGTCGACGAGTTCCAGGACACCAACGCCGTGCAGTACGCCTGGTTGCGCCTGCTCGGCAAGGGCGGCGACAGCCTGATGGTGGTCGGCGACGACGACCAATCGATTTACGGCTGGCGCGGGGCGAAGATCGAGAACATCCATCAGTACTCTTCCGACTTCCCGGACTCCGAGACGATTCGTCTGGAACAGAATTACCGCTCCACCGCCGGCATCCTCAAAGCCGCCAACGCGCTGATCGCCAACAACACCGGGCGTCTCGGTAAAGAGCTGTGGACCGACGGTGGCGACGGCGAAGCGATCAATCTGTACGCCGCGTTCAACGAGCATGACGAAGCGCGCTACGTGGTAGAAACCATCGAAAGCGCGCTGAAAACCGGTCTGGCCCGTAGCGATATCGCCATTCTGTACCGCTCCAACGCCCAGTCGCGGGTGCTTGAAGAAGCCCTGCTGCGCGAGCGCATCCCGTACCGCATCTATGGCGGTCAGCGCTTCTTCGAACGCGCGGAAATCAAGAACGCCATGGCCTACCTGCGTTTGCTTGAGGGTCGCGGCAACGACGCGGCGTTGGAGCGGGTGATCAACGTGCCGGCGCGGGGCATCGGCGAGAAAACCGTCGAAGCGATCCGCGAGCATGCGCGGCACAGCGATGTGTCGATGTGGGAAGCGATGCGCCTACTGGTGGCCAACAAAGGTCTGACCGGTCGCGCCGCGAGTGCGCTCGGTGCGTTCATCGAACTGATCGAGAACCTCGCTGAAAAGTGCGCCGAGATGCCGCTGCACCTGATGACGCAAACCGTCATCGAGCAGTCCGGCCTCATCGCTTATCACGAAGCGGAAAAAGGCGAAAAAGGCCAGGCCCGGGTGGAAAACCTTGAGGAACTGGTCAGCGCCGCACGCAACTTCGAGAACACCGAAGAAGACGAAGAACTGACGCCACTGGCGGCGTTCCTCGGCCACGCTTCGCTGGAGGCCGGCGACACTCAGGCCGACGAGCACGAAGACAGCGTTCAGCTGATGACCCTGCACAGCGCCAAAGGCCTGGAATTCCCTTACGTGTTCCTGGTGGGCATGGAAGAAGGCCTGTTCCCACACAAGATGAGCCTGGAGGAACCGGGGCGTCTTGAAGAGGAACGGCGTCTGGCTTACGTCGGTATCACCCGGGCGATGCAGAATCTGGTCATGACCTACGCGGAAACCCGGCGCCTGTACGGCAGCGAAACCTATAACAAGGTCTCGCGTTTCGTCCGCGAAGTGCCCAAAGGCCTGATCCAGGAAGTGCGCCTGTCCAATAGCGTCAGCCGACCGTTTGGCGGCAACCAGTCGATGAGCGGCAGCAGCCTGTTCAGCGGCAGCGAGATTCCGGAAACCGGTTTTGTGCTCGGTCAGGCCGTACGTCACTCGATCTTCGGCGAAGGGGTGATCCTCAACTTCGAAGGTTCCGGCGCCCAGGCCCGGGTGCAGGTGAACTTCAGCGAAGGCAGCAAGTGGCTGATGCTCGGCTATGCCAAGCTGGAAGCGATCTAACCACCGGCACTGAAGCCATGTGGGAGCGAGCCTGCTCGCTCCCACAGGTTATGCGGCGCAAGTGCATCAATCCCTCTGAACCTATCGCCTTTTCCTACAGACAAAAGTACATCGGCTGATTGCCTCGCCAAGCTGAACGCAACCTGTCAGGCAAAAGCCCGAAACACTCTCTCGCTAGCCAGTAACACTTCAGCTGTGCAACATGGCGCGCGTGTCTCCACAAAACGGGAATACCCTTTATGAAACGTTTTCTTAGCATCGCCATGGCGTTGTGCATCGGCCTGACGATGAGCCTCGACGCCAACGCCAAGCGCTTTGGTGGTGGCAAAAGCGCCGGCGCTGCGCCGACGCACCAGACCAGCCAGATGGCTCCTTCTTCTCCAGGCGTGGGCGGCGCAGCAGCGACCGCTGGCGCTGCCGGTGCTGCTGGCGCCGCAGCCAAGGCCGGCGGTGCGTCGCGCTGGCTCGGCCCGCTGGCGGGCATCGCCGCCGGTGGCCTGCTCGCGTCGATGTTCATGGGCGACGGCTTCCAGGGCATGCAGATCTTCGACATCCTGATCATGGCCCTGATCGCGTTCGTGATCTTCCGCTTCATCGCCGCCCGTCGTCGCAAGCAGCAGGAGCAATTCGCTCCGGCCGGCGCGCCGATGCAGCGTGAAGTGTTCGAGCAGAAGCCTGCCGCCATGGGTTCGATCTTCGGTGGTTCGGCTGCTCCGGCTGCCGCCCGTCCAGTGATCAACGCACCGGCCTGGTTCAACGAAGAGCGCTTCCTTGAAGCTGCGCGCAGCCACTTCCAGTCGCTGCAGCAGCACTGGGACGCCAACGAAATGGACAAGATCGCCGAGTTCGTGACCCCGCAAATGCTTGAGTTCCTCAAGCGTGAGCGTGCGGATCTGGGCGACGGCTTCCAGTCGACCTACATCGACAACCTGCAGGTGCAGCTGGACGGCGTCGACGATCGTGCCGACAAGACCATCGCCACCCTGACCTTCACCGGCGTGTCGAAAACCTCGCGTTTCGACCAGGGCGAAGTGTTCAGCGAAAGCTGGAACATGGAACGTCCGCAGGGCGACAACCAGCCTTGGCTGGTCGCCGGTATCCGCCAGAACGGCTGATCCCTGCTGCGCTTCACTTGCGGTAACAGAACCCCGGCCTCGGCCGGGGTTTTTCATTTCACGGTTGCATCTATGGCGAGCTACTGTATAAACCGGCCCATATAAACCGCGCCATTCAAGCAAGAGGATCCCGGACGTGGAAGAAATCATCGAACAACTGCGCGAAGCCAACGAACCCGTGCCGGTTCCATTGGAATTGCCAGACGAAGACCAATTGGTGGAGATCGAAGAAGAACTCTTCATCAACATTCCGTTCGTCTTTAAAGAGTTTTTGCTGACCGTCAGCGACGTGGTCTATGGCAGCCTCGAGCCGGTGACCGTCACCGACCCGCAATCGCACACCTATCTGCCGGACGTTGCCGCCAATGCCTGGGACGCCGGCGTGCCGCGCGACCTGATCCCGATCTGCCAGGACGGCGACGACTACTACTGCGTTGAAGAAGACGGCACCGTGGTGCTGTGGTCCGGCGAAGAAGAGCTGATCACCGAAGAATCATGGGAATCGGTGTGGCACTGGGCGCGGGACGTCTGGCTGGAAAGCTGATCCGCCACACGCCCCGGCAGGTCAATGCCCCGACGACTCCTTGTGGTTGTCGAGGGTTTCCAGCAAGGCCACCTGCATGCGCGTATGCACGCGGATGAACCAGCGCCAGAGCAGCGCCGCTACGGCGGCCGCGACGACGGCGATCAGCACCAGCAGCTTGTTGGTCGGCAGGATACTGGCCGACAAGGCTGCCAACAGCAGGAAAATCACCAGCAGCGAGAGAATCGGGATCACTTCGGCGATCACCCGGCGCACTCGCTGCGTGTGACGCCCGGCCATCTCCGGCTTGACGCCCATTTCCGCCAGCAGCATCGACAGCGCCTTGAGCTTGCGGTAAGCGGCAATCAGGAACGGTAGCGAGACCAGCAACGCACCGCCCCAAATGAGAGCCTTCTGCCAGCTCGGATCGCTAATCCAGTCCTGCAGCCACAACGACATGCGCTCGGCGAAGTATGCGCCGGCAAAGAAGATCGCAATCACCAGCGCCAGATTGACCCCGACCTGCAACAGGATCCGCCGGATCATCGACGCCAGCAGCGCACCCTCGCCCTGCGGTTGAATACTGCGCAACCATTCGCCATACATGCCGAGCACCCGCCCGAGCCGCTTGGGCACAGCGGCCGAGAGCTTGATCGACAGCGGGTCCGCCGCACGGATCAGATACGGCGTCAGCAGCGTGGTGATCACCGACACGGCCACAGCGACCGGATAGAGGAAGTTGCTGGTGACCTGCAAGGTCATGCCCAGCGCGGCGATGATGAAGGAAAATTCGCCAATCTGTGACAGACCCATGCCGACTCGCAGCGAGGTCCGTCCGTCATTGCCGGCGATAAACGCACCGAGGCCGCAGGACAGCATCTTCCCGAGCACTACGGCGACGGTGATCACCGCAATCGGCCAGGCGTATTCGATGAGAATCAGCGGATCGAGCATCAGCCCGATGGCGACGAAAAAGATTGCGCTGAACAGATCGCGAACCGGCTCGACCAGCCGTTCGATTTTCAGCAATTGCCGCGACTCGGCCATGATCGCGCCGATCAGGAAAGCGCCGAGCACCATGCTGTATTCAAGCTTGACCACCAGCAGGCAGAAGCCGAAACACAGGCCGAGTACGGTGATCAGCAGCATCTCGTTGCTTTCGAATTTCGCCACATAAGCCAGCAGACGCGGTACCAACAGAATGCCGATGACCAGCGCGACGATCATGAACAGCGACAGCTTGCCGACCGTGGAGAAGACTTCGCCCGAGCTCACCGTGCCGCTGACGGCGATACTCGACAGCAGCGCAATGATGCCGATGCCAAGGATGTCCTCGACAATCAGCACACCGAAGATCAACTGCGCAAAGCGCTCGTTCTTCATCTTCAGGTCATTCAGCGCTTTGACGATGATGGTGGTGGAGGAGATCGCCAGAATCGCGCCGAGGAACAACGAATCCATGGTGTTCCAGTCGAACCAGCGGCCGATTTCGTAGCCGATCCAGATCATCAGGATGATTTCGAGAAACGCGGCAATGAACGCCGTTGCCCCAACCTTGAACAACTTGCGCAGGCTGAACTCCAGACCAAGGCAGAACATCAGGAAGATCACCCCGAGTTCGGCCAGGGTCTTGATGGTTTCTTCGTCGTGAATCAGGCCGAACGGCGGCGTATGCGGGCCGATGATGAAGCCGGCGACGATGTAGCCGAGCACCACCGGTTGCTTGAAACGATGAAACAGCACGGTTACCACGCCCGCGACCAGCATGATCACTGCCAGATCCTGAATGAAACTGATGGCATGCATGGCGTGGGCTCCTTGATGACGAGGCGCGCGGACAGACGTCAGACGTTCTGCGCGAGCAGGGTAAAAATCCGCTTTTAATGTAGGAATTGCCCTTGGGCAGGGCTTTTGCAGGTTAACACCGCGACTTCGCTCTGGAAGCCGGTGCAATATATGGAAACAGATCGCTACCGGCGTGACGGCGGCCCGCCGCGCGGCGTCCCGATAACGGTGCTTTTTGAAAAGCCACCAGGTGCCCGCAGAGGCGCTTCCTGCAATCAGCCTTGATCCGTGAGAACGTTATGGAACCCGGAAACGCCCAGCTGTCGATGACGGTACTGATGACCCCCGACATGGCCAATTTCTCTGGCAATGTCCACGGCGGCACCCTGCTCAAATACCTCGACGAAGTGGCCTACGCCTGCGCCAGCCGTTATGCCGGGCGCTACGTGGTGACCCTGTCGGTGGATCAGGTGATTTTCCGCGAGCCGATTCATGTCGGCGAACTGGTGACGTTCCTCGCCTCGGTCAACTACACCGGCAACACGTCGATGGAAGTTGGCATCAAAGTGGTCACCGAAAATATCCGCGAACGCTCGGTGCGCCACACCAACAGCTGCTTCTTCACCATGGTCGCGGTGGATGATCAGCGCAAACCGGCCGCCGTGCCGCCGTTGCAACCGCAGAACAGCGAAGACAAACGCCGCTTCATGCAGGCGCAGCAGCGCCGACAGATTCGTCAGGAACTGGAGAAGCGTTATCAGGAGATCAAGGGCGACGCCTGAGATTTTTAGCGCTCTGAACAACGCTTTCGCGAGCAAGCTCGCTCCCACACTGGCTCTGTGGCGTACACAAACCAAATGTGGGAGCGAGCTTGCTCGCGAATGGGGGCAACGCGGTCTTACAGACTGATCGCTGTAGCCTCGAACTTCACCCGCGGATGCGCAATCCGATCCTGCGCCCGCACCAGTTGCAGCTCGTAACTGGCGCACGCCTGGGTTTCCAGCAACACCTCATGCACTGCCGCTGCGGTGAATTCGAACGCTGCCAGCAGGCTGTCGCCCAGCAACACCCGCGCCAGGAGCAGACCAGAGGTCAGATCGCCGACGCCCACTGGCTGACGTGGAAACGCAAGCAACGGACGGCGCAGATGCCAGCTGCCCTCGGCGGTCACCAACAGCATTTCGAAGCCATCCGCCGGTTTGCCCGGATAGTCCAGATGCTTGACCAGTACCGCTTTCGGCCCGCGCGCCAGCAGTGCTCGTGCCATCGCCAGGCAATCGAACAACGACTGCGGCTTGCGCCCGGAAAAACTGTCCAGCTCCAATTGGTTCGGGCACATGATGTCCGCCACGGCCGCAGCTTCATCGAGGAGGAAATCGCTGACCTCGGTGGGCACGCTGCAACCCTTTTCCGGATGACCCATGACCGGATCACACAGGTACAGCATCTTCGGATTGACCGCTTTGATCCGCGCCACACCGCTGAGAATCGCCCGTCCCTGCGCGGCGCTGCCGAGGTAGCCGGAGAGCACCGCGTCGCAGTTGCCCAGCTCGCCAATTGCGGCGATGCCTTCGATCAGCTCGGGAATCTGCTGCGGCGCCAGCACTTCACCGGCCCACTGCCCATACTGGGTGTGGTTGGAGAACTGCACGGTGTTGAGCGGCCAGACATTGACCCCGACGCGCTGCATCGGAAAAACCGCAGCGCTGTTGCCGGCGTGGCCAAACACCACGTGGGACTGGATGGCGAGCAGATGAGGCGTACGTTTCATTCGGGTCATTCCGTAAAACGATTGAAATTCAAGCCGCGCAGTATGCGACGAAACACAGCCTGTACGACAGACCGGCGAGACAGTTAAGCTGACGCCATCATTTGGAGTTCGATGTCGATGCTGACCCTGGAAAACATCTTCGTGCTGATGCTGTTCGCCGCCGCTGGTGCCTGGCTATGGCACAACCACGGCTTGCGCGAGCGCGCGCTGGAGCGGGTCAAGCAGCATTGCACCAATGTTGGCGTTGAACTGCTGGACGGTAACGTCGCGCTGAAAAAAATCGGTCTGATCAGGGATGCCAACGGTCGCCGGCGACTGGCGCGGGTCTATAACTTCGAGTTCACCGTGACCGGCGAAAGCCGCCACAACGGCACCGTCACCCAGTTCGGCGCGCACAGTGCGCAGATTGAACTGGCACCCTACCCGGCGCCGTTCGACGATACGCCGCCGGTGGTCGAAGTCCACAAGCCTCGGGCGGAAGTCATCGAGCTGAGCCAGTGGCGCCAGGAACATACCAAGTGGAAGCCTTGAGCTGACTCACTGAATCCGGCATTCAGCCAAACCGGCTTGCAGCTGTTCGATGTTCTGCGGTTCAGCGAAGATCAGCTCGATTCTTGAGTCTTTTCGCCATTCGCTGGCTTGCCAACTCAGCTCGGCATGCTCCAGCGCATTGCCCGAAACCCAGCCATCGGTGCTGTGGATAACCAGTTTCGCCCGCTTCCAGTCGAGCGCGCTCAGCCAATCGGCGATGCGTGCTTGATCAAATACCTCCCGCGGATGCCAGCGCCAACCGATGCTCCATCCACCCTCCTGCGCCTGACTCAGGCAAATCGGTTCGGCCGGATCACTCCAGACCGCTGGCAGCTGTGCCAATCCAGTGGGCAGCGGCAGATGCCCTGCGCCTTCGTTCGCTTTTACTGCCAGCCCCGGCAGCTCGCTCAGAGGCAGTTGCGCTTGCTGCGTCCAGATCAGCCTGACGGGCGGCAACTGGCTGGCGATTTTCTCTCGAACCGCTTCATCGAGATCTTCGGCCTTGTTCAACAACAGCAAACCCGCGCTGGCCAACGCTTGCTGCTGAGCGTCCGGCAGGGTTCTACCCGCGTGCAGTGCCTGAGCGTCCAGAACCAGCACACAGGGCTGAACCGCCAGCACGCCCAGCCACGGCGCCTCGTTCAATTGCTTGAGCAACTGCGCCGGATGGCCCAGCCCGGATGGCTCGATAAACAGTCGATCCGGTCTGGCCTTGCGCAGCAGGCGGCCGAGGCCGATCTGAAATGGCGCGCCATTGACGCAACACAGGCAGCCCCCGGCCACCTCACCCAGTGCGATACCATCGGCGTCATTCGTCAGCAATGCAGCATCCAGACCGATCTGGCCGAACTCGTTGATCAGCACCGCCCAGCGTTCGTCCGCAGGCCGTTGCGCCAGCAACTGGCGAATCAGGCTGGTCTTGCCGGCGCCCAACGGGCCGGCGATGACGTGGGTCGGAATGTTCTGCAACATGGCGGGTACTTTCTGCGGGACAGTTATTGAGGAGATCGAAGATGCGCTGGTCGGGATGGTCGTTGCTGTTGGCGCTGCTGTCGAGTGAAGCGTGGGCTCAGGCCTGCGTGGTGCACACACAGGGCGAACGGCTCGACGTCAAAGTCTGTCAGCAGAACCGGACGATTCCGCAGAAATTGTTCAATGACGGCTTCTGCCAACCGACGCTGGCCGGGCAGAAGGTCGAGGTGCAATACGTCGACCAGTGCCCCAGCGGCGCTTTCGGCGTGTGCAGCAACGCGCAAGTCGCCAATATGCCCTATCGCCAGGATATCCACTATTACGGCGTGGCCACTGACGCTGCGTATCTCAAGCCGTATTGCGAAGGCCAGAGCCAGGGCGCCTGGCGCAAGCCCTGAATTTCAGCCGAGCCAGTCGAGGGTCAGCAGCAGACGGCGCTCACCGGGCGCCGGTTGCGGCGAACGATGGATCAGGCCGAAGCCTTCATTGCCGTGCCATTTTTCGCCTTTGAGCAACGCGACGTCGCCGCTGTTGAGCTGGCGAATCGACGCTGCACCTTGCGGTTCGGCATCGGCCTGGCCAAGTTGCAGGCGATCCATCGCGCCCTCCTCAAGCCATTGGCTGCCGATGCCAGCGTAAGTAGTGATCAAGCGCACCGGCACGTGATCGACGTGGAAACGCGGACACATGGCCTTGTCCAGCACACGCAAACGCACGCCGATACGCCGCGCACCGAGCAGGCAGGCGAAGGCACTGATCAGCCATTTAAGATCGCTCACGAAACCTTCGAAACCTTGCAGATCACGCAGCCCTGCAGCCAGACCGGCGAGATCCGGTTCGGCATCTTCGTCGGGCAATTCCAGACACAGCGACTCGGCCAAGGGCTCGTTGAGTGACAGCACCAATTGCGCAAAATCGGCAATGTGCACGGGTAGCTGGCGCTGCCAGACGGCGAGATTGGTCTGGTCTTCCAGGATTCGCGTCAACGTTTGCGGTGTCACACCCTGGTGCTGCTGACGGGTAAGAAGCGACTGATCTTGGAGTGCGAGCATCAGGCGGCCTCTTCGTGCCAAGGGCCGAATGGATCAGGCAGCGAACGCCAGCCTTCTACACCCATGGCCATTTCTTCGTCGGTCAGCAGACAGGCATCGAGTTCGGCGGAGAGCTGTAGGAAATCTATGTTCTGACCGATGAAAACCAGCTCCTGGCGGCAATCTCCTACGCTTGGAATCCAGTTTCCCATGATCGCCTGGGCGCTTTCCTGATCTTCGGGCCATTGATTCTTTGGCACGAAACGCCACCAGCGACCGGCGAATCCATGCCGCATCAAGCCACCGGCCTGGGACCAGCTACCGGCATCGGTGGGTTTGCTGGCGAGCCAGAAGAAGCCTTTGGAGCGCAGCAGCTTGCCGTTCAGCCAAGGCCGATCAATGAAGCTGAAGAAACGTTGCGGGTGAAATGGCCGGCGCGCGCGGTAGGCCGTCGAGGCGATGCCGTATTCCTGTGTCTCCGGGACGTGCTCACCGCGCAATTCCTGTAGCCATCCGGGCGCTTGTGCGGCCTGATCGAAATCGAAACGACCGGTGTTGAGGATTTTCTCCAGGGGGATTTCGCCCATCACCATTGGAATGATTTCAGCCTGGGCATTGAGGCGCTTGAGGATGGCGGTGAGTTCTTCACGCTCGTGCTGGCTGATCAGGTCGATTTTGCTGATCAGCAGGACGTCGGCGAACTCGATCTGCTCGATCAACAGATCGGTGATGGAGCGCTCGTCTTCTTCACCGAGAATCTCGCCGCGAGAGGCGAGGCTTTCGGCCGCCTGGTAATCGAGCAGGAAATTCACACCGTCGACCACGGTGACCATGGTATCGAGGCGAGCAATGTCGGCGAGGCTTTGCCCCTGATCATCGCGGAAGGTGAAGGTTTCAGCGACCGGAAGCGGTTCGGAAATGCCGGTGGATTCGATCAGCAGGTAATCAAAACGATCCTCGCGGGCGAGTTTGCTGACTTCTTCAAGCAGGTCTTCGCGTAACGTACAGCAAATGCAGCCGTTGCTCATCTCAATGAGCTTTTCTTCCGCACGGTTCAGGCTGACATCGCGCTGGACTTCACTGCCATCGATGTTGATCTCGCTCATATCGTTGACGATCACCGCAACGCGCAAGCCGTCTCGGTTACGTAGTACGTAATTCAAAAGTGTACTTTTTCCGGCACCGAGAAATCCTGAAAGTACGGTGACGGGCAATTTGGCTGACATTGGATAATCCTCATAAATGGCAGCCGATTTGCGCTTTGAGGTGCGCTTGGCGTGTTGCGCTTCATTTAACCGGGTCAAAGAAGGCATACGATTGTGATCGGCAGCTCAGGCTGGGTGCGATTTATGTTATAGTATAACAACTTCATTTTGCCAGTCCGGCAGAGGAGATTTCGCAAGTTGCTGCACCACCGATCGTGGAAACTCGCAATGAACCAGGGGTTGAAATGCCTGCTTTTGAGCTTTGCCATGTCGCTGGCCAGCCAAGCACAGGCGCACATGCCGGGGCCGGCGCACTGCACACGCAGCGCTAATCTGCTGGCGTGTGTAGACGTCGACGGCAATGCCTATAGCGTCAATACGGTAGGCACCACGCTTTACCTGCGCGGATTCGAGAAGGACGGCCATCGCTATTGGGCGCAGACCAACAGCCGCTTCGGCCAATTAACCTTTTTTACCGGTATTGCCTCCGATGGCGAGGCTTGGGTTGGCTATACCCGCCGTGTCGGCTGGACAACCATCAACCGCTTCTCCAGCTCGGGAGGGAGCAGCGCAAGGTTCACTTGCAGCCGGATGACGGGCTGCTAGTGAAATCCTTTTCATGAAAAAAGCATCGCTGAATGGATTGTTATAATGTAACGTAAATAGAGATCAATACGACGGTCTCAACCATGAATGCTCTTACTCTCCCGGATATCGCCGCCCAATCTGCACGCTTGGCACTGCCCCTCGACTGGGTAGGCATGCGTGGGATTGCTCTACCCGTTGTGCTTGAAGGCCAATGCCTCAGCGCCAGAGTCGACGCTGGCGTGAGTCTCGATGATGGTGAAGCGCGTGGTATTCACATGTCGCGCTTGTATCTGGCACTCGAAACCCTCGAACAGCGAAGCCTTTCTCCCGCTTTGCTGCATCAGGTACTCAAGTGTTTTCTGACAAGCCATCAAGGTCTATCCGCCTGCGCGTATCTGAATATTCACACCGAATTGTTGCTGAAACGACCCGCGTTGGTCAGCCCCTTGGCCGGCTGGAAATCCTATCCGGCGTCCATTTCAGCGAGCCTGAAACAGCAAATGTTCCACGTGGAACTAAAAATTGAACTGCCCTATTCCTCGACGTGCCCATGCTCCGCAGCCTTGGCAAGACAATTGATCCAGCAGCAATTCGTCGACGATTTCGCCAACAAGGCTCTGCAACATGCCGATGTTTTGGCATGGCTTGGCTCAACTAAAGGGATCGTAGCGACACCGCACAGCCAGCGCAGCTATGCGCAACTGCACCTGCAACTCGACAATTTCATCGACGAGCTACCGCTGACCGCGATCATCGATGACGCTGAAGCAGCCCTCGGCACCGCCGTGCAGACCGCAGTAAAGCGCCCTGACGAGCAAGCCTTCGCACTCGCCAATGGGCAAAACCTGATGTTCTGCGAAGACGCCGCGCGCCGCCTCAATCTGGCACTGCAGCGCACGCCCGGCATCAACCAATTCCACATCCGCGTGATCCACGCCGAAAGCCTGCATGCCCATGACGCCGTCGCCGAAAGCAGCTGGCGACGGGAGCAAAAATGATCCGCTGCCAATCCTTGGTATGGGGCGCACCCGGCCAACCGCTGACGACGCCTTTGAGTCTTGAGTTCGAAAGCGCCAGCCTGACCGCAATCATCGGCGCCAACGGCTGCGGCAAAAGCAGTCTGCTGAAAGTCATCGCCGGTTTGCAGAAGCCCTTGGCCGGCAAGGTGGAAATGGCTGTTCCACGCCAAAGCGGCATTTCCTTTCTGCCGCAACAGCAACATTTGGATCGGCAGTTTCCAATCAGCCTCGAAGAGCTCATCGCCGCAGGTTTCTGGGGCCGTCGGCTCTCGACACAGCTGCGCACGCAGCGACTGAAAAACGCATTGGAAGACTGGCATTTGAGTGGACTCGAACAGCGCCCGTTGATGGCCCTGTCCGGCGGTGAGCTACAACGTGCCCTGCTCGCGCGACTGAGCCTTGCTGACGCCCCGGTGCTGTTGCTGGACGAACCGCACGCCGCACTCGACGAACTCGGCCAGCAATTGCTCTGGCAGCACATTCACCACTGGCACGCCGAAGGCCGGACACTGCTTGTGGTCTGCCATGACCTGGCGGCTGTCCGCCAACACATTCCGCATACCCTGCTGATCAAAAACGGCCACTGCGTGTACGGAACCAGCCGAGAACTGATCCAGCCAACACCGCACATGCAGGTCGCCTGATGCTCGCCACCGTCAGCCATTTCTGGCAGCCGTTCAGCGAATTCGTGTTCATGCGCCGCGCCTTGCTCGGCGGCCTGGTGCTGGCATGCAGCACGGCGCCCTTGGGTGTTTTTCTGATACTCAGGCGTATGAGTTTGATCGGTGACGCCGTCGCCCACGGCATTCTCCCTGGTGCAGCGCTGGGATTCTGGTTTGCCGGTTTGAGTCTTCCCGCACTCACCCTCGGTGGCTTGGGAGCCGGGCTGAGCATGGCCGGACTCGCGGCCTGGATCACCCGGCGAACGGGGTTGCGAGAAGATGCCAGCCTCGCCGCGATCTATCCGATCTCACTGGCCAGCGGCGTTTTGATCCTTGGCATCGCCGGCAAGCGCCTCGACCTTCTGCACTTGCTGTTCGGCTCAGCGTTGGCCGTAGACGGGCCGACGCTGACCGGCATGCTGTGGGTCTCGGCGGTCAGCCTCATGGCGATGGCGGCGATCTACAAACCTCTGCTGCTGGACACACTGGACCCATTGTTCTTGCGCACGGTCAGTCGTCTCGGGCCGCTGGCTCATGGCGTGTTCCTGACTCTGGTCGTGCTGAATCTGGTGATCGGCTTTCAGGCCATCGGCGCACTGATGGTAGTCGGGCTGATGATGCTTCCGGCTGCCGCGTCGAGATTCTGGAGTCGCCGCCTACCGCTACTGATTGCCGTCGCCGCGGTCATGGGCTGCGTATCTGTGTGGCTCGGCTTGCTGCTGTCGTTCTACTACTCGCTGCCCAGCGGCCCGGCCATCGTGCTGGTCGCGGGGGTCGGCTATCTGCTGTCGGTGGTGTTCGGACCGGTTCACGGTTTGCTGCGCCGCCCGCCTTTGCTCACATCCCAATGAGGTGTTTCCCGATGCGCGCTCTACTCGTGCTGTTCAGCCTGATGTTGTCGATGTCCTTGTCAGCCGCCGAAAAACTGCCGGTGGTCACCAGCTTCAGCATCCTTGCCGACATGGTTCATCAGGTCGGCGGCGAGCACGTTGAGATCACCAACATGGTCGGCGCGGACGCCGATGCGCACACCTACGAGCCGACACCGGACGATGCCAAGGCGTTGCTCAAAGCCAAAGTGATCATCAAGAACGGCCTCGGTTTCGAACCTTGGCTGGATCGCCTGGTGACCAGCACCGACAGCAAGGCAACGGTGATCAGTGCCAGTCGCGGGGTGATTCCACGTTCGCTCGATGAAGATGGCGAAACCGTTCCGGATCCACACGCCTGGCACAATCTGGCGAACGCTGAGTTGTACGTCGCCAACATCACCAAGGCGCTGATCGCCGCCGACCCGGCCAACAAGGCTGACTACGAGCGCAACAGCCAGACCTACCTCAAGCAGATCTATGCCCTGCTCGCCGAAGCCAAAAACAAACTCGGCGCGCTGCCGCCGGGTAATCGCAAGATCGTCACCAGCCACGATGCCTTTGGCTATCTGGGTCAGGCCTATGGCATCGACTTTATCGCGCCACAGGGTTTATCCACCGAACGCGAACCCTCCGCCGCCGAAGTCGCTGCGCTGATCACGCAGATTCGCCAGGCCAAGGTCAAGGCGGTGTTCATGGAAAACATCAAGGACGCGCGCCTGCTCAAGCAGATCGCGGATGAAAGCGGCGCACACATCGGTGGCACGCTGTACTCGGATGCACTGGCTTCCACCGGGCCGGCGAGCACCTTTACCGGGCTGTTCGAATACAACCTCAATACGCTGTACAAGGCGTTGAGTCAGCCATGACTTGAGGTGCACTTCCGATCTATTCGCGAGCAGGCTCGCTCCCACAGTTGGAATGGCTTCCAACTGTGGGCGTCGCAGAGGGTTCAAGCGCGGGGTTTTACCGTGCCGCAATCCTGACCCAGCCACACGGCACGGGTTTCCAGACTACCCTTCTGGTTGATACCGATGGCATTGAAGGTGCCATTGGCAACGGTGGTGAATTCGCGGTCACTGAGGAATGTCGCGACGCCGGTGCCTTGGGCTTTCGGGCAGCTGAAGCGGAATTTCCACTGGTTGCCGGTGCGCTCGGTGATCTGTTGCTTGCAGCCCGATTGCGGATCGGCCAACGGGATGTCGTTGGTCGCCACCTGCTGCGGCGTCAGGCAAGCGCGGATGCCTTTGCCGCCGATGTTGATGCCGTTCTTCTCCAGCGCCGCGCGCTGCTGCGGGGTGATCTGGCCTTGAATCTGGCCAAGGATCGATTGCACATCCATGGCCTGATCATCGACCTTCAGATTGCTCGAAGACATTTCCCACAACCCCGGCTGCAGCATTTGCGCCTGCGCAACCACCGGCAATGCCAAACCCAGGCCCAGCGCCAAACCCAGCAGACGAACGTTCATCGAGAAACTCCTGATCAGTTGTGGCCGTTAGACGCCGGCCGGTTGCGTCGGTTCATGCACCGATTAAATAGAGACATTCGCCGCAGAACATGGTCTGTTAAGCATTGCATCTCGCGGAGCAAGGCTGCCCCATGGATTTTTTCGGACCGCACATTTTCGGTTACCTGGTCGCCCTGTTGCACACACTCGGTTCGATCGCTGCGATCCATGCGGTGCTCACCGTGCGCACTGCGCAAGGCTCGATCGCCTGGGCATTGTCGCTGATCTTCATTCCCTACCTCACGCTTATTCCATATCTGGTATTTGGTCGCAGCACCTTCGATGGCTACATCAAGGCGCGGCGCCAGGCCAACGAGCAGATGCGCCTGGCCATTTCCGAATTGAACTGGCGCCCGTGGGTGGAAGAAGCCTTGGCCGCCCGCGCGTCGAGTGCCTACGCCTCACTGCGCGCAATGCCGAAACTGGGGCGCATGCCGTGCCTGGCGAACAACGAGGTGCAACTGCTGGTGAACGGCACCGCGACCTTCGATGCGATTTTCCAGGCGATCGCACAAGCGAAGGAAGCCGTGCTGATCCAGTTCTTCATCATTCACGACGATCGGCTCGGCCAGCGCTTGCGTGATCTGCTTTTGCAGAAAGCCGCCGAAGGCGTGTCGATTCATTTGCTCTACGACCGCATCGGCAGCCATGCCCTGCCCCATCATTACGTGCAGGCGCTGCGTGATGCCGGCGTCGAGGTCAAAGCCTTTGCCACGCGCAGCGGCTGGCTCAACCGCTTTCAGGTCAACTTCCGCAACCACCGCAAAATCGTTGTGGTTGATGGCGTAGTCGGCTTTGTCGGCGGGCATAACGTCGGCGATGAATACATGGGTGAGAAGCCACCATTGGCGCCGTGGCGTGACACCCACGTCAAAGTCCGCGGGCCGGTGGTGGCCTGCATGCAGGAATCGTTCGCCGAAGATTGGTTCTGGGCTGCTCGTACTCTGCCGCCGTTGATCCTTCCGGATGCGTATCCGGAGGACGGCGTGCTTTGCCAATTGCTCGCCAGCGGCCCGGCGGATGCCTACGAAACCTGCTCGCTGTTTTTCGTCGAAGCCATTCACGCAGCAACACAACGGGTCTGGATTACCAGCCCTTACTTCGTCCCGGACGAAGCCGTATTTGCCGCGCTAAGGCTGGCAGTGTTGCGCGGTGTTGATGTGCGCCTGCTGTTGCCGTCGCGGCCTGATCATCGCATCGTCTATGCCGCCTCCAGCCTGTATGCCTTCGAGGCGGTGCGTGCCGGCGTGCGGGTGTTCCGCTATCGACCGGGTTTTCTGCACCAGAAAGTGGTGTTGATCGACAGCGAGATCAGCGCCATCGGCAGCGCCAACCTGGATAATCGCTCGTTCCGCCTGAATTTCGAAGTGATGTTGCTGACCGTCGACAGCGAGTTCGCCGCCGCCGTGGAACACATGCTCAATGACGATTTCGCCCAGGCCGATGAAGTGGCCAAAGAAGAAAGCCGGGAGATCCACCGCCTGCAACAGGTCGGCATGCGGATCGCCCGGCTGATTTCGCCGATACTCTGAGCGCCCCGTTTCAGGGGTGGTAGATGTCGTCGCGGGTCCAGGGCAATTCGTGGCTGCCATCCGGATGCGCCTTCACGGCGAGGATCTGATGCAGATTGATCCAGCCCCGGGCAAAGGCGTACGCGCAACCGGCCAGATACAGACGCCAGATACGCAGTGCTTGCTCAGGCACCAGTTTCGCCGCAGCTTCGAGGTTATCCTCCAGTCGCTCACTCCAGTGATCGAGCGTGCGCGCGTAGTGCAGGCGCAAGCTTTCGACATCGACGATTTCCAACCCGGCTTCACTGATCTCGGCTGAGATCATCGCCAGATGCGGCAGCTCGCCGTTGGGGAACACGTATTTTTCGATAAAGTCGCCAGCGCCGCGTCCAACCGGCCGGCCATCGGTGTGTTTGGCGGTGATGCCGTGGTTCATCACCAGGCCGCCCTCCTTCACCGCGCCAAACAGCGTTGCGCAATACTCGGCGAGATTGGCATGACCAACGTGTTCGAACATGCCGACGCTGACAACCTTGTCGAAGCGGCCGTCCTGCGGCAGATCGCGGTAGTCGAGCAATTGCAGTTCGACCTGATCTTCCAGCCCCTCGGCCTTGACCCGCTCCTGCGCCAGCGCCAACTGCTCCTTGCTCAAAGTAATACCGAACACCTTTACGCCGAACTCTCGCGCCGCATACCGCGCCAGACCGCCCCAACCGCAGCCGACATCCAGCAAATACTCGCCCGGCTGCAAGCGCAGCTTGCGGCACAGATGGCGGAATTTGGCTTGCTGCGCCTGTTCGAGGGTTTCGCTACCGGTTTCGAAATAGGCACAGGAATACGCCATGTCGCTGTCCAGCCAGAGCTGGTAGAACGCATTCGACAGGTCGTAGTGGTAGGAAATGGCCTTGGCGTCAGTGTCCTTGTCGTGATGCGCACGCACCGGCTGACTGCCTTCGTCTTCGTCGAGCAGCGCATTGCTCAACTCGTCACAAACCCGAATGACCTCGCTGATCGAGCCCTCCAGTTCCAGCTTGCCTTCGACGAACGCCGCACCCAGCGCATCCAGGCTTGGGTGGGTGAATTGAGTAACCATCTGCGGGTCCTTGACGACGATGGTTACGCTGGGCGTCGGGCCCAGATTGAACTCGTGGCCGTCCCAGAGTCGCAGGCGAAGCGGTAACTGCAGATTCTGTAAGGCCGGTGGAAGTTGCGCGAGCATGGAAAATCCCCCCTTGTTTCAGACGTCTGATCTGAGGGTAGACCAACCTGGAAAAATAGCAGGCTATCGATTCGATCGGCCTTGTCTATCGTGATCGGCACATCGGCTGAACGCCACAGACGACGCGCCTTACGATAGATGACTGCCTGCGCACTCGGCGGTTCGATGAATTTTCTTTCATTTAGCCTGAGCGTCAAGCCTGAGCAATGGCTCCTGAAAGCGCAGCAAACGTCCGGCGTTGCCCAACACCAACAGGGTGCTCAGGTTATGCAGCAGCGCCGCGATCATCGCCCCGGCGGCACCAAGCCAGCCGAACGCCGCGAAGACTACGATGGCCAGCGTCCAGCCGAGGCCGATAATCACGTTGACCTGCAAAGTACGCCGGCACTGACGACTCAAGCGCACGCAAGTACCGAGGCGACGCAAGTCGCTGCCGATCAACACGATGTCCGCCGACGCCAAGGCAATGTCGGCCCCGCCAGCGCCCATCGCCACGCCGACCACGCCGGCTTTGAGCGCGAGTGAATCGTTGATGCCATCGCCCACCACCATCGGACGAAAGCCGTGGTCGATTTCCTTGAGCACGCGATTGAGTTTGTCCTCCGGGAGCGCTTGCGCCTGCACTTCGCTCAGCCCGACTTCCTGCGCCAGGGTTAGGGCAACACTCTGACGATCACCGGTCAACAGGAGTTGGCGTCCCAGCCCCAGTCCACGCAATTCGTTCAAGGCAAAGCGCGCTTCCGGTTTGATGCTGTCGGCGAGCAAAAGCCAGGCGAGGAATTCACCGTTCAAAGCCAGGCCGGCAATCGGGCCATCGTGGTCAGGAACGAGGGTCGTTGTGATGCCCTGTTGCGCGAACAACTCTGGACGACCGAGCGCAGCTTCGCCCTTCTCTGTCGTCGCCACTACGCCCAAGCCTTGGCGCTCATGGATGTTGGTCAGAGGCCAATACGCTTCCTGATCAACCAGCCCAGCGAGTGCCCGGCTCACCGGATGACTGCTCGCCGCGCCGAGACTGGCGGCCAGTGTCTGCACTTCGGCGGTGTCCGCATTCAGGCTGTCGATCGACTGCAAACGCAAGGTGCCGTAAGTCAGCGTGCCGGTCTTGTCGACCACCAGCGAGGTCAGATCGGCGAGTTCTTCGAGGAACGCCGAGCTGCGAATCAGAATCCCGTGACGCGCGGCGACGGCGACACCGGCAATCGCCGTGGCCGGCGCCGACAGCACCAACGCACACGGACACGCCGCCACCAACACCGCGAGCATCGCCTGTGCATCATGGGTGACGAACCAGGTCACCGCCGCCAGCAACAAGACCAGCACCATGTAGCTGCCGGCATAGCGTTCGAGCAATCGCGTGATCGGCGGTTTCGAGCGCTCGGCGTTTTGCATCAGGGCGATGACTTTGCCCAAAGTGGATTCGTCGCCGGTGCGAGTGACTTCGACGCGCAGCAATCCATCGAGGTTGATCGCGCCGCCGAACACCAGCATCCCCATCCCCGCCTCCATCGGCACCGACTCACCGGTAATCGACGCGGTATCAAGGCTCGCCTGCCCCGATAAGACCCGACCGTCCGCCGGCACCCGATCACCGGCCCGCACCTCGACAACATCGCCAGCGCTGAGCGTGCCGTTGTCCACTTCAATGATCGAACCATCTGCTTGCAGCTTGCGCGCATGGCTGCGGGTCAACTGGCCAAGCGCATTGATCGCTTCCTGGGAGCCGATCACGCTGCGCTCCTCAAGCACATGGCCGAAGATCATGATGATCGGCAACAACGCCGCAGTGAGCAGATCACCGGTCGCCCAGGCACCGAGCATGGCCAGCGCGATCAACTGATCGGTGATGCCGTGCAGGCTCGGGTAACGCAGGCTGTACCACGCCGAACGCATCACCGGAACCGCTACCAGCAACGAGGCGAAACCGAGCAGCAACTGGCTGACACCGGTTTGCTCCGGGAGCATCCAGCGCCAGAGCAACCCCAGACCCAGCAATCCGAGCGCAAGCATCGCCAGGGTCAACTGACGCGCGGCGCGACGTTGTTCGGCCGAGGACAACAGACTCGGAGCAGCGGTGGTCGCCGTCATTGACTGGCTCCTTGAATGATCAATCGGGAATCGTCTTTCGGGTTGACGGTGGTGACCGACCCGGCCTGACCGAGAATTTTCGGCAGGCGTTCGCGATACAGACGCAGGAGCATTTGCGGGTCGGTAGACGTGGCCAGACTCGAGACGGTTGCGGTATCGGTCGAGGCTTTGGCAAGACGCTCGCCCGCCTGCGCGTGAGCTACCTGCAGCGTGCGGTCTGCCTGTTCGTTGGCGGACTGGGCAAGTTTCTCGGCATCGGTGCGCGCGTTAGCCACTGCTTTGTCAGCCTGCTGACTGGCCGTCAGAACCGCATTGAAGGCACTGACCGCTGGCTCCGGCAGACTTGATTGCACATCCACCCGCGACACCTCAATGCCAATACCCTGGCCGCTCGCCTTCAGTTCAGCGAGTCGCGCGTTGATGCCTTGCACCAGATCACCGCGCAATCGCTCACGACGCTCGGCCGCCTGATTGTCGGCGCCGATCAGTTCCGGGCGAGCGACCAGAATGGTGTCGAGATCTCGCGCGGCGGTCAGGGCCACGGCGCTGCGCGTCACCAGCCGATCGAGTGCTGGCAGCACATGTTCGCCCTGCAACACGAACGTATAGGGATCGGAGACTTGGTAAAACACTCGCACGTCCAGTTGCACTACGCCGGCATCGCCGGTCAATAAATAACCAGACCCGGCGAGTGCATCACTCAATGGCGTGGCGAAGGACGCCACCCGGTCAGCCGTCAACGCCTCGTCACTGCGCAACAGATTTTCCACTCGGCGCTCGATCATCCGATCCGCCGCCGGCAACAGAACCACCTGTTCAAAGGGTTGCGGCCACGCCCATAACAGCCCGGCATTCTGAACGCGATCCAGCGCGCCGAAGTGCAGCACCACGGCGCGGTTTTGCGGATCAATCTGCCGGACATTCGAGAACACCCATGCCAGTGCGGCCAAAACAGTGATCGCATACAGGGCGATGAAGGTCAGACGACCGGCCTGAATCCACGGACTGTTCAACGCATGTGTTCCACGTGGAACTTCTTCGCTCATGGCTGCGATCCAGCTTTGTTGTCGAGCGTCGGTGGGCCGTCGACCAATATGCGGAAAGGTGCGGCATCGGTGCGCAGAATCAATTTGGTGTCCGGCGTGACGATGGTGCCGAGGGTATCGAGGGAGCGCAGCAAGTTGTAAAGCTGCGGCGAACTGGCGTAAGCGCGCCCATAAATCTGCGCAGCCTCGACCCGGGATTGCGCTTCGATATCGGCGGCTTTCACCGTCGCATCGGCCTGGACGATCCGCGCATCGCGCTCGGCGGCGGAGCGAATTTGCGCCGCTTCGCGTTTGCCGATCGCTGTACGTTCCGTAGCAATGGTTTCACGCTCGGCACGCATGCGGTCGACCGTGGCGCTGAGCGTGACCGATGGCAAAGTCAAACGCTCGATACCCACCTGCACAACGCGCACGCCATATGTAGCAAGCAACTGTTGATCGATCTGCTGACGCAACTGCGTTTCAAAATCGCCGATGCGCACTTGTTTGGCATCAGTGTTGACCAGATTCGCCAGATCGAAACTGCTGGCCGTGGTCTCCAGCGCTGAGCCGACAAAGGTTCGAATCTGCCGCGCCGCTTCGTCCGGCTGATTCTGCACGGCACGCATGAAACGCTGCACGTGTTCAGGATCACCCTGCACCTGCCACGCCACGTAGGCCTGAACGATGATGCGCAAACCGTCCTTGGTGCCGACGTCCTGCAAACCACTTGAGGTGGTACGTAGACGCAAGTCCACCGGGATCGCCGCTTCGAACGGTGCCGGCCAGCGCCAGCTCAAACCGGGATCAAGCAATACCCGCGAAGGATTACCGAAACGGGTGATGACCGTGGCTTCACCGGAGCGCACTTGCACCAGACTTGCGGCGGCAATGGCAAACGCCACCAGCAACGCAGCCCAGCCCATACGCCGCCAAGGAAATGGTCCGACTTCTGGCACCTCGCCGTGATGGTGGTGATGTCCATGATGATGGTGATGCCCGCCGTGGCCGTGGCCGTGGCCGTGGCCGTGGTCGTGGCCGCTGTGGTCGTGAACGTCATGAACAGGCGACTGGCTCAATGGGTGGCTCCTGGTTGAGCGGTGGTACGGGCGGGCGACGGATCAGTCGGCAGTGTGAAAGTACGCAGATCGATGGTTGGCGCATTTGCGCTCCCGCCAAGTCGATGATCGAGTATCAGCAACCTGGCTTTACTCAAGCCCTGACTGAGCTGGCTGAGATATTGCTCCAGCACGAAGGCCTGGCCAGCACTGGCGAAGGCTTTCTGTTCGGCGCTGAATTTCAGGTCTGCTGTTTGCGCAACGGCGTTGATCTCCCGCGCGTTTGCCGTTGCCTTATCCCGCGCCGTACTCGCCTGCAACTGCGCCTCGTTAGTGGCCTGCGCAGCCGCCCCGCGTTCGCGAGCGATCAACGCCTGCGCGCCGATCTGCGCCGCTTGCACACTGTGGTAGGCATTCGCCGCGCCGGCCGGTGGATGAATCGCTTCGACGACTGTGGAAAGGATCTCCACGCCACTGTTCAATCTGTTCAGATCGCTTTGCACTGCGCGACCGATTTCCCCAGCCAGTCCAGCCCTGTCGTCGCCGAGCAGACCGTCGAGGGTGCGCGAGGCAAAATCGTGAACCAGGATGCGGCTGGCGGTGCTGCGAATCAGTGTCGGTACATCGGCGCTGTTATAAGTCGCGGCGAGTGCCGCCTCGTCGTTCAAACCGATGCGATAAACGAAGCGCACGTCCATGTTGACGATTTGCAGGCCCTGTTGCGCGCCGCGGCTGCTGGCGATGACCTGGGATTTGTCGTTGACGTGGCTGGCGTCCCACAAACGGTTGGCGGTCAGCGGCGCCGGGCCTTCAGCGGAATCGGACTGCACGGCGATTGGCTTGTCGCCAACACTGGTTGCCAGTTCATGGACCACACCGTTTTCAACGGAGATCACACGCCCCAATGGCCAGGGCAAACCGGCATGCAAACCCGGGCCGAAAACCTGTACCGGTTTACCGAAGCGCTCGTAGATGCCGCGACCTTGCAGGGGAATTTCATGTACGCCGCTCAGCAGCCAACCGCTCAGGGCGACCACCGCCAATACCGGCAACAAGGCCCGACGCATGTAACTGAAGGCCCAGATCTGCCGCAGATCGATGCCGAACCGATTGTGCATTTCATGCTGCAACGCCAGCCACGGCTGCGGCGGCCAACGCAGCATATCGGCGATAAAACTGCGCGCCAGCAGGGTCGGTTCCAGTTGTTCACGCCGCGGGCTGAAGACAGACAGTAACGCGCGCAACAGCAGTTCGACGGCAACCAACATTGGCAGGACTGCGCTGAGCACCGCCACGCGTACCGGCCAGACTGCGCTTTCGCTGGCAAACAACAGACACAGCGCACCGATCAACAGGGTGATGATCACCACCCGGGTCAGTTGCGCCAGCGCAGCCGCTTCCGGCCATTGCGCCGGCGGTTCCTGCGTCAGATGCCGCTCCAGCACCAGCAGGGCAAACGCCAGCAACAACGCCAATGCCCCACCGATGCTCGCCGACAGCCCCAAGGCCGCCGCAGGCAACGTGAGATTCCACACCTGCTCAATACCAAGCAGAACCAGCAACGCCCAGCCGCCGAGCCACAACGTCGGCGCACCGATTTGTCCAAGCAGATGGCGGCCCTGCTGACTCAATCGCTCCAGCAGCCTTTCGTACCAGCCCTCGGCTGCAGCGCCCTCCTCCACAACGGTCGGTTGCGAAGCTGGCGGATGCATCACCCGCGCGCGCCAGTGCGTCACCCACCACGCCGATTGCAGACCGGCGACCAGCACCAGCAACGCCGCGCTCTGATTGACCAACAACGGCAACCACAGGGACTGCGGCGCAAACAGGCCGACGAAAAACGCCAGCACCCAGCCCAAACCGACCAATGCGCCAAGTCCATAAGCCAGCCGACGTAATTCGCGTGACTGCGCAGCTGCTTGCTGAAAGCGCGGCAATCCGTTGACTGGCGTGGCGTCCAACTCAAGATCGACTTGCATAACACCCCGAAAATGTAGTCTCTGCGTTCATAGCGTTACGATATAACGCAAACTGTGAAATATTCGTACACAATTGTGCTTATTCAAAGATGCCGCAGCTGTCGCTTGCCTGAAGCCTTGACCGAAATGTTCGGCGCAGCTCATATTACGCACATAATTTTTATCGCGACTAATCTTGGCTATCCCCTTCGAGCAATCTGGAGCAAGCGCATGAGCAACTATGACGTGGTAATTCTGGGCGGTGGCCCCGGCGGTTATAACGCAGCGATCCGCGCCGGTCAGCTTGGGCTCAAGGCCGCTTGCGTCGAAGGACGTGCAACCCTCGGCGGCACCTGCCTGAATGTCGGCTGCATGCCGTCCAAAGCCTTGCTGCACGCGTCGGAGCTGTACGCCGCTGCGGTGGGCACGGAGTTCGCCAATCTCGGCATCGAGGTCGAACCGAAGCTGAACCTTGCGCAGATGATGAAGCAGAAGGACGAAAGCGTCGCCGGCCTGACCAAGGGCATCGAGTTTCTGTTTCGCAAGAACGAAGTCGACTGGATCAAGGGTTGGGGCCATATCGACGGCCCGGGCAAAGTGACGGTGACCGACGCTCAAGGCAACAAGAGCGAGCTCAGCGCCAAGGACATAATCATCGCCACCGGTTCCGAGCCCACTCCCCTGCCCGGCGTAGAGATCGACAACCAGCGCATCCTCGATTCCACCGGCGCGCTGTCATTGAGTGAAGTACCCAAACATCTGGTAGTGATTGGTGCCGGGGTGATCGGCCTGGAGCTGGGTTCGGTATGGCGCCGACTCGGCGCGCAGGTCACCGTGGTCGAATACCTTGATCGCATCTGCCCCGGCGTCGATGGCGAGGCCGGCAAGACCTTGCAGCGCGCGCTGAGCAAACAAGGCATTGCCTTCAAACTGAGCTCGAAGGTCACCAGTGCCACCAGCTCCGCCACAGGCGTGCAGCTGAGTGTCGAGCCTGCCGCTGGCGGCACGGCTGAACTGATCGAAGCCGATTATGTGCTGGTGGCCATCGGGCGCCGGCCATACACCCAGGGCTTGGGGCTGGAGAACGTCGGCCTGAGTACCGACAAACGCGGCATGCTCGCCAACAAGCAACATCGCACCGAAGCCGCCGGGGTCTGGGTGATCGGCGACGTCACGTCCGGCCCGATGCTCGCGCACAAGGCTGAAGACGAAGCCATGGCCTGCGTCGAGCAGATCCACGGCAAGGCTGGCGAGGTCAATTACGCGCTGATCCCCAACGTCATCTACACCCAACCGGAGCTGGCCAGCGTCGGCCAGACCGAAGAACAGCTAAAGGCCGAGGGCCGTGCCTACAAGGTCGGCAAGTTTCCTTTCACCGCCAACAGCCGGGCGAAGATCAATCACGAAACAGAAGGCTTTGCCAAAGTCCTCGCCGACGAGCGCACGGACGAAGTGCTTGGCGTGCATCTGGTCGGGCCGAGCGTGAGCGAGATGATCGGCGAATTCTGTGTGGCGATGGAGTTCAGCGCCTCGGCCGAGGACATTGCCCTTACCTGCCATCCGCACCCGACGCGTTCGGAAGCGTTGCGTCAGGCAGCGATGAATGTCGAGGGGATGGCGACGCAGATGTAGGTTCCAAACTTTGCCGCCGTCTTCGCGAGCAGGCTCGCTCCCACTTTGGAATGCGTTCCCCATGTGGGAGCGAGCCTGCTCGCGAATGGCGCCACCCGGTCTACAGCGGCAGATGGCCTAACGGCAACGCGCCCGGCGCTTTCACTGTGTGAATGGCAAAGTTGCTGCGAATATCGCTCACACCCGGAAGCTTGAGCAGATGGCCGCTGACAAAGCGGTCATAAGCGCGCAAGTCAGGCACCACTACCTGCAACAAAAAGTCCGATTCGCCGGACACCAGAAACGCTGAGACCACCTCAGGCAGCGCAGTAACAGCGGCATAAAAAGCCTCGGCGCGTTCTTCGTTGTGCCGCTCGACCTTGACCCCGACAAACACCGTCAGCCCCAGCCCGACCTCATCGCGATCCAGATTGGCCTGGTAGCCTCGAATCACCCCCGCCTCTTCCAGCATGCGCACCCGGCGCAGACACGGCGAAGCCGACAGGCCGATTTCTTCTGCGAGCTCGACATTGCTCAAGCGCCCGTTGCGTTGCAGCGCGGCGAGAATCTTGCGGTCATAGGCGTCGAGTTTCATCTTTGGCAGATCCCGATAGTCTGACGGTTGAAAACCAGCAGGTTATGCCAAAGCTGCGAACAATTGAAGCCGACTACGCAAGCACCTGCCCTGCCCTCTCGCTCTAGACTGGCGCGAGCAAATCGACATCGAAAAGGGGTGTGATGTGGCAAGTCTGTGGCTGTTTATTTTGACGCTGGCTGTGGTTCTGCTACTGCCGGGACCGGACATGATCCTGCTGTTGCAAACCGGTGCGCGGCACGGTCGAGCTGCGGCGCTGGCCACGGCGTTGGGTTTGGCCATCGCCCGCGCCTGCCACGTGGCACTGGCGGCATTGGGGCTGGCGGCGCTGTTCAAAACGGCGCCGTGGACGTTTGACGTGGTGCGCATCGCCGGCGCGGCCTATCTGCTGTGGATCGGCATCCAGTGTTTGCGCAGCTCGCTGGTACCGAGCCTGCAAGCCCAAGAGCAGGTACCTGCCCACGGCCAGTGGCGCGGTGCGATCCGTCGCGGTTTGCTGACCAACCTACTTAATCCCAAGGCGCTGCTGTTCTGCTCAGTGCTGTTGCCACAGTTTATCGTCAGCGACGGCGTGCCGGTGCTGACGCAGTTCGCCGTGCTCGGCCTGGTGCTGGTCAGCGTCGGCCTGCTGTTCGACAGTGTTGTCGCCATGACCGGCGCGGCCCTGGGCCGTTGGCTGCAACACAGTCCGACCGCCCAGCGCATTCAGCAATGGCTGTTCGGCAGCCTGTTGATTGGCTTCGCCGTACGCCTGGGCTTTATTCAACAGGCCTAGCCTTTGCGCACCTTGCGCTGACGACGGGTAATCAGCATTAACGCAGCAACAGCGACAAGCAGCACCGCGCCGATCTGCACCGGCCACTTGTACGGCCGCAGTGTTTCACGCACGGCGTCGGTCACCTGGGTGACGTAGCGCTTGTCGGCATTTTCGAAGTCCGGATACGGGCATTGATTGCCGAAGTCTTGCGCCCACGGCACATAAGGGCCTTCCTTGACGTAGCGCTGATACAGCGCGCTCTGGTCCTCAAGGCTGCTGTTCCAGCCGGCGGCATTGCACAACACCGCAGCAAACGCCTGACTGGTGTGCGGCAGGTTATCGGCGGCGCGACTGGCCAGTGCCGTGGCGACAAAACGATAGTGATAACGCAGATCCGGTTGCGCGGCGCTGGCCTGCTGGCGCTGCACTTCCGCCGTGGAAATCAGCGGGCCGACATCCAGCTTAGTGCTCTCCAGCGTGTAATTGCCACCGAAGGTGGCGTAATCAGGGGCCATCTCATAACCGAGGATGTCCATGCCCCACTCCCGGGCTGTCCACGCGGCGTTGTACAACGCACTGGCGCGTTTGCTCGGCCACCACGCCGACTCGGCCTTGAGCCGTTGCTCGCCATAGAGCCGGGCCTTGTGCTGCAGATCGTCACTGGCGAAATAACCGACCGCCTCCTCGTATCGCCCTTCTCGCAGCAAGCGCCGACCGAGCAGATTGCGCAGATTGGCGGCCACCGACAGCGGCACATAGTTATCGCGCTCCTGCTGCGTCAATGGCGGCGGCGCCGGCACGTTCTCATCGACGTACCGCTTGAGCTCATCGACCGTCAGCACCCGCTCGGCAACGGTGGCGGCATCGAACCAGTAAAGGCTGTTGCTGCGATACAGCTGCACGAACGCTTGCAGGTATTCGCCGCGTTGCAGCGCCAGGATCGCGCTTTCGCCGTCGACCCGGCATTTTGGCTGCACCGTTTCAAACGCCCAGTCCGGCGTGCGGCGATAGCCCCAGTCTTCATTCTGTGGAAAGGCCTGGGCGGCTTTGGCGTAGGCGGCGGCAGCGGCAGTCGTGTCGCCGTCACGCACTGCCAGTTTTGCCCGCAGCCACCAGGCCAGTCCGCCGTCCTCGGCGTTTACCAGAAAGGCCTTGGCAGACGCGTAGTCGCCCTGTTGATAACTCATCGCCGCCAGTCGATCGGCATTGTCGAGGCTGCCACGGGTGCTGTTTTGCAGGAGTGTGACGAGTTTCTTTTCATTCGCCGGCTGCTCACCGAAAGACCAGCCCTGACGGCTGACCAGCGATGCCGTGACCAGTTGCTGCACTGCTGGCTGCTGCAGCAGTTTGGCCAACTGAGATTCCGGCAACTCGGCCAGTTCGTTCATCAGTTGCTTGAGCGAGGTGTAGCCGACGGCCGAACCGTGCAGGTTCTGTGCTTCGTACAGTTCGATGGCGCCGCTCCAGTCGCCCGCGCTGCGCAACGCCCGCGCCTCTTCACCGAGGCTGGCAACGCCCAGTTCCAACGGATCGCTGAAGCCGTCGATGCTCAGTTGCCGGGCCTGCCGGAAGGCATCGCGCGCTTCTTCCAGCGCTTCGATGCGATCGTGCGCCTCGTTGCTCATGGCGAAGGCGATGCGCCCGAGGGAATACGCCGCCCACGTGCTGCGCAAAGGACGCTGGTCCGCCGGCAGCGCCAGCACCTTGTTGAAATACTCCGTGGCCGATTGATGGTCGCCGGTGGCAAAGGCCACCGCGCCGGCGACGTACAAGCGGATTTCCACCGGCAGACTGGCGCCCTGTTCCTCGGCCTGACGTGCATCGCTGAGCCCGCGAAGGCGCTTGACCACAGCGTATTGCTCGACGCTCAGGCCCACCTGCTCAGCCTGTTCGCGCGCCAGTTCTGACGCGTTGTCTTCGGCATAATCGTTGGGGTTGTGGGTCGCCGCTGTGACATTTTTCAGCCCGGCAATGGTTTTACCGAGGCGACTGACTTCGAAGCTGAAACTGCCTTCGGGCAGATCGGCGAGGGTCTGCGCGCGGTTGTCGAGCAGGCGCATCGGGAAGTCCGGGCCGCAGGCCAGCGCCGAACCCAGCGGCAGGCTGAGGCTCAGGCAAAGCAGATGGCGGGGCCAGTTACGGGTCAACATGCGAACCTCCTTGATCAATATGTGCACAACGCGCCCAACCGACAGCGCGCTGTCCGCCCGCCGGCAAGCGGCCGTCACGCAGGCGGGTGAAGGTAAGCAGATTGGCACTTTGTTGCAACGAGTAACCGGTGAGCGCATCGGCGCCTGCACAATCCCGCGCCTTTAGGGTGATTTGCGCGGGCCACGGGCTGTCGAGATTGCCGCGGTTATCGAGGTGGATGTCATACAAACCGCCCTGCTCTTTGAATGACAGGCGCAACTGACTGTTCAGCACATCTCCGCGAGCCACCGCGCGTAAAGTAGCCAGGCTCCAGGCGCGACGATCGTTGGCCAGCGGCAGGCGAAACCAGATCAAACCGGTCAGATGCTCAGGCGGATCCTCGCGCAAAGTCTTGGCCAATTGGCTGAGTTGCTGCGGATCGGCGAGCAACTCCCGGCGCTGCCCGCCGCGCTCCAGTTGCACTTCGCTTTCCACTACCGGCGCGCCACCGTCATCGCTCAACAGCGCAACGCCGTAGGCCGGCAGCGCCAGATAGAACGGTTTGTCGCTGATACGTGCCCAGGCCTTGGCCCATTTCAACGCCTGCTCGGGATCGAACAGACCCAGTCGCGGATCGCTCACGGCGTGGACTTGCAACACGCTGCTGTCGACGCTTCGCAACAGCGCCGGCAACTGCGCGCTATCGAGCCACGCCGGTAGCGCGGTGATGCTCAAAGGCAACGATGGCGGCAAGACCGCACGCAAGTGTTTGAGGAATTCAGCGTACACGGGCAGCCGTGCATTGCCGGCATCGTGGTCGATTTCGATACCGTTCAGCGTGAGGCCTTGCGCTTGCCAATCGGCAATGACCTGCAGAATCTGCTCGGTGACCTGCTGCTGGTCCAGCGACTGCAACTGGCCATCGAGGCGAATCACTGCGATCAGAGCGCGACCATCAGCTTTCAACAACGCCGGATCAACCCGCGCCCTGCTCCACCGCTCGCCGGGAAAGGCCTGCAACGCCAGCACGCGCAGGGTGGAGAAATCATGGCGACTGTCGCGCAATGCCGGCTCATGCGCAGGTGTCCATTGGCGTTGCCAGACGTAGAGCTGCTGGTCGAGGGCCGGTGCGGCGTGTTGCTCGCAACCTGCCAGCAAGACGCTAAGGATCAGACCCGCAATAAACCGCATACCTTGAAAATCCCTGAAGCCACAGGGCTGCAAGGTTACACAAAACCCTGCGCAGACGATCAGGGTTTGCGCGCGATAATCACCTGACTCTTGGCCACCACCGCATCCAGCGCCTGCTTGATCTGTGCACCGCGCGGGGAATCCAGCACCGCTTGCCACGTGTTGGCCCAGTGCTCGAGCATCGGGTGATCGGGATTGCTGAACTCGACCTTGGCCTCCCAGAACAACATCATCCACATCGACCAGTAGAAGCCATATTGGCTGTGGCTGATGATTTCCAGCCCGGCCTCGCTGACCATGGCCTTGAACTGGTCTTCGCTGATGATGCGTATGTGGTTGGGTTTCTGGAAATACTCCGGCGCGGCGATGTCCTTTTGCAGGTCCTCGGAGCTGGGATGCGGCACGCTCAGCAGATACAACGCGCCCGGTTTACCGACACGCACCAGCTCGGCAAGAAACTGCGCGGGATCGTCAACGTGTTCGATAACTTCAGTGCAGACCACACGCGTTGCCGTTGCCTCGGCAATCGGTAGCGGGTTGCAGTCGGTAACGTGGCATTCGATGTCCCGGGCCGGCGTGTCGCTCAGACGCTGGCGGGTGGCTTCGACCTTGGCTGCATCGATATCGGCAAGAATGATCTTCGCCCCACGCATAGCGCAGAAGTGCACGTTGCCGCCATCACCGCAACCGACATCAAGCAACGTGTCGTCGGCGCTCACAGCGAAGCCCGTGTACAGCTCGTGAGTCTCCTGGTTGAACCAGCCGCTGAGCTTCGCATCGTAAAGGCCGAGCATGTACGGATCGACTTTATAGGCAACCGCAGCGACCGGTTCTGCCGAAGTTTGCGCAGGCGTTGTCGCCGAGAGTTTCTTCAAAAAGCTCAGCATGAGGTGGCTCCGGGTGAGGTAACTGCAGTTCGGGAGGTGCCGAGGCGCTTGACCAGCGCAGCACCGCGATTGCGCATCGGCATTTCGATCAAGCGATAGTTGAATTCGCTGAGCAGCGCGATCAGGCCAAAGGCAATCAGCACCGTAAGGATGGGATGTCCGGCCGGGCTCGGCAGACCGCTGCTCTGCAAGCGAAAGATCAGTTCACGCAGCAGCAGATAGGCGGGGATGTGGATCAGGTAGATGCCGTAGGAGCGGCTGCCGATCCAGCCCAGCAATCGCTGCAAGCGTCCGGCAGGCATCAGGTAGTCACGGTTGTACGAGGCGATCCAGACCAGCAGCGCACTGAACACGGCGATCGAACCGATGCGGAAACTGGCCAAGGTAAAACGGTCGGTCGCCATGAAGCTCAACAGCACTGCAATGACAATCAAGGCTGAAATGCCAAGCCATGGTTGGCGCAAGAACGAGGGCTGCCAGCGCTGATAACCCGGCTGCGCACTCCACATCGCCAACAGTACGCCAAGGGCCAGCGCGTCGGTGCGCACTACCATCAGCAACGGCGTGCGTACGGTCAGAATCTGCACCGCCACCAGCGCCAGCAATGCCCAGACCAGGTGTCGGCGAAACAACAGGATCAGCAACGGAAAAAGCAGATAGAACTGCTCCTCCAGCGCCAGGCTCCAGTAAACGAAACTGCTGCCGTATTCGTATTGGAAGAAGCTGTCGGCAAAGCGGAAATTGGCGTATTGCAGCACCCCGGCCAGGGTCGCCTGAAGATTGGCGGATAGCGTGCCGAACGCACCGGATCGATTGAAAAACATACAAGCCAGCAGGATCAGCGCCAGCCACAGCCAGGCTGAAGGCAACAACCGAAAAGCCCGGCGCAGCCAGAAATGGCGGACCTGTTGCCAGCGCTCCTGGCCCGTCGTGCAGCCTTGCAGCACCGGGATCAAGCTCCGGGCGATGACAAAACCGGAGATCGCAAAAAACAGGTCAACGCCCCACCACGTCTGCGCCCATTCGTGGATCCGGGCCAGCGACGGCACCGGGTCAGTGAACAGATTGTCCTGCAGATGATGGAACAACACCGCGAGCACCGCGACCGCACGCAGGACTTCAACGTCCATGATGCGCTTGCCGTTCATGCTTGAGGGGCTTCCAAGGCAGGCGCACGATGCTCGAACAACTGCGTCAGAAACCCTCGCAAACGCTGTTCAGCCACAGCCTGGCTGCAGAACGCCTGCAAACTGTCGACTGCCTGCGTGGACATATCGGCATAGCGCTGCGGCTGGTTTTTCGCGACGTCGTAACTGGCCCGATAGGCTTCGCACAACGAGGTCCAGTTGGTCACGTAGCGCAGGGTTCGGAAGGCCTTGCGCGGGTCGTGGGGCCAGGCTGTCAGCTCATCCGTGGACTCGATGAGAAAGGCATTCGCGGTGCTCAGGTAATCGATCATCGCCGTGGTACGCGGCGCGACCGCCGGCTTGCCGCAGGACATGAACTCCATCAGCGGCAGGCACTGCCCTTCACCGTACGAGGTGTTGACCACATACCGCGTGGCCTGCACCAGTTGCTCGTAGTCCGGATCGGCGAGGTAGCCGTAGATCAGAACGATGCGGCAGCGATAAGACTGGTTTTTGTACAAGTGATGAAGAATATCGCTGAGCGCTTCTTCGGCGTCATGGTGAGTGAGCTTGAGCACCAGCGTCGCGTCTTCGACATCGCGGAAACACACACAGAACGCACTGAGCATGTCTTCCCAGTTCTTGCGCCCGTCACCGGGATTGAACACCGAGGTGTAAACCACACCGTCAAGCATCAGCGTCTGTTCGGAGGCCGGCGCGGCGAAGTCGATGCCGTCGCCGCTGCGCAGGTGCGCCGGCCCGAATGCATTCAGATTGAGGGTGCGGCTGTCCGCGACCAGGCCTTTGATCGTCAGGCTGTACGCGGCGGCCAGCGCTTGCTCGGGCATCTTCGCGCCACGGGCCGCAAAACGGTCCCAGACCGGCGCCGGCACCGCGACGATCGGGTACTCGGCACCCATGGCCTCATGCACGGCGTTGACCGTATAACTGGAATGGGTAATCGCCGCCCCGCAGGCATGCAAGACGCTACGCCAGTCGTTGCGCGGCTCGCCCGCAAAGGCTTCGTTGGGGATCGTGCTGAACTCCCACGCAAACACCGGCAGCGTCGGACAGGCCAGGTGAACGGGGGTGCGATGCGGCGGCGAGAACGACAGAAACACGCAAGGCTCGCCACGGCTCAGGCATTCCAGATACAGCGCATCGACTTCTGTCTGCGGATCGGCCACTTCCACCACCCGACCGATGCGTTCGAGCACCGGACGATATTCCTTGAGTACGAAGTAATAGCTGTACTCCGAACGTCCGAGGTTCTGCGCAATGGTGTGCCGGTTGGTTTCTGAATGAATGATGATCAGCATGAGGCGTTATCCGTCACAGGCGCAGCATCGGTGGGGCCTGCTGTCAGCGCAAAGAACTCCGCGAGGCGTTTGCGCACCGGCGCGAAGGCGCAGTATTGCTGCATGCGCGCGACGGCGGCGGCAGACATCCGCTGATATTCCTGCGGCTGGGCCTTGGCCATTCGATAGCTGTTTTCGTAGGCGTTTTTCAGCGAGCCCCAGTCGGGGCGGTGCCGCAGCGTGCGGTAGATGATCCGCGTGTCCTGCGGCCAGATCGTCAGCTCTTGACTGGACTTGACCACGAACGCCACCGAGTCATCGATGTAGTCCTTCATCGCCGTGTGATCGGGGGCTATCACCGGTTTGCCGCTGGACATGAACTCCATCAGGGGCAGGCACAACCCTTCGCAGCGTGACGCGTTGACGTAGAAACTGGCCGCCTGATAAAGCCTGGCGTACTGCGCGTCGTCGAGGTAACCGTGCATCACCACGACCCGACAGGCGAACGGCGTGAGTTGCGCCAGCAGGGTCATCAATTCGCTGTAATAGGACGCCAGATCATTCTGGGTAATCTTGAGCACCAGCGTCGCGTCGGGCGTTTCGCGGAACGCCCAGCAGAATGCGCTGATCAGTCGATGCCAGTTCTTGCGGCCATCCTTGGGGTTGAATACCGAGACGTACACCACACCCTCGACAGTGGTTTCGACCACCGATGAGGTGTCCGGCAGATCGAGCGGCGCCGGTTCGATCACGGGCACCGGCGCAGCGCCGCACACCTCAGGCCAACGCTGTTGCAGCCAGCCATGCAGAGCGTCCGGCAGCAGATCGCGAATGCCTTCCCAGTACCAGTTGTGCAGAAATTTCACCCGCGGCACCGGCTCCGCCTGCTCGTGTCCCAGATCCAGCACCCACAAGCGCAGATAATGTCGAGCAATGACCAGTCGGCGTTTGAACGTCAACGGTGGCGGGCGCGCGGCTTCAATTGCTGCGGCCAGTGCAGCCTGCTCTTCAGGGCTGATTGGCGTCGGGATCAGCGCATCGGCTGACAGGCCGAGGGTGCGCGAATCGAATATGCACCCCTTGATTGCCAGTGCAGTGCCCGGGTTGACCGGCATCGGTTGGTGTTGCTGACGAATCGTTGCGAAGCTGTCCCACAACGGCGTCGGCAAAACCAGCACCGGGAACGCTTCGCCCATGGCGCGGCGGATGGCCGTTGCCGTGTGGCTCGACAGGGTGATGACCCGACCGTGGCGCGCGAGCATGCGTGTCCAGTCCTGACGCGGATCGTCGTCCCACTGTTCATCGGGGATCGAATCGAACTCCCAGGCCACCACGCAAATCGTCGGGCATTGCAGATCAACCGGAGTTTTCTGCGGCGGGGTGAAGGACAGGAACACACTGTCTTCGCCAGCGGCGAGCAATTGCCGGTAAATCACATCGACGTCGGCGACAGATCCGGCCACGTGCACGCGCCCCAGGCTTTCCAGCACCGGGCGATAGGCTTTGAGGACAAAGTAATAGCTGTATTCCGGACGCCCGAGACTGGCACTGATGGAGCTGTCGTTGACGTCCGAGTAGAGAATGAAATTCATGGCATCCCACGATGAAGCACCATCCCGGCGACTTCATGCTATGACGGCCGCGCGGCGGAGCGGGTCGGCAGGGCCGGCACTCGTCCGTCATCATCGGGCACGTCTCTGTTCTTGTTTTAGTGGTCAGTTTCACCCCGCGTCGCGGCGTCCGGAAAACAACCGGCCAACTCGCGACGAAGGCCATTCTAAACACATCCATCGCGAGTCCGGGAACCGCCGGGCGAGAATAAATCGGACTATGCTGACGAGAACTGACCAGTCACGGTTTGCCCGGTTGAAATTGCCGAGCAATTGGCACAGATTGGCAACCAAACAACTACAACAACGGCTTCGCCTGCTGTTTCACCGGATATTTCCTCCGGTCTGACAGGGCTTTCCTCAAAGCGTGTAAGGAAAGCGGCGCGAGTCATGACCAAGGGGTCGCTGTTTGAAAAAACGTCTGTTCGTCACGGGCCTCAGCGGCTTCGTGGGACAACACATTCAGTCTCGTCTGGCGTCGCCGGGCTCGTCGTGGGAGCTGCTGCCTGCCGCATCGGCCTACGACCTTACGAACGCCGACAGCCTCATCGACCTTTGGCCTGAGTTGCCGGATGCAGTCATTCATCTGGCCGGCCAGACCTTCGTGCCGGAAGCCTTTCGTGACCCGGCCCGCACCTTCGATATCAATCTTTTCGGCACCCTCAACCTGCTGCAGGCGCTCAAGGCTCGCGGCTTTTCCGGCACTTTCCTGTACGTCAGCTCCGGCGACGTTTACGGGCAAGTCGCCGAAGAGCATCTGCCAATCACCGAGCAACAACCGCCGCTGCCGCGCAATCCTTACGCGGTGAGCAAACTTTCAGCGGAGTTCCTCAGTTTGCAATGGGGCCTGAGTGAAGGCTGGCCAGTGCTGGTGACGCGTCCGTTCAACCACATCGGCACCGGGCAAAAAGACAGCTTCGTCATCGCCAGCGCCGCCCGGCAGATCTGCCGTATCAGACAGGGTCTGCAAGCGCCGCAATTGCAAGTCGGCGATATCGACGTTACGCGGGATTTTCTTGATGTCGGCGACGTGATCGCAGCGTATTTCGCCCTGCTGGAAAACGGCGCACCGGGGCAGGTCTACAACATCTGCTCGGGCCGCGAGCAAAGCATTCGCAGCCTGATCGAGCAATTGGCCGATCTGGCCGAAGTCGACGTAGAACTGGTGGCGGATCCGGCGCGCATGCGGCGCGCCGACCAGCGCCGTGTCTGCGGCAGTCACGCAAAACTGGCCAGCGCCACAGGATGGGCGCCAGCCACCACCACACAACAATCCCTGCGGGCGATCCTGTCCGACTGGGAGATGCGAGTACGACAACAATGACAAAAAGTGCACTGATTACCGGGATCACGGGCCAGGACGGCGCCTATCTGGCCAAACTGCTGCTGGACAAGGGTTACAAGGTTCACGGCCTCGTCGCCCGGCGCAGCAGCGATTCACGCTGGCGCCTGCGCGAGACGGGTATCGAAGCCGATATCGTCTACCTCGACGGCGACATGGCGGACGCCTGCTCGGTACAGCGTGCGGTAATCAAATCGGCACCGGACGAGGTCTACAACCTCGCCGCACAGAGTTTTGTCGCCGCCTCGTGGGATCAACCGGTCACCACCGGCATCGTCGATGGGCTGGGCGTGACACACCTGCTCGAAGCGATCCGTCAGTTCAGTCCGCACACGCGTTTTTATCAGGCCTCGACCAGCGAAATGTTCGGCCTGATCCAGGCTGAGCAACAGGACGAGAACACCCCGTTCTACCCGCGCAGCCCTTACGGCGTGGCCAAGCTCTACGGACACTGGATTACCGTCAACTACCGCGAAAGCTTCAACCTGCACGCCAGCAGCGGCATCCTCTTCAACCATGAATCACCGCTGCGCGGCATCGAATTCGTCACCCGCAAAGTCACTGACGCCGCCGCGCGCATCAAGCAGGGCAAACAGCAGGACCTGGCGCTGGGCAACATCGACGCGAAACGCGATTGGGGCTTTGCCGGCGATTACGTCGAAGCCATGTGGCTGATGCTGCAGCAGGACAAACCCGACGACTTCGTGGTCGCCACGGGCGTCACCACCACCGTGCGCGAGATGTGCCGCATTGCCTTCGATCACGTCGGCCTTAACTACCGCGATTACGTGAAGATCGACCCGGCGTTCTTCCGCCCGGCCGAAGTCGAAGTGCTGCTCGGCAACCCGGCCAAGGCCCAGCGTGTGCTGGGCTGGAAACCGAAAACCGACCTGGATACCTTGATCCGCATGATGATGGATGCGGACATGAAACGCGTCGCCAAGGAGTAGGCCATGCTGATTCCGGTGATTCTGTCCGGCGGTGCCGGCACCCGTTTGTGGCCGGTGTCCCGCGAGGGCCACCCCAAGCCGTTCATGACCCTGCCCGACGGCCAGTCGCTGCTGGGCAAGACCTACCAGCGCGCGGCGGCGTTGCTGGACGGCTGGGGCGACATCGTCACCGTGACCAACCGCGAGTATTACTTCCAGAGCAAGGATCACTACTGCGCGGCGCATGTGTCGCGCCATCGCGGGCACTTTCTGCTGGAGCCGAGCGGGCGCAACACCGCACCGGCGATCGCAGCGGCAGCACTGTCATTGCAGGCGCTGCACGGCGACGACGCAATCATGGTGGTGATGCCGGCGGATCATCTGATCGTCAATCAGGACGCCTTGAAGAGTGCGGTCGAGCACGCAGTGAATCTGGCGAAGGACGGTTATCTGGTGACCTTCGGCGTAGTTCCGACCGCGCCGGAAACCGGCTTCGGCTACATCGAGACCGGTGCGCCGCTGGACGCCAGAGGCGCGGCCAAGGTGCAGCGTTTCGTCGAGAAACCCGACTTGCAGACCGCCACGCATTACCTGGAGAGCGGCAACTTCCTGTGGAATTCGGGGATGTTCTGCTTCACCACCGCGACGCTCATTGCCGAACTGCAACTGCACGCACCCGGGTTGCTGGAACAGACCCGCGCCTGCATGGCCGTCAGCGCCCCGGTGGAAACGGTTGGCTGCCTGCAACAGGAGCTGTCGCCAACGCTGTTTGCCGAAATCACCGACATCTCCATCGATTACGCGCTGATGGAGCGCTCGGAAAAAGTCGTGGTGGTACCTGCCGGTTTCGACTGGAGCGACATCGGTTCGTGGAACGCGGTCGCCGCGCTGATTCCCGCCGACGCCGACAACAACCGCGCCAGCGGCGAAGCGATCTTCATCGACAGCCACAACAACTTCGTGCAGAGCGAAGGCCGGCTGGTGGCGACCGTCGGTGTGGATAACCTGATCATCGTCGACACCGCCGATGCGGTGCTGGTGGCCCATGCCGACCGTGCGCAGGATGTACGCCGCGTGGCGAAGCAACTCAAGGACAAGTCCCACGAAGCCTATCGCCTGCATCGTACGGTCAGCCGTCCTTGGGGCACCTATACCGTTCTGGAAGAAGGTCCGCGTTTCAAGATCAAGCGCATCGTGGTCAAACCCGGTGGCAAATTGTCGTTGCAGATGCACCATCACCGCAACGAGCACTGGGTAGTGGTCGAAGGCATGGCCAAGGTCACCAACAACGGTTCCGGCACGACTCTGGTCGCCAAGAACGAATCGACGTTCATTGCTGCCGGCCACAAGCATCGCCTGGAGAACCCCGGAGTGATCGACCTGGTCATCATTGAAGTGCAAAGCGGCGAGTACCTGGGCGAGGACGATATCGTTCGCTTCGAAGATCAATACGGCAGGACGGTCTGAATGCTGCTTTCCCTGTACCGCTCGCTGTACAGCTACCGTGGGTTCATCCTCGGCAGCGTGCAGCGCGAGTTTCAAGCGCGTTATCGCAACTCGCTGTTCGGCGCGCTGTGGCCGATCTTCAATCCGCTGTCGATGATCATCGTCTACACGGTGATCTTTTCCCAGATCATGCGCGCGCGCCTGCCCGGTGTGGACGACAGCATGGCCTACAGTGTCTACCTGTGCGCTGGTCTGCTGGCCTGGGGACTGTTTTCCGAAATCACCCTGCGCAGCCAGAACATGTTTCTGGAAAACGCCAACCTGCTGAAGAAAATCAGCTTCCCGAGGATCTGCCTGCCGGTGATCGTGCTAATCAACGCCGGGATCAATTTCGCCATCATCATCAGCCTGTTTCTCGGGTTTCTGCTGGTCACCGGGCGCTGGCCGGGGATGGCTCTGCTGGCGCTGATTCCGCTGATTGCTCTGCAAATGATGTTCTGCGCCGGGCTGGGCATGGTCCTTGGCGTATTGAACGTATTCTTTCGCGATGTCGGCCAGCTGTTCGGCATCTGCCTGCAGTTCTGGTTCTGGCTGACACCGATCGTCTACCCGATCACGATCCTGCCGGAATGGGTGCAGCGCCTGCTGCAACTCAACCCGCTGACCAACCTGTTCAGCAGTTATCAGAACCTGTTTCTCTACGGTCAGTGGCCGGTATGGAGTTCGCTGCTGCCGGTTTTCATTACCGGCGTGGTGTTCTGTCTGATCGGTCTGCGACTGTTTCGCCAGCGCGTCGGCGAAATGGTGGATGAACTCTGATGGGACATATTCGCGTCACCGGCCTGGGCAAGGCCTATAAGCAATACCCAAACCGCTGGGCACGGCTGGCTGAGTGGCTGATTCCGTTTTCGCCGATCCGCCATCAACAGCACTGGGTGCTGCAAGATGTCGAATTCGAGATTGCTCCGGGTGAAGCGGTGGGTATCGTCGGCGCCAACGGTGCAGGCAAAAGCACCTTGCTGAAAATGATCACCGGCACCACTCAACCCACCCAAGGCAAGATTGAATTGCAAGGGCGCGTCGCAGCCCTGCTGGAGCTGGGCATGGGTTTCCATCCGGACTTTACCGGTCGGCAGAACGCAATCATGGCCGGTCAGTTGTTGGGCATGCAGCTTGAAGAAATCCAGGCCCTGATGCCCGATATCGAGCGTTTTGCCGAAATCGGCGAAGCCATCGATCACCCGGTGCGCACTTACTCCAGCGGCATGCAGATGCGCCTGGCGTTCAGCGTCGCCACGGCTCGGCGCCCGGACATCCTGATCGTCGACGAAGCGCTGTCGGTGGGCGATGCCTATTTCCAGCACAAGAGCTTCGAACGCATCCGCAGCTTTCGTAAATCCGGCACGACGTTATTGATCGTGTCCCATGATCGTTTCGCGATTCAGTCGATCTGCGACTCGGCGATCCTGCTCAAGGACGGGCGCGTGGCCATGCGCGGCAAACCGGAGCCGGTTCTCGATTATTACAATGCGCTGATGGCCGAACGGGAGGGTCAGGTCGTACGCCAGGAAACGCTTGCCGGCGGCGAGGTGCAAACGGTCTCCGGCACCGGCGAGGCGGCGATTCTGAGCGTACGCCTGCTCGATGAAAACCAGCGCAGCATTGACGCAGTCGAAGTCGGCCAACCGGTGGTGCTCGAAGTGCAGGTCGAGGTACGCGAGGACATCGAACGGCTGGTGCTGGGCTTCATTCTCAAGGATCGCCTCGGCCAGATGATGTACGGCATCAACACCCACCGGCTGAACAAGGCATTGACCGATCTGCGCGCCGGTGAACGCTTCACCTATCGCTTCGCCTTCATTATGGGCCTGGGCAAAGGCAACTATTCGGTGTCCCTTAGCCTGTCGCGTCTGGACTCGCACCTGGATCGCAATTTCGAGTGGCGTGACTACGGTATGGTGTTCCAGGTGATCAACAGCCGTCGGGAAGACTTCGTCGGCTGTACCTGGCTGGACGCCAAAACCACCATCAGCCGCGACACCGAGGCCCGGCCTGTCGAGCGTGCGCCATGACCCGCCTCTTGGTTGAATGCACTCACGTATTCAAACACCCCAAGGTCAATTCGGGGATTCAGCGCGTGGTGCGCAACGTCATCAAGCAGCTGCCCGCCAGCGCTGACGGCGTTGAGTGCATGCCGGTGGTGGTGATCAATCGCCAGCTCTACCGGGTGCTGCAACTGGCGCCTCTCGATACACCGTTCTGGAACAGCCTCGAAACCTTCGGTGAACGCCTGGAGCGCCTCGCCCATCGTTTCTGGCAGTGGCATCAGCGCCGCGATGCGCTATGCACTTCGAAACTGGCGCGGCGGCTCCTTTATGTCAGCTATCGGTTGACCCAGTTTGCCGTGCTCGGCCTGCCGATTCGGCTCGTCAGACGGATCAACCGCAGGCAGCTGCTTCAACGTTGCTCGCCGCTTCAACACCATCAGGGCGATCAACTGGTGCTGCTGGATTCATCCTGGCACTCGGACTTTTTCGCCCATGTCGAGCAGCTCAAACGCGACGGCGTCGGCATGATCGCGGTGATCTACGACCTGATTCCGCTGACGCATCCGCAGTTTTACGACACGCGTCTGGTCGAAGTTTTCAATGAGTGGTTCGACTGGATTACCCGCACGGCCGACGGCTACATGGCAATTTCCGCCACGGTGCGTGATCAGGTGCGTGGTGAATTGCAACGCAGAATCGGTGCCGAGCAGACTGAAAACCGCTGGTTCGATTACTTTTATCTGGGGTCCGAGCTCGACCTGCATCACGGCGCGGCAACGATCGAACCACGCCTCGAGGATCTGTTCGCTGCATCCGGCCCGGTATTTCTGATGGTCAGCACCATCGAGCCGCGCAAGAACCATGGGTACCTGCTCGACGCCTTCGAACGCGCCTGGGCTGCCGGCTCGACGGCACGCTTGTGCATCGCCGGGCGTATCGGCTGGAAATGCGACGCGCTGCTCGAGCGAATCCGCAATCATCCGGAACTGAATCGGCGCCTGTTCATGTTCAATGACCTGAGCGACACCAGCCTTGAATACGCATACGCGCAGGCCAGTGCGCTGGTCTTCCCCTCGTTCGTCGAAGGCTTCGGCCTGCCGCTGGTGGAAGCCATGCAGCGCGGTTTGCCAGCGATGGGTAGCGACATCGCGGTATTCCGCGAAATCGGTGGCGAGTTCATGGCGTATTTCGATCTGCTGGATCCACAAAGCCTTGCCGATCTGATCGAAACCTATCAGCGCAGCGGACAGTTTCCCGCCGCCCGCGACGTCGCTGACTGGCGCTGGATCGGCTGGCGCGAGGCCAGTGAGCAGCTGGCGACACGCAGCCTTGCCCATGTTCAGCAGGCCCCGCGCGTGCAAGCGAGGCCGCATGCGCATTGCTCTTAACGCCCGCATCCTGCAAGCACCGCGCACCGGCATTGGCCACTACGTCGCCGAACTGGTCAACGCCTTGCGCAGCGAACCCGATGTGGACGTAAGCCTGTTTCACGGATGGGGCTGGAGTTCGGCCCTGCCGGCCGCAGCCATGCCCGGCTACTCGCGCATGACGCCATTGCTGCGGCAAATTCCCGGGGCCTATCAGGCACGCCGCTGGCTGGAGCAGAAACGTTTTGATCAGGGGCGTGCACAAGGGCTCGATCTTTATCACGAGCCGAGCCTGTGGCCCCTAGCCTTCGACGGCCCGACCGTGATCACCCTGCATGATCTGACGCACCTGCATTTTCCAGAAACCCAGCCACCAGCACGTTTGAGGGAAATCGAACGTCGTCTGGCCGCGGGCGTGGAGCAGGCGCGGGTCATTCTGACCGATTCGCAGGCGATCGCTGACGAGGCGCAGGCCTACTTCAATCTCCCTGCACAGCGATTCGTGGTGGCGCCGTTGGGTGTGGCCGAACGCTTCCGTCCTCGGCCACTTGAGGAAATCGACAGTGTGCTCAAGGCTCACGCCGTCCAGGCACGGGAATATTTCCTCTGTGTCGGCACCCTCGAGCCACGCAAGAACCTGAGCCTGGCGTTGCAGGCCCACGCCCTGCTGCCAGACGCTGTGCGCCAGCGCTTTCCCTTGTTGATTGCGGGCATGGCCGGTTGGCAGCGCGAGCAGTTCAACGAGCCACTGCGCCAGGCATTGGCCAGCGGCCACGTGTGCCTGCTCGGCTATCTGCCCGATGAGCAATTGGCGCAACTGCTGGCCGGCGCCCGGGCGCTGATATTTCCATCATTGTATGAAGGCTTTGGCTTGCCGGTGCTGGAAGCCATGGCCAGTGGCACGCCGGTGGTGACCACCCGTTCTTCGGCGATGCCG
Source organism: Pseudomonas sp. RG1 (assembly GCF_025910115.1). Lineage (NCBI taxonomy): Bacteria > Pseudomonadati > Pseudomonadota > Gammaproteobacteria > Pseudomonadales > Pseudomonadaceae > Pseudomonas > Pseudomonas sp. RG1. The sequence continues at coordinate 239,499 of NZ_JAPCIK010000001.1, forward strand.
GAAGTGGCCGGTGCGGCTGGCAACTATATTGAAGCGGACGATGCCGAGGGCCTGCGCGATGCAATGAGCCGTCTGCTTGACGACTCGCAGCATTGGCAGGCCTGCCGCGAAGCAGGATTGCAGCAGGCGCGGCTTTTTTCCTGGCAACGTTGTGCACAGGCTACGGCCGGTGCCTATCGCCAGGCCATGGGAGGTTGAATGCGCGTTCTTCATTTCTTCAAGACGTACCTGCCCGATTCGGTCGGCGGCATCGAACAAGTCATCTTTCAGTTGTGCGAAAGCGGCGCCCAGCATGGCATTGATGGGCAAGTGCTGACCCTCAGCACCAATCCGACACCGCCCGTGGTGCAACTGGGCCAGCACGAAGTACATCGGGCGAAGCTGGATATTCAGTTCGCCTCGACCGGTTTTTCCTGGAGCGTGTTCAAGCAGTTCCGTGAGCTGGCCGCCGAAGCCGACGTGATCAACTATCACTTCCCGTGGCCATTCATGGACCTGGTGCATTTCGCCAGCGCCGTGAACAAGCCGAGCGTGGTCACCTATCATTCGGACATCATTCGCCAGAAGCATCTGCTCAAGCTCTATCGGCCACTGATGAATCGCTTCCTCGCCAGCGCCGACCGCATCGTTGCTGCATCGCCGAACTATCTGCACACCAGCGATGTGCTGCAGCAGTTTCAGGACAAGACCCGCGTTATCCCCTACGGCCTGAATAAAGCAGGTTATCCACAGCCTGATACCGAACGCATGAACCGCTGGCGCCAAGAGCTTGGGGATAAGTTCTTTCTGTTCGTCGGGGTGATGCGTTATTACAAGGGGCTGCACATCCTGCTCGATGCGCTCAAAGACATCGATTATCCCGTGGTGATCGTCGGTGCCGGTCCGCTGGAGCAGGAACTGCATGCACAGGCCGCCGCGCTGGGCCTGCGCAATATTCACTTTCTCGGCCGACTGAGTGACGAGGACAAAGTGGCGTTGCTGCAATTGAGTTACGCGATCGTATTTCCTTCGCACCTGCGCTCCGAGGCTTTCGGGATTTCGCTGCTCGAAGGCGCGATGTACGGCAAACCGATGATCTCCAGCGAAATCGGCACCGGCACCAGTTTCATCAATATCCACAACGAAACCGGACTGGTGGTGCCACCGAGCAATCCACAGGCCTTTCGTGAAGCCATGCGTACGCTTTGGGAAAACCCTGAGCGTGCTGCCGAGATGGGGGTCAAAGCGGAAGCGCGCTATCGGCAGTTGTTCACCGCCGATGAGATGGGTCGCAAGTGGACAGAGCTGTATCAGGAACTGCTGGCTGAAAAGGCTCTGTCCTACGCTTGAGTGGAGATCACGCGGTTTTCTGCAACCCTGCCACCGTACGCGGCATCGCGACAAAACCCGGCAACGCTTCGATCCGTGCCAGCCAGGCGCGAACATTGGCGTAGTCATCCAGCGAGACATTGCCCTCCGGCGCGTGAGCAACGTAGCTGTAGGCAGACACGTCAGCGATGGTCGGCTCTTCGCCCGCCAGATACGCTGTTTTGCCCAACTCCAGCTCCATGACCTTGAGCAGGTTGTGCGCACGGCCAATGACTTCCTCGGCATTCAGTTGCGCACCAAACACCGTGATCAGGCGTGCCGCCGCCGGGCCAAAGGCAATCGGTCCCGCCGCTGCCGACAGCCAGCGCTGCACATGCGCTGCGCCCACCGGGTCGGCCGGCAGCCAGCGTCCGTTGCCGTATTTCTGCGCCAGATAAACCAGAATCGCGTTGGAATCGGCCAGCACCACGCCGTTGTCATCAATCGCTGGCACTTGGCCAAAGCTGTTGATCGCCAGGTACTGCGGCTGCTTGTGCTCACCTTTGGCCAGATCGACGAAGATCAGCTCGGTCGGCAGTTGCAGCAGCGACAGCATCAACTCGACGCGGTGCGCGTGACCGGAACGGGGAAAGTTGTAGAGTTTGATCGCTTGCATGGTCGACTCCGCTGGAAAGTGACGTCGCTACGGGGATGAGCGCGCCGATGGAGTCATCATCCATGGGTTGCCGGAACAACAGAATAACCACCCACTGCAATCGATTATTTCATCTCGTGCAATAACGCCGCTGCGTTCAAGGCCGGATGCTCGCGCAGCGCCTTCACGGCGAAGTCGACAAAACTGCGGATCCGCGCCGGCGCCTTGCGCCCGCCCTGATACACCACATGAATCGGCAACGGCGGCAATTCAAACTTGGCGAGGACGATTTCCAGCTCGCCCGCTGCGACCTTGTCCGCTACTTGATAGGACAGCACTCGCGTCAGGCCCAGGCCTTTTCGCGCGGCGGTGATCGCCGACTGATTGGCCGTGACGGTCAGGCGCGGTTCGGTGCGCACACTGAGTGCTTCACCGCCGTCGAGAAACGGCCAGTTGCGTTGCTGACCGATCGCCGACGTCGCCACCACCGGCAGCCCGGCCAATGCCTGCGGATGCTCCGGGCGGCCATGCTCAGCCAGAAACTCCGGCGAGGCGCAGATCACTCGCCGCACTTCCCCGACGCGAATCGCATGCTGATTGCTGTCCGGCAGCTCACCGATGCGCACTGCGACATCAATGCCCTCCTCGACCATGTTGACGACCCGGTCCAGCAACAGCGCGTTGATCGACACATCCGGGTAGCGACAGAGGTAATCGGCCATCACCGGCGTGACGAACAGATCACCAAACAGCACCGGCGCAGTGATCGTCAACTGCCCGCGCGGCAAGGCATGGCTGCCTGCCGCCGAATCCTCGGCCTCCTGCACCTCGGCAAGAATCCGCCGGCAGTCATCGAAATAACGCTGCCCGGCTTCGGTGAGATGCACGGTGCGCGTGGTACGCACCAGCAGCTGCGTACCGATATGCTGCTCCAGCGCCGCCACCGCCCGGGTGACGCTCGCCGCCGACAGACCCAGACGCCGCGAAGCCGCCGAAAAGCCTTGCTCTTGGGCGACGACAACGAAGATCTGCATTTCCTGAAAGCGGTCCATGGGATTCCTCGGCGGCGGATACGACAATCGCAGCCGAGGCTGCGATTGTGGGAAAGCTTAGATCAACGGTGGATAACTTATTCCACGGTCACCGATTTCGCCAGGTTGCGCGGTTGATCGACGTCGGTGCCCTTGAGCACGGCGACGTAGTACGACAACAGTTGCAACGGGATCGTATAAAGGATCGGCGAGAGAATGTCGTGGATGTGTGGCATTTGCACCACGTGGGTACCTTCGCCGTTGGTCATCGCAGCCTTCTCATCCGCGAACACGATCAACTCGCCGCCGCGAGCGCGGACTTCCTGCAGGTTGGACTTGAGCTTTTCCAGCAGTTCGTTGTTTGGCGCGACGGTCACCACTGGCATGTCGTTATCCACAAGTGCCAGCGGCCCGTGTTTGAGCTCGCCGGCCGGGTAGGCTTCGGCATGGATGTAGGAGATTTCCTTGAGCTTCAAGGCACCTTCCATCGCGACCGGGAATTGCGCGCCACGGCCGAGGAACAGGGTGTGGTTTTTCTCGGCGAACAGCTCGGCGATTTTTTCCACGGTGCTGTCCATCGCCAGCGCTTCGCCGAGACGGGTCGGCAGGCGACGCAGTTCTTCGACGAGTGTGGCTTCGACGCCGTTAGCCAGAGTGCCGCGCACCTGACCCAGCGACAGGGTCAGCAGCAACAGGCCTACCAGTTGTGTGGTAAAGGCTTTGGTCGAGGCCACACCGATTTCGCGACCGGCCTGGGTCAACAGCGTCAGATCGGATTCACGCACCAGCGAGCTGATGCCGACGTTGCAGATCGCCAGGCTGGCGAGGAAGCCCAGCTCCTTGGCATTGCGCAGCGCCGCGAGGGTGTCAGCGGTTTCACCGGACTGCGAGATGGTCACGAACAGCGTGTCCGGCTGCACCACCACTTTGCGATAACGGAATTCGCTGGCGACTTCGACCTGGCACGGAATACCGGCCAGTTCTTCGAGCCAGTAACGCGCGACCATGCCGGCGTGATAACTGGTGCCGCAGGCGACGATCTGCACATTGCGCACTTTGGCAAACAGCTCGGCAGCTTGCGGACCGAAGGCCTCAACCAGCACCTGATTGTTGCCCAGGCGACCTTCGAGGGTGCGCTGGACCACGGCCGGTTGTTCGTGGATTTCCTTGAGCATGTAGTGGCGGAACTCGCCCTTGTCGGCGGCTTCGGCACCGTCGGTGTACTGCACGGTCTGGCGCTCGACAGCGTTGCCGTTTACGTCCCAGATCTGCACGCTGTCGCGACGGATTTCAGCGATATCGCCTTCTTCCAGGTACATGAAGCGATCAGTGACCTGACGCAGAGCGAGTTGGTCGGAAGCGAGGAAGTTCTCGCCCAGGCCCAGGCCGATCACCAATGGACTGCCACTGCGCGCGGCGACCAGACGATCCGGTTGCTGTGCGTTGATCACTGCCAGACCGTAGGCGCCATGCAGCTCCTTGACGGTCGCTTTGAGCGCGGCAGTCAGGTCCGGTTGTTCCTTGAGCTTGTGGGTCAGCAGGTGCGCGATGACTTCGGTGTCGGTGTCCGAGCTGAACGCATAGCCCAGCGCTTTCAGCTGTTCGCGCAGAGCTTCGTGGTTCTCGATGATGCCGTTGTGCACCACCGCAATGTCACCGGAAAAATGCGGGTGGGCATTGCGCTCGCACGGCGCGCCATGGGTAGCCCAACGGGTGTGGGCGATACCGAGGCGCCCGGCCAGCGGCTGTTCGGCCAGCGCGGTTTCCAGTTCGCTGACCTTGCCCGGACGGCGCATGCGTTCCAGGGTCTGGTCGTTGGTATAAACCGCCACACCGGCGCTGTCATAGCCGCGGTATTCGAGGCGCTTCAGGCCTTCAAGAAGGATGGCGGTGATATTACGTTCAGCTACTGCGCCGACAATGCCACACATGGTTATTTCTCCTGACTGACAGCCGCACAGATCAAGGTGATCCCGCGGGCCTGAAGCTGATCGCGTGCCTCGACAGACAGGCGATCATCGGTAATGAGGGTATGGATGCTGCTCCAGGGCAGCTCCAGGTTGGGAATCTTGCGACCGATCTTGTCGGCCTCGACCATGACGATCACTTCTCGCGCAACGTCGGCCATGACCCGGCTGAGGCCGAGCAGTTCATTGAAGGTAGTGGTGCCGCGAACCAGATCGATGCCGTCAGCGCCGATAAATAGTTGATCGAAGTCGTAGGAGCGTAGTACTTGCTCGGCGACCTGGCCCTGAAAGGATTCCGAGTGCGGATCCCAAGTGCCGCCGGTCATCAGCAGCACCGGCTCGTGTTCCAGTTCGCTCAAGGCATTGGCGACATGCAGCGAGTTGGTCATCACCACCAGACCCGGTTGCTGGCCCAGTTCGGGGATCATCGCGGCGGTGGTGCTGCCGCTGTCGATGATGATGCGCGCGTGCTCGCGGATGCGTTTGACCGCCGCGCGGGCGATCGCCTGCTTGTACTTGGAAATACTCTGCGCCGTTTCTGCGACCAGCTCTTGCGGCATGGTGATCGCCCCGCCGTAACGACGCAGCAACAGACCATGGGTTTCCAGCGCCGCGAGATCCTTGCGAATCGTAACTTCGGAAGTTTCGAAACGCTTGGCCAGCTCGTCGACACTGACTTCGCCCTGCTCATTGAGCAAGGCGAGAATGTTATGGCGACGTTGAGGAGTATTGCGTTTGGACATGGCAGCTTTAGTTTCGATTCGAAAGATAACGCAAGCAATGAAACTCTATCGAAAGGTTGCCGTCAAGACGCGGGGAGAAAAATTCAGAAAGATTGAAATGACTGTGGAAGCGAGTCCGCTCGCGAAAGGGCAGTCTCAGCCACTGAAGACGTGACTGACAAACCGCATTCGCGAACAGGCTCGCTCCCACAAGAGGTTGTGGATAAATCAGGATTTCTTGATTTTTTCCGGGCGCTTCCAGCCGTCAATGTTCTTCTGACGGGCTCGGCCAACCGCCAACTGAGCGTTATCCACATTTTGCGTGATGGTCGAGCCGGCAGCAGTAGTTGCACCATTGGAAATATCCACAGGCGCGACCAGCGAGTTGTTGGAACCGATGAAAACGTCAGCGCCCAACACGGTTTTCCACTTGTTGGCGCCATCGTAGTTGCAGGTGATGGTGCCGGCGCCGATGTTGGTGCGTGCGCCGATTTCGGCATCGCCCAGATAGGTCAGATGGCCAGCCTTGGCACCCTCGCCCATGTGGGCGTTTTTCAGCTCAACGAAGTTACCGACATGGGCGCGCGCTTCGAGCACGGTGCCCGGGCGCAAACGCGCGAAGGGACCGGCGTCGCTGCCTTCACCGAGAATGGCACCTTCGATATGACTGTTGGCCTTGATTACCACGCCTTTGCGCAGGGTACTGTCCTTGATCACGCAGTTCGGGCCGATCTGTACGTCGTCTTCAATGATCACCTTGCCTTCCAGGATCACGTTGATGTCGATCAGCACATCGCGGCCTACGCTGACTTCGCCACGCACATCGAAACGCGCCGGGTCACGCAGGGTCACGCCCTGAGCCATCAGGCGACGGCCGGCGCGCAACTGGTAATGACGCTCCAGTTCAGAGAGCTGCTTGCGATCATTGGCGCCCTGCACTTCCATCGGGTCGTGCGGTTGTTCGGTGGCAACCACCAGACCATCGCTGACCGCCATTTCGATCACGTCGGTGAGGTAGTACTCGCCCTGCGCATTGTTGTTCGACAGGCGGCTCATCCAGTCCGCCAGACGATCGGCCGGCACAGCGAGGATGCCGGTGTTGCCTTCGGTGATCGCACGTTGCGCTTCGCTGGCGTCTTTGTGCTCGACGATTGCCGCGACCTTGCCGTCAGCATCACGCACGATGCGGCCGTAACCGGTCGGGTCATCCAGCTCGACAGTGAGCAAACCCATCTGGCCCGGCACGACATGCTTGAGCAGACGTTGCAGGGTTTCCACTTCAATCAGAGGCACATCGCCGTAAAGAATCAGCACAGTGTCGGCATCAATGAACGGCACCGCCTGGGCGGTGGCATGGCCAGTGCCCAGTTGCTTGTCCTGCAACACGAAATTCAGGTCATCAGCTGCCAGACGCTCACGCACCACATCGGCACCGTGACCGATCACCACGTGAATGCGCTGTGGATCAAGTTGCCGAGCGCTGTGGATAACATGGCCGAGCATGGAGTTGCCGGCAATCGGGTGCAGCACTTTGGGCAGCGCCGAGCGCATGCGAGTGCCTTGACCGGCCGCGAGGATAACGATTTCGAGAGACATGACTGGCTACCAATCCTGGGTGGTCAGCAACTGCGACCGGTTTGTGGGAATTCGGAAAAGAAAAAAGGGTAGCCGAGGCTACCCTTTTTTATCAATCGCACAATAAGCGGCTGACGGATTAACCGCCAAACTTCTTGCGGATCTGCTGGACGGTGCGCAGCTGGGCTGCAGCCTCGGCCAGACGTGTGGCAGCGGCGCCGTAATCGAAGTCCGCGCCTTTTTCGTTCAGGGCATTCTCGGCAGCCTTGAGAGCTGCCTGAGCCTGAGCTTCATCCAGGTCGGCGGCACGTTGCACGGTATCGGCAAGTACCTTGACCATGTTCGGCTGAACCTCGAGGAAACCACCGGAGATGTAGAACACCTCGGCTTCCCCGCCTTGCTTGATCAGGCGGATCGGACCCGGCTTGAGATTAGTGATCAGCGGCGCGTGACCCAGAGCGATACCAAGATCACCCAGTGCACCGTGCGCAATCACCATCTCGACCAGGCCGGAAAAGATTTCCCCTTCCGCGCTGACGATATCGCAATGGACTGTCATAGCCATCTGATTGCCTCAACCTAAATTAGCGCCCGTTGCCGGGCGCCGGGATTACAGTTTCTTGGCTTTCTCGATCGCTTCTTCGATGCCGCCAACCATGTAGAACGCTTGTTCTGGCAGGTGGTCGTAGTCACCGTTGAGGATGCCTTTGAAGCCAGCAATGGTGTCTTTCAGGGAAACGTATTTACCCGAAGCACCGGTGAAGACTTCAGCCACGAAGAACGGCTGCGACAAGAAGCGCTGGATCTTACGAGCACGGTTAACCAACTGTTTGTCGGCTTCCGACAGCTCGTCCATACCCAGGATCGCGATGATGTCTTTCAGCTCTTTGTAACGCTGCAGAACATACTGAACGCCGCGAGCGGTGTCGTAGTGGTCCTGACCGATCACGTTCGGGTCCAGCTGGCGCGAAGTCGAATCCAGTGGATCTACCGCTGGGTAGATACCCAGGGAAGCAATGTCACGGGACAGAACGACGGTGGCGTCCAAGTGGGCGAAGGTGGTCGCTGGCGACGGGTCGGTCAAGTCGTCCGCAGGTACGTATACCGCTTGGATCGAGGTGATCGAACCTTCCTTGGTCGAAGTGATACGTTCCTGCAGAACGCCCATCTCTTCAGCCAGGGTCGGCTGGTAACCTACTGCCGAAGGCATACGGCCCAGCAGTGCGGATACTTCAGTACCGGCCAGGGTGTAACGATAGATGTTGTCGACGAACAGCAGAACGTCGTTACCTTCGTCACGGAACTTCTCGGCCATGGTCAGGCCAGTCAGTGCTACGCGCAGACGGTTTCCCGGCGGCTCGTTCATCTGACCGTAAACCAGTGCCACTTTGTCCAGAACGTTGGAGTCCTTCATCTCGTGGTAGAAGTCGTTACCCTCACGAGTACGCTCACCCACACCGGCGAACACGGAATAACCGCTGTGCTCGATGGCGATGTTACGGATCAGTTCCATCATGTTTACGGTTTTGCCTACACCGGCACCACCGAACAGACCGACTTTACCGCCCTTGGCGAACGGGCAGACCAGGTCGATAACCTTGATGCCGGTTTCCAGCAGGTCGTTGCCGCCTGCTTGCTCGGCGAACGAAGGTGCTGCGCGGTGAATGCCCCAGCGCTCTTCGGTGTCGATCGGGCCAGCTTCGTCGATCGGGTTACCGAGGACGTCCATGATCCGGCCCAGGGTCGCTTTACCGACCGGTACGGAGATGGCTGCGCCAGAGTCGGTGACTTCCAGACCGCGCTTCAAGCCCTCGGTGGAACCCATCGCAATGGTACGCACCACGCCGTCGCCCAGCTGCTGCTGAACTTCCAGGGTGGTTGCGGCCGCGCTTTGTACAGTCAGCGCGTTGTAGATGCTCGGTACGCTGTCGCGTGGAAATTCCACGTCGATAACGGCGCCGATGATTTGAACGATACGTCCGCTACTCATAGCTGGATCCTCTGAATATTTGAACCGTTAAACCGCGGCAGCGCCGCCGACGATTTCCGAGATCTCTTGGGTGATCGCAGCCTGACGCGCCTTGTTGTAGATCAGCTGCAAATCGCTGATCAAATCACCGGCGTTGTCGGTAGCGTTCTTCATCGCGATCATCCGCGCAGCCTGTTCAGCCGCGTTGTTCTCGACCACCGCCTGGTAGACCTGCGACTCGACGTAACGGACCATCAAGCCGTCAAGCAGCTCTTTGGCGTCCGGTTCGTAGAGATAGTCCCAGTGGTGCTTGAGATCCTGATCCGGGGTTGCCACCAGTGGAATCAACTGCTCCACGGTAGGCTGTTGCGTCATGGTGTTGATGAACTTGTTGGACACCACGGACAGGCGGTCGATACGGCCGTCCAGGTAGGCATCCAGCATCACCTTGACGCTGCCGATCAGGTCATTGATCGACGGCTCTTCACCCAGGTGGCTGATAGCTGCAACGACGTTACCGCCGAAGTTGCGGAAAAAGGCCGCACCCTTGCTACCGACTACACACAGATCAATCTCGACGCCGTTTTCGCGGTTTACCGCCATGTCCTTGACCAGGGCCTTGAACAGGTTGGTGTTCAAGCCGCCGCACAGACCACGGTCACTGCTCACGACGACATAACCGACGCGCTTGATTTCGCGGTCGATCATGAACGGGTGGCGGTATTCCGGGTTGGCGTTGGCCAGATGCCCAATTACCTGGCGGATACGCTCCGCATAAGGACGGCTAGCAGCCATGCGCATTTGTGCCTTGCGCATTTTGCTGACCGCCACTTTTTCCATGGCGCTGGTAATCTTTTGCGTGCTTTTGATGCTCGCAATCTTACTGCGAATCTCTTTTGCGCCTGCCATGTAACACCTATCAGGTTAGCAAGCGGGAGCCTCGCGGCTCCCGCTGCGGCTTACCAGGTTTGGGTGGCCTTGAACTTCTCGATACCGGCTTTCATGCCAGCGTCGATTTCGTCATTGAAGTCACCTTTAACGTTGATCTTGGCCATCAAATCGGCGTGATCGCGGTTGAAGAAAGCAATCAGCGCTTGCTCGAAGCTGCCGACCTTGGCGATTTCAATGTCAGTCAGGAACCCACGCTCAGCGGCATACAGCGACAGCGCCATGTCAGCGATCGACATTGGTGCGTATTGCTTCTGCTTCATCAGCTCGGTAACGCGCTGACCATGCTCAAGTTGCTTGCGGGTCGCTTCGTCCAGGTCAGAAGCGAACTGGGCGAATGCCGCCAGTTCACGGTACTGAGCCAGAGCGGTACGGATACCACCGGAGAGCTTCTTGATGATCTTGGTCTGAGCGGCACCACCCACACGGGATACCGAAACACCGGCGTTCACTGCAGGGCGGATGCCCGAGTTGAACATGGCCGATTCCAGGAAGATCTGACCGTCGGTGATGGAAATCACGTTGGTCGGAACGAACGCGGAAACGTCGCCAGCCTGGGTTTCGATGATCGGCAGTGCGGTCAGGGAACCGGTTTTGCCGGTCACTGCGCCGTTGGTGAACTTCTCTACGTACTCTTCCGAAACGCGGGATGCGCGCTCCAGCAGACGGGAGTGGAGATAGAACACGTCGCCTGGGTAAGCTTCACGGCCTGGTGGACGGCGCAGCAACAGGGAGATCTGGCGGTAAGCCACTGCCTGCTTGGACAGATCGTCATAAACGATCAGCGCGTCTTCACCGCGGTCGCGGAAGAATTCACCCATGGTGCAACCGGAGTACGGTGCCAGGAATTGCAGCGCAGGAGATTCCGAAGCACTGGCAGCCACGATGATCGTGTTGGCCAGGGCGCCGTTTTCTTCCAGCTTGCGAACCACGTTGGCGATGGTCGATTGCTTCTGACCGATGGCTACGTAGACGCAGAAAATGCCGCTGTCTTTCTGGTTGATGATCGCGTCGATCGCCAGAGCGGTTTTACCGATCTGACGGTCACCGATGATCAGCTCACGCTGGCCACGGCCGACAGGGATCATGGCATCGACAGCCTTGTAGCCAGTCTGTACAGGCTGGTCTACCGACTTACGCCAGATCACGCCTGGAGCAACTTTCTCGACCGCGTCGGTCTCGGTGTTGCCCAGTGGACCTTTGCCGTCAACAGGGTTACCCAGAGCATCGACTACGCGGCCCAGCAATTCCTTACCAACAGGAACTTCGAGGATGCGGCCGGTGCACTTGGCGCTCATGCCTTCAGCCAGCGACTGGTAGGAGCCCAATACCACGGCACCTACGGAGTCCTGCTCCAGGTTGAGGGCCATACCGTAGACGCCGCCCGGAAACTCGATCATCTCGCCGTACATGACGTCGGCCAGACCGTGAATCCGCACGATGCCGTCAGATACGCTGACGACAGTGCCTTCGTTACGGGCTTGGGAGGTCACATCGAGCTTGTCGATGCGGCCCTTGATAATTTCACTTATTTCGGAAGGATTGAGTTGCTGCATTGCTCTGCTGCCCCTTCAAACTCAAGATTTCAATGCTTCGGCAAGTTTCGCGATTTTGCCGCGAATCGAGCCATCGATAACCAGGTCGCCGGCGCGGATCACGACACCACCAATCAAGGCAGCGTCCTCCGCAACTTGCAGGCGCACTTCCCGGTTGAGTCGTGCACTGAGAACCTTGGCGAGTTTGTCTTGCTGTTCTTGGTTCAATGCAAATGCACTGGTTACTTCAACGTCTACCGATTTCTCTTGTTCGGCCTTGTACAGGTCGAACAGAGCGGCGATCTCCGGCAGAAGCAGGAGACGGTCGTTCTCGGCAACGACGTTGATGAAATTGCGTGCCTTTTCATCAAACTTGTCGCCGCACACGTCAATGAACGTGGCGGCCTTTTCTGCGCTCGTCAGTCGCGGGGCCTTGAGCACGCGCTGCAGGGTGTCGTCTTGCGACACCGCTGCTGCCAGGCCGAGCATGGCTGACCAATTGGCCAGTTGCTGGTGGGCCTGAGCGTGCTCGAAGGCCGCCTTAGCGTAAGGTCGGGCCAACGTGGTCAGTTCTGCCATGATCGCCCTCGCTTAGATTTCAGCAGCCAGTTGGTTAACCAGCTCTGCGTGCGCGTTTTGATCGATTGTGGCACCCAGGATCTTCTCGGCGCCGCCGACAGCCAGCAAGCCCACTTGGGCACGCAGCTTGTCTTTGACGCTGTTCAGTTCCTGTTCGATCTCGGCTTGAGCCTGAACCTTCACACGGTCAGCGTCGATACGGGCTTTTTCAACAGCCTCTTCGACGATCTGGTTACCGCGTTTCTTGGCTTGCTCGATGATTTCAGCTGCCTGAGCTTTCGCTTCGCGCAGTTGCTGACCCGCTTTCTCTTGGGCCAACTCCAGGTCGCGAGCTGCACGGCTGGCAGCGTCCAGACCATCAGCGATCTTCTTTTGACGTTCGTGCAGAGCAGCGATGACCGGAGGCCATACATACTTCATGCAGAACAGTACAAAAATCAGGAACGCAACGGACTGGCCAATCAGGGTCGCATTAATGTTCACGCCAACACCTCGCAGTTACGTTGTCCATCACACCAAATTACCCGGAAGATCCGAGTAATCAGCCAGCGATCTGACCAACGAACGGGTTCGCAAAGGTGAAGAACAGAGCGATACCAACACCGATCATGGTTACGGCGTCGAGCAGACCGGCAACGATGAACATTTTCACTTGCAGCATTGGAACCATTTCTGGCTGACGCGCTGCGCCTTCCAGGAACTTGCCGCCCAGCAGGCCGAAACCAATTGCGGTACCCAGTGCGCCCAGGCCGATCAACAGTGCAACAGCGATAGCGGTTAGACCAACTACAGTTTCCATCTTTCCTCCCGACTTTTACGTCGTATGGTTTAGGTTTTTTAGATTAAAGCGGTAAAACAAATCGTTTCAGCTGCCCCGCAAGGAGCTCCCTCCCGTTTGACCGGGAGGAACATCAGACTAGTCGAGACTGGTCTTAATGGTTTTCTTCGTGCGCCATCGACAGGTAGACGATGGTCAGCATCATGAAGATGAACGCCTGCAGGGTGATGATCAGGATGTGGAATACAGCCCACGCCCACTGCAGAACAACGCCCAGGCCGCTGAGCCAGAGCAGGCCGCTGCCGAACATCACAGCGATCAGAATGAACACCAGCTCGCCGGCATACATGTTGCCGAACAGACGCAGAGCCAGAGAGATCGGCTTGGCGATCAGGGTGACGAATTCCAGCAGGAAGTTCACCGGGATCAGCAGGGCCTGAACGAAGATGTTCTTGCTGCCGAACGGGTGCAGGGTCAGTTCGCCGATGAAGCCGCCGATGCCCTTGACCTTGATGCTGTAGAAAATGATCAGTGCGAACACCGAGAACGCCATGCCCAGAGTCGCGTTCGGGTCGGTGGTCGACACGGCGCGGAACGGGATGTGGGCATCGCCGGAGATCAGGATGGCCAGCTGAGGAATCCAGTCGACCGGTACCAGGTCGACGGCGTTCATCAGGAACACCCAGACGAAGATGGTCAGCGCCAGCGGTGCAATCACCGGGCTACGGCCATGGAAGCTGTCTTTCACGCTGCCATCGACGAATTCGACCAATACTTCAACGAAGTTCTGCAAGGCACCCGGCTGACCCGACGTCGCTTTCTTCGCCGCCATGCGGAAAAGAAGAACGAAGATCAGACCCAGCGCGACCGACCAGCCGAGGGTATCGACGTGGAAAGCCCAGAAGCCCATTTCCTTGGCCTCTGCTGCGGTGTGGGCAAAGCCCCAGCCGCCGTTGGGTAGCTGACCGAAAGTCAGGTTCTGCAAGTGGTGCTGGATATAGCCCGAAGCGGTTGTCTCTGCCATGGTTGCCTCAAACGCCCTAAGGTCTCGAAAGTCTTGTTCTCATCAGCAGGGGAGCGAACCAGCTGACCGACTGCGTCAGCACGAACACGCCGAATACTGCGATCGGCGCCAGTGGCTTCACACCTGCGAACACCAGTGCAAACAGCACTGCCGTCAAAATAAGTTTGCCTGCCTCGCCGGCATAAAAAGACCGGACGATGGACTGGGCTGCTCGGGCGCCGGAAAACCGAAATGCCCTGTGAGCGAAATAAACATTGGGCAGCAAGGCTATCAGGCCTCCGCAAAGTCCCGAGTATCCGGCAACGACTCCATGCCATTGCCAGAGCGCCAAAGCGGCAATGAGCAGAATGACAAATTGAGCCATCAACACCGGAAAAACCGCCAGGCGATGGAAAGGCAAGCGGTTTGGCGTGCGGGTTTCCATCACAGTTGCTCTCCAATGGTCGGCTGCCGAAATTCAATAACTTGGCATAATTTGTGCCGACAAAATGCGCGCAGAGTATAGGGGCGGTTCTGCCCCTATTCAACTGTCAGGTAGTGATTTCCGACTGCGCGCTACATGAGGAAATGTTTCAGCGGATGTGTGCGAGCACACCTTGAAGCTCGTCGAGCGAGTTATAACCAATCACCAATTGGCCCTTGCCCTTCTTGCCATGGCGAATCTGCACCGCAGAGCCTAGGCGCTCGGCCAGACGCTGCTCGAGGCGAGCGATGTCCGGGTCGGGTTTTGCAGCTTCCACAGGCTCCGGTTTGCCACTCAACCACTGGCGAACCAGTGCCTCGGTTTGGCGCACAGTCAGCCCTCGTGCGACAACGTGTCGCGCCCCTTCGACCTGCTGATTGTCCGGCAGACCGAGCAAGGCACGCGCGTGACCCATTTCCAGGTCACCGTGCGACAGCATCGTCTTGATCACTTCAGGCAGTGCAATAAGTCGCAACAGGTTAGCCACAGTCACCCGCGACTTACCCACAGCCTCGGCGACCTGCTGCTGAGTCAGCTGGAATTCCTGCTGCAAGCGCTGCAGGGCCACCGCTTCTTCGATCGGATTGAGATCTTCGCGCTGGATGTTCTCGATCAGCGCAATCGCAATGGCGGTTTCATCCGGCACATCGCGGACCATCGCCGGGATGGTTTCCTGCCCGGCCTGCTGACTGGCGCGCCAGCGGCGTTCACCGGCAATGATCTCAAAACGACCGCCGCCAATCGGGCGTACCACGATCGGCTGCATCACGCCCTGAGCCTTGATCGACTGCGCCAGCTCTTCCAGGGCCTGCGGGTCCATGTCGCGGCGCGGCTGATATTTGCCGCGCTGCAGCAGGTCCAGCGGCAAGTGTTGCAGTTCGCGGGTGTCGGCCTGCGCGGCTTGTTCTTCCAGCGCGCTGACCGTCGGACCACTCAGCAGTGCATCCAGTCCACGTCCGAGACCTCGTTTCTTGACGGCCATGGGGATTCCTTAAGTTGGCTGAGCAGCAGCAATGCGTGAATTTTTGCGCTGACGACGAACCATCTCGCCCGCCAGAGCCAGATAGGCCAGAGCGCCACGCGATTGCTTGTCGTAAGCCAGCGCCGGCATGCCGTAGCTCGGTGCTTCGGCCAGGCGGATGTTGCGCGGGATCACCGTGTCGTACAGCTGATCGCCGAAGTGCTCCTTGAGCTGCGCCGAAACATCGTTCATCAGGCTCAGGCGCGGGTCGTACATGGTCCGCAGCAGGCCTTCAACTTTCAGGTTCGGATTGAGCAGTTCAGCGATGCGCTTGATGTTATCCACAAGGTCGCTCAAACCTTCCAGCGCAAAGTATTCGCACTGCATGGGAATAATCACCCCGTCAGCGGCGACCAGTGCATTGAGTGTGAGCATCGACAGCGACGGTGGGCAGTCGATCAGAATGTAATCGTAGTTGTCACGGATCGGCGCCAGCGCGCTGCGCAGACGGCTTTCCTTCATCTGCATTTCCAGCAGCACCACTTCGGCCGCGGTCAGATCGCGGTTGGCCGGCAGCAGTTGATAACCGCCGTGCTCGGAGAAGTGCATGGCCTGGCCGAGGTCGCATTCACCGATCAGCAGATCGTAGACCGAGTTTTCCAGACCATGTTTATCCACACCGCTACCCATGGTGGCGTTGCCCTGTGGATCGAGATCGATCAACAGCACCCGGCGCTTGGTCGCGACCAGGGATGCTGCGAGGTTGATGCAGGTGGTGGTTTTGCCCACACCACCCTTCTGGTTCGCTATCGCGAATACCTTAGCCATTCTTGCTTGTGTTCCCAATCATGCCGTGCGGCGCAGTATCAGCAGATGGCGTTGGCCTTGGCAACCGGGGACGGCCAGGGCGTGTTCGCTATCGAGTTTGAAATCTGCCGGCAATGCTACCAGCTCATCGGCCGGATGAACGCCCTTCATTGCCAGCCAGCGTGTATCGGCATCGCCCAAGTGGCGAGTCCAGTTGGTGAAGTTTTCCATGCTGCTGAATGCCCGGGAAATGATCCCGTTGAATGGCTGCGCAGGCTGGAAGGCTTCGACGCGACTGTGGATAACTTGCAGGTTATCCAGCTTCAGCTCCAGTTTGACCTGAGTCAGGAAGCGGGTTTTCTTGCCGTTGCTGTCCAGACAGGTCACCTGCGAGTCCGGATACAGGATCGCCAGCGGGATACCAGGCATGCCACCGCCACTGCCGACATCGAGCCAGCGACCGTTTTCGATAAACGACATCACGCTGAGACTATCGAGCAAGTGCCGCGAAACCATTTCATCAGGATCGCGCACGGCGGTCAGGTTGTAGGCCTGGTTCCATTTGATCAACAGGGCCAGATAACCCAGCAGCAATTCGTGCTGGGTTTCTGTGAGATTGACACCGAGCTCGCGGGCTCCTGTGGATAACTCTTCGGCGTGTTGCGAAGTGACCTTGGCACTCAAGCGCTTTGCTCCAACTGACGGCCCGCGCCGCGTTTTTTCAAATGAATCATCAACAGCGAAATCGCTGCCGGGGTCACGCCCGGGATCCGCGAAGCCTGGCCCAGCGTTTCGGGACGTGTGGCGCCGAGCTTGCTCTGGATCTCTTTGGACAGACCGGAGATGTTGGTGTAATCGATATCCACAGGCAATTTCGTGTCTTCGCTGGCGCGCAGACGGGCGATCTCGTCCTGTTGGCGGTCGATGTAACCGGCGTATTTGGTCTTGATCTCGACCTGCTCGGCGACCTGTGGATCTTCGGCGCCCTGCCCGGTCACTTCGACCAGACCGGCGTAATCGATTTCCGGACGGCTCAACAGGTTGAGCAAGTTGTATTCGTGGGTCAGCGGCGTGCCGAATTTCTCGGCAATCGCATCGCCCTGCGGGGTGTTCGGCCGCACCCAAGTGCTTTTCAGGCGCTGTTCTTCAAGCTCGATGCTTTCGCGTTTCTTGCAGAAGGCCGCCCAGCGCGCGTCATCGACCAGACCGAGCTCGCGACCTTTTTCGGTAAGACGCAGGTCGGCGTTGTCTTCGCGCAGAATCAGGCGGTACTCGGCTCGGGACGTGAACATGCGGTACGGCTCTTGGGTGCCGAGGGTGATCAGGTCGTCGACCAGAACGCCGATGTACGCTTCATCGCGGCGCGGACACCAGGCTTCTTTGCCCTTCGCGCGCAGTGCAGCGTTGGCCCCGGCGAGCAGCCCTTGAGCGCCAGCTTCTTCGTAACCGGTGGTGCCGTTGATCTGCCCGGCGAAAAACAGACCGCCGATGACTTTGGTTTCCAGGCTGTACTTCAGGTCGCGCGGATCGAAGTAGTCGTACTCGATCGCATAACCCGGACGCACGATGTGTGCGTTTTCCATGCCGCGGATCGATTGCACGATCTGCAATTGCACGTCGAACGGCAGGCTTGTGGATATCCCGTTCGGATACAGCTCATGGGTGGTCAGACCTTCCGGTTCGATGAACACCTGATGGCTTTCCTTGTCGGCAAAGCGATGAATCTTGTCTTCGATCGACGGGCAATAACGCGGGCCGACGCCTTCGATCTCCCCGGCAGCGGAATACATCGGCGAACGATCGAGGTTCGCCGCGATGATTTCGTGGGTACGCGCATTGGTATGGGTAATCCAGCAACTGACCTGGCGCGGATGCTGCTCCTTGCTGCCCATGAACGACATCACCGGGATCGGAGTGTCACCCGGCTGCTCGGTCATCACCGAGAAATCCACAGATTTGCCATCAATACGCGGCGGTGTACCGGTTTTCAGGCGCCCGACACGCAATGGCAACTCACGCAGACGGTGGGCCAGAGCAATCGACGGTGGATCACCGGCGCGACCGCCGGAGAAATTCTGCAAACCGATGTGGATAAGTCCGCCGAGGAAGGTACCGGTGGTCAACACCACGGAATCGGCGAAGAAACGCAGCCCCATCTGTGTAACCACACCACGGACTTGCTCCTGCTCGACGATCAGGTCGTCAGCAGCCTGTTGAAATATCCACAGGTTCGGCTGGTTTTCCAGGATTTCGCGAACAGCTGCCTTGTAGAGAATCCGGTCGGCTTGTGCACGGGTGGCCCGTACGGCCGGACCCTTGCGGCTGTTCAACACGCGAAACTGGATGCCGCCCTTATCGGTAGCCATGGCCATCGCGCCGCCGAGGGCGTCGATTTCCTTGACCAGGTGGCTTTTGCCGATGCCGCCGATGGCCGGGTTACAGCTCATGGCACCGAGGGTTTCCACGTTATGCGTCAGCAACAGGGTTTTTGCCCCCATGCGTGCTGACGCCAGTGCTGCCTCGGTACCGGCATGACCGCCGCCGATGACGATCACTTCAAAACGGGAAGGGAAATCCACCACGCACCTCGTGCCTGCTTAAGTAGGTCATTCAGGAAATATTGAAACCAGGTTTCTGGACCTGGTCGGCAAGTATAGGGACTTCGCCCTTTCTAAAGAACCCTTTGCACAAAATTTAACCAGCTGTGGAGAACTCGAGGTTAAAAGAATAAAAAAGAGAGAAATTTATAAAACCTTTGTTTTTATGTTTATTCTTACTGAACCACCTTTCTGTGGATAGATCGCTACATGCCTTATTTTTCAAGGTGTACAGAGATTCAAAACTCTGTGCTCATGTGGCAATGAGGCCATTGGATAACCAGTTTAAGCCTGTGGATGAATAGGGTGGTTATCCACAGTGCCGGTTATATTCAGTTTTCAACCCCATTTATCAACTGCCCTCAGTGGCAGTTATTCACAGGGCTTAATCCACAGAAAAGCGCCAACAAGGCTTTTTCCGGACGCAAAAAAAGCGCCAGCGAAGGATCGGTGACGCTTGGCAAGCCAAGGGCAGGAAAATGAAAAGGCTATTGTGAGAGGACGTAACAGAGGCTAATAATAGCCATTATCATTAACTCGTCAGTTTTCCCATGTCCCTACCCGCCCACACCGCTGCGATCGAGCGAATCTACGAGCAACATCATTCGTGGCTATATGGTTGGCTCAAGGGCAGACTGCACAACGCCTGCGATGCAGCCGATGTGGCGCATGACACGTTTTTGCGAGTTCTGACGGCGCGCAATGCAGCTCATATTCGTGAGCCGAGGGATTACCTGACGACCATTGCACGCGGGCTGGTCATCGATCGTTATAGACGCAGGGCCATTGAAAGCGCTTATCTGCAGGCCCTCGCAGCTCGGCCGGAAGCGACGACCGTCAGCGAAGAAGACAGAGCGCTGATCATTGAAACCCTGGTTGCTGTGGATAAAGCATTGACCGGATTGGGCACGCGCACACGGCAGATCTTCATGCTTTCGCAAGTCGACGGACTGACTTATCAACAGATCGCTGTGCAATTGGAGGTTTCGCTGACCACAGTGAAAAAACACATGGTTCGCGCCCTGACTGAATGCGCGCTGATCATGGCGCAACCATGATGGCCGTCGCTGCAGACCGTCAGGTCTTCGAAACTGCCGCCAGCTGGTATGTGCAGTTTCAATCCCAGCCACCGAGCCCTGCCGAACAGAAAGCCTGGCAGTTGTGGATAGACAGCGATCCGGCGCATCTGGCGGCGTGGAACCAGATGGAACAATTACAGCGCCACCTCGGTACGCTGCCGCAGGATCTGAAACGACGTGCGCTCAATAGCGGCCAACAAAGACGCCAGGTACTCAAACTGCTGTTGCTTGCGGCGGGAACAGGTTTCGTTGGCTGGAACGTTCAACGCCACACCTGCCTCGGCAACGTCTGGGCCGACTATAAAACCGGTGTAGGTCAGCGTCGCACCATCAGCCTGGCCGATGGCAGCCAGGTCCAGCTCAACACCGACTCGGCCATTGATGTCTCTTTCGATGCAGCACAACGCCTGATCCAACTGCGTGCCGGTGAAATCCTCGTCCAAACCGGCAAGCTTGGCGATCAGCGGCCGTTCTATGTGCAAACCCGTGACGGGCGGATCCATGCATTAGGCACCCGGTTCTCGGTGCATCAGATGCGGAACTCAACCCGGGTCGGCGTACTGGAGGATCGAGTCAGCGTTCAACCTGCGCAGTCATCCAGTGCTGCGCTCATCCTGAACGCAGGCGAAGGCGCGGATTTCGACAGTCGGCACATCGGCCTCAGGCATCCCTTCCAGTCATCAGAAGTGGCCTGGATCAGCGGTCAGTTGATCGTTCTCGATGCGCGCCTGGGCGATGTCATCACAGAGTTGGGGCGCTATCGCAGCGGTGTATTGCACTGTGATCGCCGCGCTCGGGATCTGCGGGTCTCCGGGACCTTCCGGCTCGATTCGACCGACGCAGTGCTGGCCAATCTCAAGGCTTCGTTGCCGATCAACGTCCGCTATTTCAGTCGTTACTGGGTCTCGATCAGCCACAACGTTTGATCAAAAAAACGCCTGGGAAAAATAATCGCAAACAGGGTTATCTTTTTGCGTCCTGAGCCGGCCCTACAGGTAATCGCGATCAACGCGGCTCTTCGCCACCTTCAGGGCTAATCCACACATGCGTCTTCCCACGTTCCGTCAGCGCTTTTCTCCACACTGCATTGCATACAGCTTATTGATGGCCAGCACTGCGTCCTGTCTGGTGATCAGCAACAGCGCCTTCGCGGCGTCGACATCCAAGCGCTTCGCCATTGCCGCCGGCCCGCTGGATAGTGCCTTGAGCCAGTTCGCCGCTACCGCCAATGTGATTCTGTCGTTCTCGCCGCAGCAGACCAGCCGCTTGCGCAGTGCCGGGCTGAACGGCGACTTCAGCGTCGAACAAGGTTTCGCTCAATTGCTGCAAGGCTCGGGTTTACAGGCAGTGCCACAAGCACCCGGCAGTTTCATTCTGCAGAACGTGCCCAACGGTGACTCCCTGGAACTGGCGCCGACCAACATCAATGCGCAGTTGGGCAATCCAATGAATCTCGATTACGCCGCCGACGTCGGCTACAAGGCGCAAAACAGCCGGATCGGTACGAAAACCAGTACGCCGCTGTCGGAAACACCGCGTTCGGTGTCAGTGGTGACCGGGCAGCGGATCAGAGATCAGAAATCCCAGACACTCACCGACGTACTCGGCTACGTGCCGGGGATCTTCGCCCCACCTTTTGCCGCCGGCGACAGCTTGGCTGGCGACCTGTTCTATATCCGTGGTTTCAACGCCACCGATTACGGCTACGGTTTGCTGCGCGATGGACTGCGCGTGCAGGGCAATCGCTATGACACCAGCACCGAGCCGTACGGACTTGAGCGGGTCGAGGTGTTCCGTGGCCCGTCTTCGCTGCTGTATGGCGAAAATGCGCCAGGCGGTCTGGTCAATCTGGTCAGCAAACGCCCGACCGCCGCGCCTCAGGGCGAAGTGCAACTGGGCTATGGCTCGAACAATCGCCGGCAAATCGGCGTAGATGTCTCCGGCCAGCTCAATGACAGCGGCAACGTTCTCGGACGCGTGGTGATGCTGGGACGCAAATCCGATACCCAGACCGATCACGTGCCTGACGACCGGATTTATATCGCCCCTTCGCTGACCCTGAATTTCGACGATTTCAATACGCTGACGCTGCTGGCCAACTACCAGAAAGACCACACCAACATGGAGCTTGGCCTGCCGGCCGCCGGCACGTTGCTGAGCAATCCCAACGGCCAGCTATCCAAAGACACCATGCTCGGTGACCCGGACTGGAATACCTTCGAACGGGAAACCTGGAGCACCGGTTACGAGTTCAGCCACTCGTTCAACGATGACTGGCAGTTCCGCCAGAACTCGCGCTACATGCAGTCGCGCATCACTCGCCACGAAACCTGGCCGGGCAATCTGAACAACGCCGGTTTCGGCACGCGGTTGAACGTGACCGCCTACGATCGCTTCAACAAATCCATGGTGTATTCGCTGGATAACCAGCTCGAAGGCAAGTTCCAGGCGGGTAATCTGGAAAACACCGTGCTGTTTGGCGCCAGCTACGATCGCACCTCGTTCAACCAGGACTGGAATGCCGGCATTGTCGGGCCGATCGACGTCTACAATCCGGTTTACCTGCGTGATCCGACCACGCCGATTGCCGTGCAGAACACTTTGCTCGAGCAGCAGATGAAGGGTGTTTATGCACAGATCCAGAGCAAGTACGACCACTGGCTGTTCTTGCTTGGCGGGCGTCAAGACTGGGTCGACAGCGATTTTCGCGACAAGGTGGCCCAAGGCAGCAATATCAGCTCCGAGGACAAGAAGTTCACCTATCAGGGCGGCGTGATGTATCAGTTCGACAACGGCATGACGCCGTATGTCAGCTACTCCACGGCGTTCGTGCCGGTGCAGCAGATTTCCAACGCCGGAGCGCCGCTTGATCCGATCACCAGCAGCCAGTACGAAGTGGGTTTGAAGTACGAACCGATTGGCTGGGACACCGCTTTCACCGCTTCGGTGTATGACCTGCGCAAGAAGGACGACACCTATTTCGATGCAACGACTTCGACCTATCGCCAAGTGGGTGAAAGCCGCGCCAAGGGCGTCGAGCTGGAACTAAACAGCAACCTGACGCAGAACCTGAATGTCACGGCGGCCTATACCTACACCGACGCGAAGATCACCAAGGATGCAGCAACATCGTTGGTCAAAGGCCATCAAATGACCGGCGTGCCGCGTAATCAGGCCTCGGTCTGGGCGAAATATCGCTTCCTCGACAGTGATTTGAAAGGCTTGTATGTCGCCGGTGGCGTGCGCTATTTCGACAGTGCGTTTGCCTACACTTCGCCTTCTCTATACGGAAAGCTGGATGCCGGAGACGTTACATTGGTCGACGCGGCTGTTGGATATCAGATCGACACACACTGGAGTGTCGATCTGAATGCGAAGAACCTGTTCGACAAGGAATATGTGTCGGGATGCAACGACGCCGGCCGCTGTTACTGGGGCGAGGATCGTACTTTGCTCGGTACGGTGTCCTATAACTGGTGAACAAAAAAGGGGCTGCGGATGAATTATCCACAGCCCCTTCTTTTATTTGCCGATGCAGAAGCTGGAGAAAATCCTTCCGAGCAAATCATCAGAGCTGAACGCCCCGGTAATTTCACCCAGGGAATGCTGAGCCTGGCGCAGATCTTCGGCGAGCAATTCGCCTGCACCGGCCAGGGTCAGTTGCGCGCGGCCATGTTCCAGTGCCGCGCTGGCGTGACGCAGTGCTTCCAGATGCCGGCGACGTGCGCTGAAGCTGCTTTCCGAAGTCTGCTCGTAACCCATGCACGCCTTGAGGTGGTCCCGCAGCAGATCGAGGCCTTCGGCGGACTTGGCGCTGAGACTGATGGTCACGTGGCCGTCGTCACTGGTCTCCAGCGAAACCGCTTCACCGGTCAGATCGGCTTTGTTCCGGATCAGGGTGACCTTCGCCGGGTCCGGTCGATACTCGAGAAATTCTGGCCACAAGGCAAAAGGATCCAGTGCCTCTGGTGCGGTCGCATCGACCACCAGTAAAACCCGATCCGCTTCACCAATGGCTTTCAAGGCTCGTTCAACACCGATCTTTTCCACATGATCGTCCGTGTCCCGCAGGCCTGCGGTATCGACAACGTGTAACGGCATGCCGTCGATGTGGATATGCTCGCGCAGGATATCCCGCGTGGTGCCGGCAATCTCGGTAACGATGGCAGCCTCGCGACCGGCCAAGGCATTCAACAGGCTGGATTTACCGGCATTCGGCCGGCCTGCGATGACGACGGTCATGCCATCACGCAATAACGCGCCCTGCCCCGCTTCGCGCAATACTGTGGATAACTCATCGCGTACTTTGTCGAGCATGCTCAATACATGGCCGTCGGCGAGAAAGTCGATTTCCTCTTCCGGGAAGTCGATGGCGGCTTCAACGTAGATACGCAAACCGATCAGTTGCTCGGTCAGGTTATGCACACGCTGGGAAAACGCACCCTGCAATGAACGCAGCGCATTGCGCGCAGCCTGTGCAGAACTGGCTTCGATCAAATCGGCGATTGCCTCCGCCTGGGCCAGATCGAGTTTGTCATTGAGGAAGGCGCGCTCGCTGAATTCCCCAGGACGGGCCAGACGACAACCCAGTTCCAGGCAGCGCTTGAGCAACATGTCCAGCACGATCGGGCCGCCGTGGCCTTGGAGTTCCAGCACGTCTTCGCCGGTGAACGAGTTCGGCCCCGGAAAATATAAAGCCAGACCTTCGTCCAGCACTTGCTGGTCGTCACTGAAAAACGGCCCGTAATGGGCGTAACGCGGTTTCAGTTCTCGGCCGCTGATGGCTTTTGCCGCCACGCTGGCCAACGGCCCGGAAATACGGACGATGCCCACACCGCCGCGCCCTTGAGCGGTGGCGACAGCGGCGATGGTTTCACGGGGTGTGCTCATAAAGCGGCATCCAGACAAAAGTGGCAGATAGCAAAACGCCCCACTAGGGGGCGTTTTGAGTGGTGTTATCCACAGTGCAAGTTACGCCTCGGCTTTTTTCGTCGCCGCTTCGATCTTACGCGTGATGTACCACTGTTGTGCAATCGACAGGCAGTTGTTCACAACCCAGTACAGCACCAGACCCGCCGGGAACCACAGGAAGAAGAAGGTGAAGATGATTGGCATCATTTTCATGACCTTCGCCTGCATCGGATCCGGAGGCGTCGGGTTCAGCTGCTGCTGGATGAACATGGTTGCGCCCATGATGATCGGCAGAATGAAGAACGGATCCTTGATCGACAGGTCAGTGATCCACAGCATGAACGGCGCCTGACGCATTTCCACGCTTTCCAGCAGAACCCAGTACAGCGACAGGAAGACCGGCATCTGCACGAGGATCGGCAAGCAGCCGCCCAGTGGATTGATCTTCTCTTTCTTGTACAGCTCCATCATGGCTTGCGACATTTTCTGCCGGTCATCGCCATGTTGCTCTTTCAGCGCAGCCAGTTTCGGAGCCACGGCACGCATGCGCGCCATCGATTTGTAGCTGGCGGCCGACAGCGGGAAGAAAATCCCTTTGATCAGCATGGTCAGGAAGATGATCGACCAGCCCCAGTTACCGACAATGGCGTGGATGTGTTGCAGCAGCCAGAAGATCGGCTGGGCAATGAACCACAGAATGCCGTAGTCGACGGTCAGTTCCAGACCTGGGGACAACTCTTTCAGCACAGCCTGGCTTTTCGGACCGGCGTACAGCACAGCGCTGGTTTCAACTTTTGCACCTGGAGCAGCGGTCAGAGTAGGACCGGTGTAACCGATGATGTAGTTGCCTTTGCTATCTTTACGGGTCTGGACGATATTGTTTTCGCCCTTGGCCGGAATCCACGCGGTCACGAAGTAGTGCTGCAGCCAGGCTACCCAACCACCGGTGACGGTTTCCTTGAGCTGCGCCTTGTCCATGTCCTTCATCGACACTTTCTTGTACGGCTCGGAACTTGTCCACAGGGCAGCGCCCAGGTAAGTCGCGGTGCCAGTAGCAGTGGTCGACGAAGGATCAGCGCTGGCATCGCGCTTCAACTGGGCAAACATTGCGCCGTTCCAGGGCTGAGCGCTCTGGTTATCCACAATGTAGGAGACAGCAACGTCGTACAGGCCACGTTTCAGGGTGAAACGCTTGATGTAGTTGACGCCGTCCTTGCTGAATTTCAGGTCAACGACGAGTTGATCCTGACCGTCAGCCAGTTGGTAAACCTTCTTCTCCGAGGAATAAACCGGACGACCGGCCGGGTTTGCATCCGGGCCGTTGGTACCGATCAGACCGCTTTGCGCCAGATATACACGCTCGCCGCCGTTATCGAACAGCTGGAACGGAACGTCAGGACGATCCTGACGACGTGGATACAAAGGCAGAGTCAGTTGCGCAACGTCGCCACCCTGCGGATCGATCGCCAGATCGAGCACATCGGTCTTGACCTGAATCAGATCCTTGCTGGCGGCGACCGGCGTTTCGGCAGGGGCGCTGGTATCGCTGGCGGCGCGCGGAATATCGTCACTGGCAGCATTTGTGCCAGTGGCGGTGTCCGGCAAACCGGATGTAGTCGTACTGGAAGCAACATTCTGAGTCGGCAGGGCAGCCTGGCCATAATCCTGGTTCCATTTAAGAACCATGACGTAGGACACGATTGCCAGGGCGACGATCAGGATCGTGCGTTTGATATCCATGATTACTCGGCCATCGAAGAAGAACGGGAGGTAGGGACAGGTGGAACCGGGTCATAACCACCGGGATTCCACGGATGACAGCGACCTAAACGACGAAAGGTCAGCCAGCCACCGCGCAGAAGGCCATGATTTTCAATGGCTTCATACGCGTAGCAGGAACAACTGGGGTAGAAGCGACAGTGGCTGGCCATTAAAGGACTAATGGCATAGCGATAAAACTGGATCGGAACGAGGGCCAGTTTACGCATCGGTACTGTCTACCCCTACAGTTTCGGTTTTGACTGCCGGAACGGGCTTGTTGCGTGCCAGACGCTTCCAGAGTTTGCCGAAATGCTGAATCAATTCGGGGTTTTCTACATCACCCAAACCTTTGCGCGCGACGATAACGATGTCCCAGCCGACCAGTGAATCCTGGTGCAGACGGAACGATTCGCGCATCAGACGTTTGAGGCGATTGCGCTCAACGGAGAGCTTTACGCTCTTTTTCCCGATAACCAGCCCGAGACGGGGGTGATCAAGATCGTTGTTGCGTGCAAGGAGCAGGAGATTTTTCCCCGGAACCTTGCCGGTAGGGGAGTCAAAGACTGCCTTGAAATGCCGGGGGGTAAGCAGACGCTTTTCCCGACTGAAGTCCTGACTCACCTCCAGTACCGGATTATCAAACTGCCAGACGCGCACGACCTTTGGCGCGACGACGCGACAGGACTGCGCGGCCGTTCTTGGTAGCCATGCGAGCACGGAAACCGTGGGTACGAGCGCGTTTGATAGTGCTTGGTTGGAAAGTACGTTTCATGTCGTGTTACCTGGTTCGTCCACAACGGGCCGGAATGGCCCCCGTTTTAAGAGACCGGGGATTCTAGAGAAAGCAAGCCTTCAGGTCAATTTCCAACCAGCGTTTCCTTATAAATAGATCCGGGCAGGTTTTTAGCTTGAACGCCTGTCAGCCAGATATAGAAATAAAGAAGGGAATTATTTAAAGCTTTTCTGTAAAGCTTGTAAAAGCTAGACACGCCATCTTCTGTGGATAACTGCCATGATGCCTTATTCCACGGGATGTACAGAGAATGACAACTACAGTGGAAAACCGTGTTCAGCCTGTGCTGCGCTATCGGATAAGCTGTGCGTGGAATGGCCTGTTATCCACAGGCTGGTTATCCACCGGGTTTAGCCCCCAGTTGTCCAGTGCCCTCAGAGGCGTTTATCCACAGGGCTTATTCACATGCCGTTGGTCGCCTTTTAATGCGTTAACGCGTTGATAAATGATGGTGACGAACCTACCTGCATGTGGATAAGTGAATCGCTCGCCGCTACAATGGCCGCTTGTTTTTGCCTCACCGGCTTTCAACTTAGGGGATATCCGTGTCAGTGGAACTTTGGCAGCAGTGCGTGGAGCTTTTGCGCGAAGAGCTGCCTGCCCAACAATTCAACACCTGGATCCGTCCACTACAGGTCGAAGCCGAAGGCGACGAGTTGCGCGTCTACGCACCGAATCGTTTCGTGTTGGACTGGGTCAACGAAAAGTACCTGGGCCGCGTCCTTGAACTGCTGGATGAGCACGGCAATGGTTCGACGCCGGCGCTGTCCTTGTTAATAGGCAGCAAACGCAGCTCGGCACCTCGTGCTGCACCCAATGCGCCGCTGGCGGCCGCGCAGGTTGCTCAGGCGCAGGCCAATAATGTGCCAGCGAGCAATCCGGCACCGACGCCAGCCCCTGCTCCGGCCAAGCGTTCCACACAAAAAGCCGCTGAAGTCAGTGAAGAACCTTCCCGCGACAGCTTCGACCCGATGGCGGGCGCTGCTTCGCAGCAGGCCCCGGTTCGCGCCGAGCAGCGCACCGTGCAGGTAGAAGGTGCGCTCAAGCACACCAGTTACCTGAATCGCACGTTCACCTTCGAAAACTTCGTTGAAGGTAAATCCAACCAGCTCGCCCGTGCGGCGGCCTGGCAGGTGGCGGACAATCCCAAGCACGGTTACAACCCGCTGTTCCTCTATGGCGGCGTCGGCCTGGGTAAAACCCACTTGATGCACGCGGTGGGCAACCATCTATTAAAGAAGAATCCGAATGCCAAGGTCGTGTACCTGCATTCCGAGCGCTTTGTGGCCGACATGGTCAAGGCGTTGCAACTGAACGCCATCAACGAATTCAAGCGTTTCTACCGGTCGGTGGACGCCTTGCTGATCGACGATATTCAGTTCTTCGCTCGCAAGGAGCGTTCCCAGGAAGAGTTTTTCCACACCTTCAACGCGTTGCTTGAAGGTGGTCAGCAGGTCATTCTCACCAGTGACCGCTACCCGAAAGAAATCGAAGGCCTTGAAGAACGCCTCAAATCCCGCTTCGGTTGGGGCCTGACGGTTGCCGTCGAGCCGCCGGAACTGGAAACCCGCGTGGCGATCCTGATGAAGAAGGCCGATCAGGCCAAAGTCGAGTTGCCTCACGATGCCGCGTTCTTCATTGCCCAGCGCATTCGCTCCAACGTCCGTGAGCTGGAAGGTGCGCTGAAACGCGTAATCGCCCACTCGCACTTCATGGGCCGCGACATCACCATCGAGCTGATCCGCGAATCCCTGAAAGACTTGCTGGCGTTGCAGGACAAACTGGTCTCTGTGGATAACATTCAGCGCACCGTCGCCGAGTATTACAAGATCAAGATTTCCGACCTGCTGTCCAAGCGCCGTTCGCGCTCGGTGGCTCGTCCGCGTCAGGTGGCCATGGCGTTGTCCAAGGAACTGACCAACCACAGCCTGCCGGAAATCGGCGATGTGTTTGGCGGCCGCGACCACACCACCGTGTTGCACGCCTGCCGCAAGATCAACGAACTTAAGGAATCCGACGCGGACATCCGCGAGGACTACAAGAACCTGCTGCGTACACTGACCACTTGATGAACACCAGCGCAGCTTATTAAGGCAAGGGACTAGACCATGCATTTCACCATTCAACGCGAAGCCCTGTTGAAACCCCTGCAACTGGTCGCAGGCGTCGTCGAGCGCCGACAGACCTTGCCGGTACTGTCCAACGTGCTGTTGGTCGTCGAAGGCCAGCAACTGTCGCTGACCGGTACCGACCTGGAAGTCGAGCTGGTCGGTCGTGTGCAACTCGAAGAGCCGGCCGAAACGGGCTCGATCACCGTGCCGGCGCGCAAACTGATGGACATCTGCAAGAGCCTGCCCAACGACGCGCTCATCGACATCAAGGTCGACGAGCAGAAGCTGGTGGTGAAGGCCGGCCGTAGCCGCTTCACCCTGTCGACCCTGCCGGCCAACGACTTCCCGACTGTTGAAGAAGGCCCGGGCTCGCTGACGTGCAGCCTGGAGCAGAGCAAACTGCGTCGCTTGATCGAACGCACCAGCTTCGCCATGGCCCAGCAGGACGTGCGTTATTACCTCAACGGCATGTTGCTGGAAGTTTCCGCTGGTGTGATCCGCGCCGTGGCCACCGACGGTCACCGTTTGGCGATGTGCTCGATGCAGGCCGATATCGGTCAGCCGGATCGTCATCAGGTGATCGTACCGCGCAAAGGTATCCTCGAACTGGCGCGTCTGCTCACCGAGCCGGACGGCAATGTCAGCATCGTCCTCGGTCAGCATCACATCCGCGCCACCACGGGCGAGTTCACTTTCACCTCGAAACTGGTCGACGGTAAATTCCCGGATTACGAGCGCGTCCTGCCGAAAGGTGGCGACAAACTGGTACTCGGCGATCGTCAGGCATTGCGTGAAGCCTTCAGCCGTACGGCGATTCTGTCCAACGAGAAGTACCGCGGTATCCGTCTGCAGCTGGCCAGCGGTCAGTTGAAGATCCAGGCCAACAACCCGGAGCAGGAAGAAGCTGAAGAAGAAGTGGGCGTTGAGTACAACGGCGGCTCGCTGGAGATCGGTTTCAACGTCAGCTATTTGCTCGACGTGCTGGGCGTGATGACCACCGAGCAGGTTCGCCTGATCCTGTCCGACTCCAACAGCAGTGCGCTGGTGCAAGAGTCCGACAATGACGACTCGGCTTACGTTGTCATGCCGATGCGTCTGTAATCAGCTGATCCTGAATGTCGTTAAGTCGTGTTTCGGTCACCGCGGTGCGCAATCTGCACCCGGTGACCTTCTCCCCCTCCCCCCGCATCAACATTCTTTACGGCGCCAACGGCAGCGGCAAAACCAGTGTTCTGGAAGCCATTCATCTGCTGGGGCTTGCCCGTTCGTTTCGCAGCACGCGGCTGTTGCCGGTCATTCAGTACGAACAGCTCGCCTGTACTGTATTTGGTCAGGTTGAGCTGGCTGAAGGCGGACACAGTGCGCTGGGGATTTCTCGCGACCGTCAGGGCGAGTTCCAGATTCGCATCGATGGCCAGAACGCCCGTAGCGCTGCGCAGCTTGCGGAGATCCTGCCGTTGCAGTTGATCAACCCGGACAGCTTCCGTCTGCTGGAAGGCGCGCCGAAGATTCGCCGGCAGTTTCTCGACTGGGGTGTGTTCCACGTCGAACCGCGTTTCATGGCCACTTGGCAGCGTTTGCAGAAGGCGCTGCGCCAGAGAAACTCCTGGCTGCGGCATGGTACACTTGACGCCGTTTCGCAAGCGGTTTGGGACAGGGAACTGTGCCAGGCCAGCGCTGAAATCGATGAATACCGCCGCGCTTACATCACAGCCTTGAAACCGGTCTTCGAACAGACCTTGAGCGAACTGGTTGAGCTCGAGGGTTTGACGCTCAGCTATTACCGAGGCTGGGACAAGGACCGCGAATTGAGCGCCGTACTCGCCGGTTCCGTGCAACGGGACCAGCAGATGGGGCACACCCAGGCCGGACCGCAACGAGCTGATTTGCGTCTCAGATTGGGCGCACACAATGCCGCGGACATCCTGTCCCGGGGTCAGCAGAAGCTTGTGGTCTGTGCACTACGGATTGCCCAAGGGCACCTGGTCAGCCAGGCCCGCCGCGGACAGTGTATTTATCTGGTGGATGACTTGCCGTCCGAGCTGGACGAGAGCCACCGTCGCGCGCTGTGCCGCTTGCTGGAAGACTTACGCTGCCAGGTGTTCATCACCTGTGTAGATCACGAATTACTGAGGGAAGGCTGGCAGACGGAAACGCCAGTCGCTTTGTTCCACGTGGAACAGGGCCGTATCACCCAGACCCACGACCATCGGGAGTGAAGGCATTGAGCGAAGAAAATACGTACGACTCAACGAGCATTAAAGTGCTGAAAGGCCTGGATGCCGTACGCAAACGTCCCGGTATGTACATTGGTGACACCGACGATGGCAGCGGTCTGCACCACATGGTGTTCGAGGTGGTCGACAATTCGATCGACGAAGCCCTCGCCGGCCATTGCGACGACATCAGCATCATCATCCACCCGGACGAATCCATCACCGTTAAAGACAACGGTCGCGGCATCCCGGTAGACGTGCATAAAGAGGAAGGCGTTTCCGCCGCAGAGGTCATCATGACCGTCCTCCACGCTGGCGGTAAGTTCGACGACAACTCCTACAAGGTTTCCGGCGGTCTGCACGGTGTAGGTGTTTCGGTAGTGAACGCACTGTCCGAAGAGCTGGTCCTGACAGTTCGCCGCAGTGGCAAGATCTGGGAACAGACCTACGTCCACGGTGTGCCTCAGGCACCGATGGCCATCGTTGGCGACAGCGAAACCACCGGTACCCAGATTCACTTCAAGGCTTCCAGCGAAACCTTCAAGAATATTCACTTCAGCTGGGACATCCTCGCCAAGCGCATTCGTGAACTGTCCTTCCTCAACTCCGGTGTCGGCATCGTCCTCAAGGACGAGCGCAGCGGCAAGGAAGAGCTGTTCAAGTACGAAGGCGGCCTGCGTGCATTCGTTGAATACCTGAACACCAACAAGACTGCGGTCAATCAGGTGTTCCACTTCAACATTCAGCGTGAAGACGGCATCGGCGTGGAAATCGCCCTGCAGTGGAACGACAGCTTCAACGAGAACCTGTTGTGCTTCACCAACAATATTCCGCAGCGCGACGGCGGCACCCACCTGGTGGGCTTCCGCTCGGCACTGACGCGTAACCTGAACAACTACATCGAGCAGGAAGGTCTGGCGAAGAAGCACAAAGTCGCCACCACCGGTGACGATGCCCGTGAAGGCCTCACCGCGATCATTTCGGTGAAGGTGCCGGATCCGAAGTTCAGCTCGCAGACCAAAGACAAGCTGGTGTCTTCCGAAGTGAAGACTGCGGTGGAACAGGAGATGGGCAAATACTTCTCCGACTTCCTCCTGGAGAACCCGAACGAAGCCAAGCTGGTAGTCGGCAAGATGATCGACGCCGCCCGTGCCCGTGAAGCCGCGCGCAAGGCCCGTGAGATGACCCGCCGCAAAGGCGCGCTGGACATCGCCGGCCTGCCGGGCAAACTCGCTGACTGCCAGGAAAAAGATCCGGCGCTGTCCGAACTGTACCTGGTGGAAGGTGACTCCGCGGGCGGTTCTGCCAAGCAGGGACGTAACCGCAAGACCCAGGCGATCCTGCCGTTGAAGGGCAAGATCCTCAACGTCGAGAAAGCGCGTTTCGACAAGATGATCTCTTCCCAGGAAGTGGGCACGCTGATCACCGCGCTGGGCTGCGGCATCGGTCGCGAAGAGTACAACATCGACAAGCTGCGCTATCACAACATCATCATCATGACCGATGCTGACGTCGACGGTTCGCACATCCGCACCCTGCTGCTGACCTTCTTCTTCCGTCAACTGCCGGAGCTGATCGAGCGTGGCTATATCTACATCGCCCAGCCACCGCTGTACAAGGTCAAGAAAGGCAAGCAAGAGCAATACATCAAAGACGACGACGCCATGGAAGAGTACATGACGCAGTCGGCGCTTGAAGATGCAAGCCTGCACCTGAACGAAGAAGCCCCGGGCATTTCCGGTGAAGCGCTGGAACGTCTGGTCAATGACTTCCGCATGGTGATGAAAACTCTCAAGCGTCTGTCGCGCCTGTACCCACAGGAGCTGACCGAGCACTTCATCTACCTGCCGGCCGTCAGCCTTGAAACCCTGGGCGACCATGCAGCGATGCAAGAGTGGCTGGCGCAGTACGAAGTCCGCCTGCGCACCAACGAGAAGTCCGGCCTGGTCTACAAGGCCAGCCTGCGCGAAGACCGTGAACGTGGCGTCTGGCTGCCAGAGGTCGAACTGATCTCCCACGGCCTGTCGAACTATGTCACCTTCAACCGCGACTTCTTCGGCAGCAACGACTACAAAACCGTGGTCACCCTGGGCGCGCAACTGAGCACTCTGCTCGACGAAGGCGCTTACATCCAGCGTGGCGAACGCAAGAAAGCCGTTACCGAGTTCAAGGAAGCCCTCGACTGGCTGATGGCCGAAAGCACCAAGCGCCACACCATCCAGCGCTACAAAGGTCTGGGCGAAATGAACCCTGATCAGCTGTGGGAAACCACCATGGACCCAAGCGTGCGGCGCATGCTGAAAGTCACCATCGAAGACGCCATCGGTGCAGACCAGATCTTCAACACCCTGATGGGTGATGCGGTCGAACCTCGCCGGGACTTCATCGAGAGCAATGCACTGGCGGTTTCCAACCTGGATTTCTGATCCTGATTGCTACCCGCTCATGAAAAACCCCGGCCAATGCCGGGGTTTTTTTTTGCCTCACTCATTCCCAGTGCCGACACTCTCCAACCGATACCCATACCCATAAATCGTCAGCAACTGCCAACCCCGATCCGCTGTCAGCCCGAGCTTGTTGCGCAATCGGTAGATATGCGTATCCAGCGGCCGCGAGGAAGTCGTCTCTTCGTTCGGCCAGAAGCGCTCGTACAGATAATCCCGCGACAACGGTCGACCCAGGTTGCTGAACAGACACCGCGCCAGGCGGTATTCGCGTTCGGTCATGAGGATCGGTTTGCCTTCACGGGTGACGGTCAGTTCGGCGTCGTCGAAAGTCAGATCATGGAACGTCTGTACTTCGCCCGCCGCGCTGCGCGGTTGGCTATGCCGACGCAATACCGCAGCCACCCTCGCCTTCAACTCATTCGGGCGAAACGGCTTGCTGACATAATCGTCGGCCCCGGCATTCAAGGCTTGAACGATATCGCTCTCGCCGTCGCGGCTGGTGAGCATGATTGCAGCGGGTGGCGCGTCCATGTGTTCGCGGGTCCAGCGCAGCAGTGCCAGGCCCGTGAGATCAGGAAGTTGCCAATCGAGAATCAACAGGTCGAAGGTTTCCCGGCGCAACTGGCGCAACAAGTCTTCGCCGCGCTCGAAGCTGTGCAGTGACCACGGCTGTTCGCCAGCTTCGGCCATTTGCTCCAGGGTTTGCTCGACCCGGCGCAGTTCGGCGGGTTCGTCGTCCAGAATGGCAACGCGCATCGGCGGTGTTCCTTATCGCTGGGGCTGGGATGTCGACAATAGCGACTCCCCGGCCGCGATGAAAGAAGCAGCCCGTCGTTGGTCGACGTCCGCTATGATTCTTCGGGTCTACGCCTCAGACCTGAGACCTATGAAACCATTCCCACTGCCCTGCCCTGTGCCTCATGCATAACACTCAACGCCGACGTGAAAGTCGTGAGCCGAGCCAGGTCCAGCGTCTGTTCCGCCGGCTGGTGCGCGAGTGGTTGTGGATAAGTGTAGTGCTGTTGCCGCTGACTGCCTTGTTGTCTTATCGCGCCCAGATCAATCTGCACAATCCCTCGCCAGCGCCCGGCGCGCTGTTGTCCGTGGCGATGGTCGCCGGTGTGCTGGGATTATTGCTGTGGCGGCCGCGTTGGGCGCTGTGGGTCACCTTGATCGGCATGGCCTGTGCGCTGATAGCCAGCGCCCTCCTGGCCGAAGTCCGCTACTGGTGGTCGCCAACGCCAGCAGCCCTGGGGATGTTATTCGGTTACCTGATCTGGAACTGGCGACGCCTGAGCGTGGTGCTGACCTACTTCGGCTGGGAGCTGGCACGTCTGGACAGCGAACCGAAAGTCTTCCCTGAACGCCGCCGGACCCGCTTCACCGGTGCCGACCGTTTGCAGGGCCAGATCATGGCGCTCGAACAAGCCATGAGCCGCACCCGCGACACTCGGCGGTTCATTGCCGATGGCCTGGAATACCTGCCGGTGGCGACGCTGATCAGTGATCCGCTGGGCAAGATTCTGCTGGGCAATCGCAAGGCGCGCGAACTGTTCGAAGATTCGCTGGTGGGCGATGACGTACTCGAGCAACTGGCGCGGCTCGGCTATCCGGAATTATCCACAGCGCCGCGACCGCCGCTGGCCACCCTGCCGCTGCTGGAATTTCGCGATCACAAGGAACGCAGTCTGCGCCTGGAAAGAGCGGCGCTGCTGCCGGTCGACGGCGATACGCCGATCGGTTGGCTGCTCAGCCTGACGGACTTGAGTGCCGAGCGTGCGGCCGAGGAGCAGCGCGGCGTCCTGCTGCGTTTTCTTTCTCATGACCTGCGCGCGCCCCATTCGGCGATCCTCGCCCTGCTGGATGTGCATCGTCATCAGGCCGGCGCTGATGCGCCGTTGTTCGAGCAGATTGAGCGTCAGGTGCGCCGCGCACTGGATCTGACCGATGGTTTCGTCTTGTTGGCGCGGGCTGAGTCCGAGACCTACCAGTTCCGCCCGACATTATTCGCGATGCTGGTATTGGACGTCCTCGATCAGGCCCTGCCCATCGCCCAGCAGAAACGCATCGAGCTGCTCAACGAAGTTGACGAGGAATGTCAGGAGCGGCTGATTCTGGCCGATCAGGGATTGCTGACTCGCGCCCTGTTCAACCTGCTGGAAAACGCGATCAAGTACAGCCCGGCAGACAGCACGGTGCAACTGACGGTCAGCTGTGATGGGCAGTGGCTGCGCTGCGAATTGTCCGATCAGGGCAAGGGCATTGCCGCCGATGAATTGCCTGACCTGTTCAGCCAGTATCGGCGTTTCTCCTCCGCCCAGGGCATCGACGGTGTGGGCCTGGGTCTGTCGATGGTCAAAGCCGTGATTGATCATCATGGCGGCACAATCGAGTGTCGCAGCGTGGTCGACGCGGGAACCACATTCCGCATCGATTTGCCGCTGATTTCTGAATGAAAAAGAGGCACAAAAAAACCGGCTATAACGACCGGTTTTTTTACATCCGAATAAAACTTATGCACGGATTTAGTTCAACTTATCGATTTAAAAATATCGATTAAAATCAATAAGTTACAATACGATCACGGACTTTTGAAGCAAAAGCGTACACAGGTTATCCACAAAATTCAGACAGCCAGTTGATCACTCGCGGCCGGTGCCTGTGGCGCCGGTGGCAGCGAGCCCATATCGCGCTGGGTCTTCTCGTTCCACGCCTGCACACGGTCATTCAGATCAGCGATGGCGCGCGGCCCGCTGCCTTCGGCATACATCGGTTCGCCAATGACCACGGTGATCACTCCGGCCTGTTTGCCCCAGCCGATTTTTGGCCAGAATTTGCCGGCATTGTGTGCAATCGGCAGCACCGGAAGCGCCGCATTCACCGCCAATGCGCTGCCACTGCGGGAGAACTTCCCAACGGTGCCGTACGGGACTCGTGTCCCTTCCGGAAAGATCAGCACCCAGACGTTGTCCTTGAGCAGCTCGTCGCCTTTAGCCGCGACCTGTTTGAGCGCTGCCTTCGGGTTGTCGCGGTCGATGGCGATCGGGCGCAGCATGGCCATGGCCCAGCCGAAGAACGGCACGTAAAGCAATTCGCGCTTGAGCACTTGGCTCAATGGCGAGAAATAAGCGGAAAGAAAGAACGTCTCCCATGTGCTCTGGTGGTTCGATTGAATCACGCAGGGCCGGTCCGGCACGTTTTCCGCGCCTTTGATTTCGTAGCGGATGCCGAGGAAAACCTTGGTCAGCCACAGGGCGCAACGGCACCAGTACACGTTGATGAAACGATAGCGCGCCTTGAAGGACAGAAACGGCGCGATGAAAAAGCTCAGGCTGCACCACAGCAACGCTGTTGTGCCCAGCAGCAGATAGAAAAGAAAGATTCTGAAGGCCCGCAGTATCGACATGGCGACGGTTACCGTTACGGGGCAATGCCCGACTGTTCAAGCGCACTCCCGAGCAATCCCTGGCCAGGAAATTCAGAAGTACTCTAGTTGTGGATAAGTTCTGCGGCTATCGCCGCCAGATCGTCAAAAATCAGAGTGCCAACCGGCAGGGTTTTGCCCTGAGTCTTTTCGCCTTTCCCGGTCTTCACCAAAACTGGCTGTGAATCGACGGCTTTGGCGGCTTCCAGGTCACCAAGGCTGTCGCCGACGAACCAGACGTTGGTCAACGGCACCGTGTAATGCTCGGCAATGGCTTTCAGCATTCCCGGTTTCGGTTTGCGGCAATCGCAACCTTCGTCCGGGCCATGCGGGCAATACACGATCAGACCGACTTCGCCGCCCTGCGCCGCGACCAGCTCGCGCAGGCGCGCATGCATGGCCTCGAGGGTGGCGAGGTCGTAGTAGCCGCGAGCAATGCCCGACTGGTTGGTGGCCACCGCCACCGTCCAGCCGGCCTTGCTCAACTGCGCAATCGCTTCGATCGAACCGGGCAGCGGAATCCACTCCTCAACCGACTTGATGTAGGCATCGGAGTCGTAATTGATCACGCCGTCACGATCAAGAATCAGCAGTTTCAACAGCAATCCCTCAACCCAGCAGCGAAATGTCGGCAACACCGAGGAACAGGCCACGCAGACGCGCCAGCAGCGCGTAACGGTTGGCCCGCACATTGGCATCGTCGGCATTGACCATCACCGCGTCGAAGAACGCATCGACCGGCTCGCGCAGTGCCGCCAGGCGTGCCAGCGATTCGTTGTACTGACGCGCCGCGGCCATTGGCTGCACCGCTTGATCCGCTTGTTGGATTGCCGAATACAGCGAGAACTCGTTGGCGTTGTCGAAATACTTGGCCTCGACCACGGTTGGCACCGAGCCTTCGACCTTGCTCAACAGGTTCGACACACGCTTGTTCACCGCCGCCAGCGCTGCCGCTTCCGGCAGTTTGCGGAAGGCCTGCACCGCCTGCACACGCTGGTCGAAGTCCAGCGCCGAGCCCGGCTTGAGCGCACGTACCGACAGGTAAGTGGCGACGTCGACGCCTTCATCTTCATAACGCGCACGCAGACGGTCGAAGATGAATTCCAGCACGGCTTCGTTGAGGCCGGCAGCCTTGACCTTGCCGCCGAACGCATTCACCGCGAAAGCCACGGCGTCGTTCAGGTCCAGATCCAGTTGTTTCTCGATCAGGATCCGCAGCACGCCCAGTGCTGCACGGCGCAGGGCATACGGGTCTTTGCTGCCGGTTGGCAGCATGCCGATACCGAAGATGCCGACCAGAGTGTCGAGCTTGTCGGCGATGGCGACAGCTGCACCGGTCAGGGTCGCCGGCAATTCAGCCCCGGCACCGCGTGGCATGTACTGCTCGTTCAGTGCCAGCGCGACATCCTGTGGCTCGCCGTCATTGAGGGCGTAGTAGTAACCGGCGACACCTTGCATCTCCGGGAACTCGCCGACCATTTCGGTGGCCAGGTCGCACTTCGACAGCAGGCCCGCACGGGCAGCCCACGAGGCGTTGCCGCCGATGCGTGCGGCGATGTACGCGGCCAGTTTCGATACGCGCTCGGCCTTGTCGTAGACGCTGCCGAGTTTTTCCTGAAACACCACGTTTTGCAGGCGCAGGTTGAAGTCTTGGAGCTTCTGCTTCTTGTCCTGCTTGAAGAAGAACTCGGCGTCGGTCAGGCGTGGGCGAACCACTTTCTCGTTACCGGCGATGATCTGCTGCGGGTCTTTGCTTTCGATGTTGGCCACGGTAATGAAACGTGGCAGCAACTTGCCGTCGGCATCCAGCAGGCAGAAGTACTTCTGGTTGTCCTGCATGGTGGTGATCAGCGCTTCCTGCGGCACGTCGAGGAAGCGTTCCTCGAACGAGCACACCAGCGGCACGGGCCATTCGACCAGCGCGGTCACTTCGTCAAGCAATGCCGGCGGAACGATCGCCGTGCCTTCCTGACGGGTGGCCAGCTCTTCGGTGCGCTTGCTGATGATCTCGCGACGCTCGTTGGCATCGGCCAATACGTAAGCGGCGCGCAGGTCGGCGAGGTAGCTCGACGGCGAACCGATGCGTACGGCTTGCGGATGGTGGAAACGGTGACCACGGGATTCACGGCCAGCCTTCTGCGCGAGGATCGTGCAGTCGATGACCTGGTCACCGAGCAGCATCACCAGCCACTGGGTCGGACGCACGAACTCTTCCTTGCGCGCACCCCAACGCATGCGTTTCGGAATCGGCAGGTCGTTCAGCGAATCTTCGACGATGGTCGGCAGCAGGCTCGCGGTCGGCTTGCCGGCGATGTTCTGGCTGTAGCGCAGTTTCGGACCGCTCTGGTCGATTTCGCTCAGCTCGACGCCGCACTTCTTGGCGAAGCCCAGGGCGGCCTGAGTCGGATTGCCATCAGCGTCGAACGCGGCCTGACGTGGCGGGCCATCGAGGTTGATGCTGCGATCCGGCTGCTGAGTGGCCAGCGCAGTGATCAGCACGGCCAGACGACGTGGCGCGGCATAAACGGTTTTGCTTTCGTAGCTCAGGCCGGCGGCTTGCAGGCCCTTGTCGATACCGGCGAGGAACGCATCAGCCAAAGTGTTCAGGGCTTTGGGTGGCAGTTCTTCGGTGCCCAGTTCAACCAGAAAATCTTGCGCACTCATTGTGCAGCCTCCAGCTTGGCCAGTACTTCGTCACGCAGGTCCGGGGTCGCCATCGGGAAGCCCAGCTTGGCGCGGGCCAGCAGGTAGGCTTGCGCAACGGAACGCGCCAGGGTGCGTACGCGCAGAATGTATTGCTGACGCGCGGTCACCGAGATCGCCCGGCGCGCATCCAGCAGGTTGAAGGTGTGCGACGCCTTCAGCACCATTTCGTAGCTCGGCAACGGCAGCGGCTGGTCGAGTTCGATCAGGCGCTTGGCTTCGCTTTCATAGAAGTCGAACAGCTCGAACAGTTTGTCGACGTTGGCGTGTTCGAAGTTGTAGGTGGACTGCTCCACTTCGTTCTGGTGGAACACATCGCCATAGGTGACTTTGCCGAACGGGCCGTCAGCCCAGACCAGGTCGTATACCGAATCGACGCCTTGCAGGTACATCGCCAGACGCTCGAGACCGTAGGTGATCTCGCCGGTCACCGGGTAGCACTCGATGCCGCCCGCTTGCTGGAAGTAGGTGAACTGGGTGACTTCCATGCCGTTGAGCCAGACTTCCCAGCCCAGACCCCAGGCGCCGAGGGTCGGCGATTCCCAGTTGTCTTCGACGAAGCGGATGTCGTGCACCAGCGGGTCGAGGCCGACATGCTTGAGCGAGCCCAGGTACAGTTCCTGGAAGTTGTCCGGGTTCGGCTTCAGGACTACCTGGAACTGGTAGTAGTGCTGCAGACGGTTCGGGTTTTCGCCGTAACGGCCGTCAGTCGGACGGCGGCTTGGCTGCACGTACGCGGCGTTCCAGGTTTCCGGGCCGATGGCGCGCAGGAAGGTCGCGGTGTGGAAAGTGCCGGCGCCTACTTCCATATCGTAGGGCTGAAGTACCACACAACCTTGCTCGGCCCAGTATTGCTGGAGCGCGAGGATCAAGTCTTGGAAGGTACGCACGGCTGGCGTAGGCTGGCTCACGAAATTCACCTGTTTCTTGGGCTGCGATTTAAAGAGCGGGAGTATACCCGATTCGTTGCTGCGCACGCCCCCTGGAGCCTTATGCCACGCTGCTTTTGGTGTACCGAAGATCCGTTGTACATGGCTTATCACGATCAGGAGTGGGGCACGCCGCTGCGCGATGCGCAGGGTTTGTTCGAGTTGCTTTTGCTCGAAGGGTTCCAGGCCGGGCTGTCGTGGATCACTGTGTTGCGCAAACGTGAGCGCTATCGCGAGGTGCTGTTCGGCTTTGACGTGCAGCGCGTGGCGCAGATGAGTGACGCCGAAATCGACGAGCTCATGCTCGACCCGGGCATCATCCGCAATCGCCTGAAACTCAACGCCGCCCGGCGCAATGCCCAGGCGTGGCTGGCGCTGGAGGATCCGGTGGCGTTGCTCTGGTCATTCGTGGGCGACCAACCGATCATCAATCATTTCAAGGATCGCAGCGAAGTCCCGGCGATCACCCCCGAAGCGCTGGCAATGAGCAAAGCGCTGAAAAAAGCCGGATTCACCTTCGTCGGTCCGACCATTTGCTACGCGCTGATGCAGGCCTCGGGCATGGTCATGGACCACACCCAGGATTGCGACCGCTACGCGCAGCTCGCCAACGCCGGTTAGAATGCCCGCCTCGCGCACAGCACAAAGATCAGGAGTGACCTGTGGAAAAGTTTAAAGGCGCCTTGCTGGTAGGCGCTCTGCGGCTGTTTGCCCTGCTGCCATGGCGGGCCGTGCAGGCCGTGGGTTCGGCGATCGGCTGGATCATGTGGAAAACCCCCAACCGTTCCCGCGACGTGGTGCGGATCAACCTCGCCAAGTGTTTTCCCCAGATGGATGCGGCCGAACGTGAGCGTCTGGTCGGGCAAAGTCTGAAGGACATCGGCAAGTCGCTGACCGAAAGCGCCTGCGCGTGGATCTGGCCGGCGCAGCGCTCGATCGATCTGGTTCGCGAAGTTGAAGGCCTCGATGTGCTCAAGGAGGCGCTGGCCTCGGGCAAAGGCGTGGTCGGCATCACCAGCCACCTCGGCAACTGGGAAGTGCTCAACCACTTCTATTGCAGCCAGTGCAAACCGATCATTTTCTACCGTCCGCCGAAGCTCAAGGCAGTGGATGAATTGCTGCGCAAACAGCGCGTGCAGCTGGGCAACAAGGTCGCAGCGTCGACCAAGGAAGGCATTCTCAGCGTCATCAAGGAAGTGCGCAAGGGCGGTGCCGTGGGCATTCCCGCCGACCCGGAACCGGCCGAATCCGCCGGGATTTTCGTGCCGTTCTTCGCCACTCATGCACTGACCAGCAAATTCGTGCCGAACATGTTGGCCGGCGGCAAAGCGGTGGGTGTATTCCTGCATGCGCTGCGCCTGCCTGACGGCTCGGGCTACAAAGTGATTCTCGAAGCCGCGCCAGAAGCGATGTACAGCACCGATACCGCCGAGTCCTGCGCGGCCATGAGCAAAGTGGTCGAGCGTTACGTCGCGGCGTATCCGAGCCAGTACATGTGGAGCATGAAACGCTTCAAGAAGCGTCCGCCGGGCGAGGCGCGCTGGTACTGAGCAACTTCGATGGGGTGACGGTTGATGCAGACGGGCTCGCCTTGCTCAATCTGTAGCTCAAGGCGCCTGCCGCTCGAGCTTTTTCAGGAATACCGTCATCTCCTTCTCGGCCTGTTTGTCACCGCGGGCGCGGGCCGCTTCCAGGCCTTGCTCCCAGGCCTGACGCGCAGCGGCGTGATCGCCTAGCGCCAGCTGCGCCTTGCCCAGCAGCTTCCACGCCGCCGAGTATTTCGGATCGAACGCGACACAGCGCTGAAAATGCTCGGCAGCCTTGGCGTTGTCACCCAAGTCCAGATAACCCTTGCCCAGACCGAAGCGCAGCAGAGCGTTATCCACACCCTTGGCGAGCATTTTTTCCAGGGATTCGAGCATTTTTTGCAACCTCGTTTGAGTGATCGTTCCCACGCTCCGCGTGGGAATGCCTCAATGGACGCTCTGCGTCCGCTTATGGGACGCAGAGCGTCCCGGGCTGCATTCCCACGCGGAGCGTGGGAACGATCAACCTCAGAAAAAGCTCAACCCCACATGAAACAGCTTCTCCACATCGCGAATATGCTTTTTATCCACAAGGAACAGAATCACGTGGTCGCCCGCTTCGATCACCGTGTCGTCGTGGGCGATGATCACTTTCTCGTTGCGGATCACCGCGCCGATGGTGGTGCCGGGCGGCAGGCCGATCTTCTCGATCGGCTTGCCGATGACCTTGCTCGATTTCGCATCACCGTGGGCAATCGCCTCGATCGCTTCCGCCGCGCCGCGTCGCAGTGAGTGCACGCTGACGATATCGCCTCGACGCACATGGGCAAGCAAAGTGCCGATGGTCGCCAGTTGCGGGCTGATGGCGATATCGATGTCGCCGCCCTGGATCAGATCGACGTAGGCCGGGTTGTTGATGATCGTCATGACCTTCTTCGCCCCCAGCCGTTTGGCCAGCAGCGA
The DNA here is from genome assembly GCF_025910115.1 of Pseudomonas sp. RG1. Lineage (NCBI taxonomy): Bacteria > Pseudomonadati > Pseudomonadota > Gammaproteobacteria > Pseudomonadales > Pseudomonadaceae > Pseudomonas > Pseudomonas sp. RG1. The sequence goes on from NZ_JAPCIK010000001.1 coordinate 283,260, forward strand.
CGACATGATGTTGGCTTCGTCATCATTGGTCAGGGCGAGGAAGATATCGGCGTCGGCGATGTTCTCTTCCAGCAGCAGATCGCGGTCCGAGGCACTGCCCTGCAAGACCACGGTGCTGTCGAGGGTGTCGGAGAGGTAGCGGCAGCGCGCCGGGCTCATCTCGATGATCTTCACCTGATAACGGCTTTCGATGGCCTCGGCCAGGCGCTCGCCGATCTGCCCGCCACCGGCGATGACGATGCGTTTGTAGGTTTCGTCGAGGCGGCGCATTTCGCTCATCACCGCGCGAATGTCCTCGCGAGCGGCGATGAAAAACACCTCGTCATCGGCCTCGATCACCGTGTCGCCCTGTGGCAGGATCGGCCGGTCACGGCGGAAGATCGCCGCGACGCGGGTTTCGACGTTCGGCATGTGCTCACGCAACTGGCGCAGTTGCTGGCCGACCAGCGGCCCGCCGTAATAAGCGCGCACCGCCACCAGTTGCGCCGCGCCTTCGGCGAAGTCGATCACCTGCAAGGCGCCGGGGTGCTGGATCAGGCGCTTGATGTAATTGGTCACGACCTGCTCGGGGCTGATCAGCACGTCGACCGGAATCGCTTCGTTCTGGAACAGCTGTTCCTCGCGATTGAGGTACGACGCTTCGCGCACCCGGGCGATTTTGGTCGGCGTGTGGAACAGCGTGTGCGCGACCTGGCAGGCGACCATGTTGGTCTCGTCGCTGTTGGTCACCGCGACCAGCATGTCGGCGTCGTCGGCACCGGCCTGACGCAGCACCGACGGCAGTGAGCCCCGGCCTTGCACGGTGCGGATGTCGAGGCGGTCGCCGAGGTCGCGCAGGCGCTCGCCATCGGTGTCGACCACAGTGATGTCGTTGGCCTCGCTGGCCAGATGTTCGGCCAGCGAACCGCCGACCTGTCCCGCACCGAGGATGATGATTTTCATCCAGTCACTCCATGAATCCGTTTAGCCGCGCGCGGCGGCGATCTTGATCAGCTTGGCGTAGTAGAAGCCGTCATGCCCGCCCTGCTGGGCCAGCAACTGGCGACCATGGGGCTGCTTGATGCCGGCCGCGGTGGCCAGATCCAGTTCCCGCGCGCCGGGGGTGCGCTCGAGGAACGCGGCGATGACTTCGGTGTTCTCGGTCGGCAGCGTCGAGCACGTGGCGTAGAGCAGGATGCCGCCGACTTCGAGGGTTTTCCACATGGCGTCGAGCAGTTCGCCTTGAAGTTGCGCGAGCGCGACGATGTCGTCGGGCTGGCGGGTCAGCTTGATGTCCGGGTGACGGCGGATCACCCCTGTGGCCGAGCATGGCGCGTCGAGGAGGATGCGCTGGAACGGTTTGCCGTCCCACCATTTGTCGATATCGCGACCGTCGGCGGCGATCAGTTCAGCGTCGAGGCCGAGGCGCTCGAGGTTTTCCTTCACCCGCACCAGACGCTTGGCTTCCAGATCCACCGCCACCACCCCGGCCAGCGCCGGTTCGGCTTCGAGGATGTGGCAGGTCTTGCCGCCAGGGGCGCAGCAGGCGTCGAGCACCCGCTGCCCCGGCGCCAGATCAAGCAGGTCGGCAGCCAGTTGCGCGGCTTCGTCCTGCACGCTGATCCAGCCTTCGGCGAAACCCGGCAGGCTGCGCACGTCGGCAGCGGCTTCGAGGACGATGCCGTCGCGGCTGTAAACGCACGGTTTCGCGGCGATCCCGGCTTCGCCCAGCAACGCAAGATAAGCATCGCGGCTGTGATGACGGCGGTTGACCCGCAGGATCATTGGCGGATGCGCGTTATTCGCTGCGCAGATCGCTTCCCACTGCTCGGGCCAGAAGGCCTTCAGGGATTTTTGCAGCCAGCGCGGGTGGGCCGTGCGCACCACCGGATCGCGTTCCAGTTCGGCGAAGATCGTCTCGCTTTCGCGCTGGGCATTGCGCAGCACCGCGTTGAGCAGACCTTTGGCCCAAGGCTTTTTCAGCTTGTCGGCACAACCGACGGTTTCGCCGATGGCGGCGTGGGCCGGCACGCGGGTGTAGAGCAGTTGATACAGACCGACCAGCAGCAACGCCTCGACATCAGCGTCGGCGGCTTTGAACGGCTTCTGCAGGAGTTTTTCCGCCAGTGCCGACAGGCGTGGCTGCCAGCGTGCAGTGCCGAAGGCCAGATCCTGAGTGAAACCGCGATCGCGATCCTCGACCTTGTCCAGTTGCGTCGGCAGGGAGCTGTTCAGCGAGGCTTTGCCGCTGAGTACGGCAGCGAGTGCCTTGGCGGCGGCCAGACGCGGATTCATTGTGAGTCCACCGCTGCGCCGAGGACGCTGCCAACGGCGAATTTCTCGCGGCGGCTGTTGAACAGGTCGCTGAAGTTCAGCGCCTTGCCGCCGGGCAATTGCAGGCGGGTCAGGCACAGCGCTTGTGCACCGCAGGCGACAATCAGGCCGTCCTTGCTGGCGCTGAGGATTTCACCCGGAGCGCCAGTGCCTTCGGCCACGGTCGCGGCCAGCACTTTCAACGCTTCGCCATTGAGCGTGCTGTGGGTGATCGGCCACGGATTGAAGGCGCGGACCAGACGTTCCAGCTCCACCGCCGGACGGCGCCAGTCGATGCGTGCTTCGTCTTTGTTCAGTTTGTGAGCGTAAGTGGCGAGCTCGTCATTCTGCACCTCACCTTGCAGGGTGCCGGCAGCCAGACCGGCAATCGCCTGCACCACTGCGGGCGGCCCCATCTCGGCGAGGCGATCATGCAGGCTGCCGCCAGTGTCTTGCGCGCTGATCGGCGTGACGACCTTGAGCAGCATCGGCCCGGTATCCAGCCCGGCCTCCATGCGCATCACCGTTACACCGCTTTCGGCATCGCCGTGTTCGACCGCGCGCTGGATCGGCGCCGCACCGCGCCAGCGCGGCAGCAACGACGCATGGCTGTTGATGCAACCCAGACGCGGAATATCCAGCACCGCTTGCGGCAGGATCAGACCGTAGGCGACCACCACCATCAGATCCGGCTTCAGCGCGTCCAGCTCTGCCTGGGCGTCGGCATTGCGCAAGGTCGGCGGCTGCAACACCTGAATATTATTTTCCAGGGCCAGTTGTTTGACCGGGCTCGGCATCAGTTTTTGCCCACGGCCGGCCGGGCGATCCGGCTGGGTGTAGACCGCGACGATCTCGTACGGGCTGCTCAGCAGGGCCTTGAGGTGTTCGGCGGCGAATTCCGGGGTACCGGCAAAAACAATGCGCAGTGGCTCAGTCATGAAAGGCGTCTCATAAAAAGAAAAAGGCTTGCCGCAGCAAGCCTTTGAAGAGGGGCATCAAGCGTTCTGGCGGTGCAGCTTTTCCAGCTTCTTCTTGATCCGGTCGCGTTTGAGTGTGGACAGGTAATCGACGAACAATTTGCCGTTGAGGTGGTCGCATTCGTGCTGGATGCACACCGCGAGCAGGCCTTCGGCGATCAGCTCATAGGGCTTGCCGTCGCGGTCCAGCGCCTTGATTTTGACCTTTTGCGGGCGGTCGACGTTTTCGTAGAAGCCCGGTACCGAGAGGCAGCCTTCCTGATACTGGTCCATCTCGTCGGTCAGCGGTTCGAACTCGGGGTTGATGAACACCCGTGGCTCGGTGCGGTCTTCGGACAGGTCCATCACGACGATACGTTTGTGCACGTTGACCTGGGTCGCGGCGAGGCCGATGCCCGGCGCTTCATACATTGTTTCAAACATGTCGTCGACCAACTGACGCACTTCGTCGTCCACTACAGCCACTGGTTTGGCGATAGTGCGCAGACGCGGGTCCGGAAATTCGAGGATGTTTAAAATGGCCATAGGCTTCGATTGCTGCACACGTTGAGTAAAGTCGGGTCGATGGCCTGGCGGGTCCGAAGATGCAGGCTACCGTTGTGAAGCGTAGCTTCTGAAATACAGAAGCGAGCCACGGGGGCTCTGACGATTCACGCGAATGCACATGATAAAGGGATTCACTGCATGAGGAAAACACTACTCGCCCTGCTGCTTCTGGCTTCGGCCGGCGTCGCACAAGGGCAAGTGCAACTCAGGGATGGTTTTCCACAGCAATACACGGTGGTTTCCGGGGACACGCTCTGGGATATCTCCGGCAAATACCTGCGCGAGCCCTGGCAGTGGCCACAACTGTGGCGGGCCAACCCGCAGATCGAAAACCCCAACCTGATCTATCCCGGCGACACACTGACCCTCAGCTACGTCAACGGCCAGCCGCAACTGACCGTCCATCGTGGCGAGTCGCGCGGTACCATCAAGCTCTCGCCACGGATTCGCACCAGCCCGGTGGCCGAGGCGATTCCGAGCATTCCGCTGAAATCGATCAACAGCTTTTTGCTGAGCAACCGTATCGTCGACAAGGCCGAAGACTTCGACAAGGCGCCGTACATCGTCGCCGGCGATGCCGAACGGGTGCTCAGCGGTACCGGTGACCGCATCTTCGCCCGTGGCCATTTCGATCCGGAGCAACCGGTGTACGGCATCTTCCGCCAAGGCAAGGTCTACACCGATCCGCAGACCAAGGAATTCCTCGGCATCAACGCCGACGATATCGGTGGCGGCGAGATTGTTGCCACCGAAGGCGACGTCGCCACCCTCGCCCTGCAACGCACCACCCAGGAAGTGCGCCTCGGTGACCGCTTGTTCGGCGGTGAAGAACGTTCGATCAATTCAACGTTCATGCCCAGCGCGCCGAAGCGTTCCATCGACGGGCTGATCATCGACGTGCCACGCGGCGTAACGCAGATCGGTGTGATGGACGTGGTTACCCTGAACAAAGGCAAACGTGACGGTCTGGCCGAAGGCAATGTTCTGGCTGTGATGAAAACCGGCGAAACCGTGCGCGACCGGATCACCGGCCAGCCGCTGAAAATTCCCGATGAACGCGCCGGCCTGCTGATGGTGTTCCGCACCTACGACAAGCTCAGTTACGGCCTGGTCCTGAATGCTTCACGCTCGCTGGCGGTGCTCGACAAGGTGCGAAATCCGTAAGCTTGCTTAACAAGTTACCAACAGAGTTATCCACAGCTTGTTCCGAATGGTTCGGAGCATAGAACGATCAAGGATGATCCATTCATGTTGTCTGTCAGTACGGCCATTTCCCCGGCGGAACTGGAAGCGCGTCTGCGCCTGCACCGCATGCCGGATATCGGCCCCAAGCGTTTTGCCAAGTTGCTCGAAGCCTTCGGCTCGGCGTCCAAAGCCCTCAGCGCACCGGCCAGTGCCTGGCGCTCACTGGGCTTGCCGGCGGCCTGCGCCGAAGCACGGCGTTGTCCAGCGGTGCGCGACGGCGCCAGCCACGCAATGCGCTGGCTAGAGCACCCCGACCAACATTTACTGATGTGGGACCAAGCGGATTATCCAGCGTTGCTGGCGCAAATCGCCGATCCACCGCCGCTGTTATTCGTCGCGGGCGATCCGTCGATTCTGGAAAAACCGCAGCTGGCGATGGTCGGCAGCCGCCGCGCTTCGCGCCCGGGCATGGACACGGCGGCGGCGTTTTCTCGCAGTCTGGCCGGGGCCGGTTTTGTCATCAACAGTGGTCTGGCGCTGGGCATCGATGCCGCTGCCCACCAGGCTGCTCTGGATGTTGGCGGCTTGACCGTGGGGGTGCTCGGCACGGGGCTGGAAAATTTTTATCCACAACGCAATAAACGCCTGGCCGAGGCGATGATTGCCTCGGGCAGTGCGGTGCTTTCCGAGTTTCCGTTGGACGCCGGGCCGAGCCCGAGCAACTTCCCCCGGCGCAACCGCATCATCAGCGGGTTGTCCCTCGGCGTGCTGGTGGTCGAGGCCAGTGTTGCCAGCGGTTCGTTGATCACCGCGCGGCTGGCAGCCGAACAGGGCCGCGAGGTTTATGCCATTCCGGGCTCGATCCATCACCCCGGCGCGCGCGGTTGTCACCAGTTGATTCGCGACGGGGCGGTGTTGGTGGAGACTATCGAACATATCCTCGAAGCGCTGCGCGGCTGGCAGCAACCGTTGCTATCCACAGCGCCGCCGCAGGCTGATCATCCGTTGCTGACGCTGTTGCACGCGGCGCCCCACACCAGCGAGGCGTTGGCCGCGAGCTGTGGCTGGGCGTTGCCGAAAGTGCTGGCAACGTTGACCGAGCTGGAAATCGAAGACCGTGCGGTATGCGAAAACGGTCGCTGGTTGGCGCGGTCAAGCTAGGTTTTACGATGAAGATCGGTAAACTGCGCGAAACCTGTTTGTGGAGAGTTTTTTCATGGTCAACAGTTGGCGTGTGCAACAAGCCGCGCGTGAAGTTCGCGCCGGCGCGGTGATTGCCTATCCAACCGAAGCCGTCTGGGGGCTGGGTTGCGACCCGTGGAATGAAGACGCGGTGGACCGCTTGCTGGCGATCAAGAATCGCTCGGTGAGCAAAGGGCTGATCCTGGTCGCCGACAACATCCGCCAGTTCGATTTCCTCTTCGAGGACTTCCCGCAGGACTGGATCGACCGCATGGCCAGTACCTGGCCGGGGCCGAACACCTGGCTGGTGCCGCATCAGAACCTGTTGCCGGAGTGGGTCACAGGCGTTCATGACACCGTGGCGCTGCGGGTCAGCGATCACCCGCAGGTGCGCGACCTGTGCTCGCTGGTCGGGCCATTGATTTCCACATCGGCCAACCCACAGGGGCGACCGCCGGCGCGCACGCGTTTGCGCATCGAGCAGTATTTCCGTGGTCAGGTCGATCTGGTGCTGGGCGGCAGCCTTGGCGGGCGCAAGAATCCCAGCGTGATCCGCGACCTGGCCACCGGTAGCGTCGTTCGTCCTGACTGACGCCATTCTTTTTATTTTTCTGCGGACTCCTCGGCGTCGACGAGGAGTTCTGCGCATGCCCGCACTTTATTCCTGCATTCGTTCAAAACTTATCCGTTGCCATTGTTCTTTCATGCGTCAGACGAATCTTTGAGTCTGAAATATCTGTAAGTTTTCCCACGTGATTCTCAGAACGCGTGCAGTGGCGAGATTTCCAAAAGCATCCATTCTTTCAATGTGCTTGAAGCAACTTCGAAATATTAATGGCTGCGGAGAAGTAATGGATATTACCGATTTACACCTCAAGGATTATCTGCAGGGCTTTCAGGAGACACTCAAGAATCAACAGGCCGACTATCGTGTGGCCATTGTTGAGGCAGGATCGGATGCCGGGGAATTTGAACGCTTCATCAATCGACAGTTTCGCCTGCGATTGCAGCATTACATGCTCACCTCCAGAGCCCGGGCGCTGGAAACTCGACTGGCGATCACCTCACGCAGCACGCACTTTCTGTTGTATCAGCGTGATCAGCTTATTGCGGTGCTGCGGGCAACTCCGGCGCCCTTCGAATGGGCTTCACTGGCGCAGCATCATGTGTCTCCCACTGTGGCATTGGCGCGCCACGTCGAGTTCAGCCGTCTGATCACCCATTCCCAGCAGCACCGGCCGGTGTCGGTCAATGGTCTGCTTGCCACCGCTGCGGAATGGGCGATCGATCGCGGATATCACGGGGTGACGGCCTTATGCAGATCGCCACAGCGGCAACTGTATCAGCGCTTCGGCCTGACACCGATCGCTTCGCAGGCAATGCATATCGAGCAGCGTGCCCGGGGCGATTATTGGCTGTTGTCTGCCGAGTGGCGACAAATCCTCATGGCCCTGGATCAGCCTGTGAACATGAACGCGCATCAGCCGGAGTATCGTGATGTTTTTAACCGTCAGTATTGATCCGCCAGTGATTGAAGAGTGGGCTGAGAAATGGCTCGTATATGAATCGAAGAAGTTGCGCAGGAAGTTCGCCGGTCGTAGACCAGCGGCGAAGAAATTTCACCGCAAGATGTACTTGATATAGCCGCAAGATACTCGGCGAACTCATGGAAGAGTTCGCCGAGTATCAACTTGAGGCGTTATGGCAGCAGAATTGTGGAACCGGTCGTGCGCCGTGCCGACAGTTCGGTTTGTGCTTTCGCCGCATCCGCCAGTGCATGGCGCTGGCTGATGTCGACCTTCAGCTTGCCGCTGATGATCATCTCGAACAGCTCGTCGGCCATGCGTTGCAGGTTCTCGGCGTTGTTGGCGTAGGTCGCGAGCGTAGGCCGGCTGACGTACAACGAGCCCTTGGCGGCGAGAATGCCCAGATTGACGCCATCGACCGCGCCGGAAGCATTGCCGAAGCTCACGACCAGGCCACGTGGTGCCACGCTGTCCAGAGACGTGAGCCAAGTGTCCTTGCCGACGCCGTCATACACCACCGGGACTTTCTTGCCGTCAGTCAGTGCCAGCACGCGCTCGGCAACGTTTTCATGGCTGTAGTCGATGGTGGCCCAGGCGCCGTTGGCTTTGGCCAGCTCGGCTTTCTCCTTCGAGCTGACGGTGCCGATCAGCTTCACGCCCAGCGCTTTGGCCCATTGGCAGGCCAGCGAGCCGACGCCACCGGCTGCGGCGTGGAACAGAATGGTTTCACCGCCCTGCAGTGGGTAGGTCTGGCGCAGCAGGTATTGCACGGTCAGGCCCTTGAGCATGACCCCGGCGGCGGTTTCGAAACTGATTTCATCGGGCAGGTGTACCAGATTGTCCTGCGGCAGAACATGCAGCTGGCTGTAGGCGCCGAGCGGGCCGCTGCCGTATGCCACACGATCGCCGACCTTGAACCGGGTGACTTCGCTGCCCACCGCTTCGACCGTGCCGGCGCCTTCCGAACCCAGGCCGGACGGCAACGCGGGTGGCGCATAGAGGCCGCTGCGGTAATAGGTGTCGATGAAGTTCAGGCCGATCGCCTGATTGGCCACGCGCACCTGATTCGGCCCGGGTGCAGCGGGTTCGTAGTCAACATATTCGAGCACTTCGGGACCGCCGTGGGCGCGGAACTGGATACGCTTTGCCATCTGCCTGCTCTCCTTGGGTCGTTGCTAAGCCCTCTATCCAACTCCCCTGCTTGATCTTCGTCAACTGCGGCGCGCCGGCCTGCGATGGTATGCTACGCGCCCATTTGCGTCGCCCGCCTGCCGGGGCGCCGCCCGATTCAAGGTGAAGCCATGACGACCCGCACCGACGCCGTAAAGGCCTATCTGCTCGATCTGCAAGACCGCATCTGCGCTGCACTGGAAACCGAAGACGGCGGCAAATGCTTCGTCGAAGACGCCTGGACCCGGCCGGCGGGCGGTGGCGGGCGCACCCGCGTGCTGGACAACGGCACGCTGATCGAAAAGGGCGGCGTCAATTTTTCCCACGTGTTCGGCAGCGGCCTGCCGCCCTCGGCCAGTGCCCATCGGCCGGAACTGGCCGGGCGTGGTTTCGAGGCGCTCGGCGTGTCGCTGGTGATCCACCCGCACAACCCGCATGTGCCGACCTCCCACGCCAACGTGCGTTTTTTCATCGCTGAAAAAGAAGGCGAAGAACCGGTCTGGTGGTTCGGCGGCGGTTTCGATCTGACCCCGTACTACGGCGTTGAAGAAGACTGCATTCATTGGCACCGCGTCGCCGAGCAAGCCTGTGCGCCGTTTGGTGCGGACGTCTATCCGCGTTACAAGGCCTGGTGCGACACCTATTTCCATATCAAGCATCGTCATGAGCCGCGCGGCATTGGCGGTCTGTTCTTCGACGATCTGAACGAGTGGGACTTCGACACCAGTTTCGCCTTCATGCGCGCCATCGGCGACGCCTACATCGAGGCCTACCTGCCGATCGTGCAGCGGCGCAAGAATGACGCGTTCACCGCACAGCAGCGCGAATTCCAGGAATTCCGTCGTGGCCGCTACGTCGAATTCAACCTGGTTTACGACCGTGGCACGCTGTTCGGCCTGCAATCGGGTGGCCGTACCGAATCGATTCTGATGTCGCTGCCGCCGCAAGTGCGCTGGGGGTATGACTGGAAGGCCGAACCTGGCAGCGCAGAAGCGCGTCTGACCGAGTATTTCCTGCAGGATCGCGACTGGCTGGCCGAGGCCTGAGGACGGGTGATGGATCGTTACGTTGTTTTTGGTAACCCGATCGGCCACAGCAAGTCGCCGATGATTCACCAGTTGTTTGCCGAACAGACCGGCCAGCGCCTCGACTACAGCACGCTGCTCGCGCCGCTGGATGATTTTACCGGCTGCGCCACGGCATTCTTTCGCGAAGGCCGCGGCGCCAACGTGACGGTGCCGTTCAAGGAAGACGCTTACCGGCTGGCCAACAGCCTGACCGCCCGCGCGCAGCGCGCCGGTGCGGTGAACACCTTGAGCAAACTGGACGACGGTTCACTGCTCGGCGACAACACCGATGGCGCCGGCCTGGTCCGCGATCTGACGGTGAATGCCGGGTTCAGCCTGACCGGCAAGCGCATCCTTTTGCTCGGCGCCGGCGGCGCGGTGCGCGGTGCGCTGGAACCGTTACTGGCAGAGAAACCGGCCTCGGTGATCATCGCCAATCGCACGGTGGACAAGGCTGAGCTGCTGGCGGAATTGTTCGGCGATCTGGGACCGGTGTCGGCCAGTGGTTTCGACTGGCTGCGCGAGCCGGTGGACGTGATTATCAACGCCACCTCCGCCAGCCTGACCGGTGACGTGCCGCCGATTGCGCCAAGCCTGATCGAGCCAGGCCAGACCCTGTGCTACGACATGATGTACGGCAAGGAACCGACCGCGTTCTGCCGCTGGGCCACTGAGCACGGCGCGGCGCTGGCGATGGATGGTCTGGGCATGCTCGCCGAGCAGGCGGCCGAGGCGTTCCTGCTGTGGCGCGGCGTACGCCCGGATACCGCGCCGGTACTCGCCGAGCTGCGCCGCCAACTGGCCCTTTAACTTTTGCTCCCACTTTGAAATACGATCAATGTGGGAGCGAGCCTGCTCGCGAATCGCATCACCACCGATATCAGCTCAATCCTCAAACCTGATCGGGCACTTCTCCGCCCCTTCTAGTTTGCGCAACTCCTCCACCACCGGCGGCCGCGCCCGGCGCAAGGTCAGGCTGCGACCCTGGCCCAGCAGGCGCCGCGCTTCCTGATGCAGCATCTCTACCCCTGAATAATCGATGAAGTTGATCTGCTGTGCCTCGATTACCACCCGCGCGCCATGCAGGCGTTGCAGGCGTACTTGCAGGTAATGGCTGGCGCCGAAAAAGATCGAACCGCCCACCCGCAGCACATCGTCGTCACCGTCGCGCCAATGCTGCACCCGTGGTTGCGAGGTGCGCTTGAGGTAAAAGAACAACGACGCCAGCACCCCGGCGTAAATCGCCGTCTGCAATTCCAGCAGCAAGGTCGCGAGACAGGTCAGGGCCATCACCACGAACTCGGCACGGCTGACTCGCAGCAAAGCGCGAATGCCCCGGTGATCGACCAGACCCCAGGCAATCAACAGGATGCTGCCGGCCATGGCCGGGATCGGAATGTGCGCGATCAGCCCCGCGCCGAACACCGCAAACAGCGCCACCCAGATTGCCGAGAACACTCCGGCCAGCGGCGAGCAGGCACCCGCCTCATAACTCAGACCTGAGCGGGTAAACGATCCGGCTGACAGCGACCCGGAAAAGAACGCACCGACAATGTTCGACAGACCCTGTGCGCGGACTTCCTGATTGGCGTCGAGCAACTGTTGCGAGCGCGCCGATATCGAACGGGCGATCGACAGACTGGTGACCAGCCCGAGCATGCCCACCGCCACCGCGCTCGGCAGCAGGCGCAGGATCACCTCCAGATCCAGCGGCAAGGCGCTCAGCGGCGGCAGGCGTCCGACGAAAGCGCTGACCAGATGCACATGACCGAACATCGCCGGCCAGATCCACACCAGCAGGCTGGCCAGCACCAGCGTGAGCAACAGCGTCGGCCAGCGCGGCAGAAGTTTTTTCAGGGTCACGCCGACGATTACCGTGGCGACGCCGAGCATCAGCGAAGGCTTATCCACAGCCCCCAGATGTCGTAGCAGATCCATCAGGCTGGCGAGCGCGGTGGTGTTGGCCGGCAACTCCAGCCCGAGCAGATTGGGCAATTGCCCGATGGCGATCACCACGGCGGCACCGAGGGTGAAGCCGAGCACTACCGAATGCGAAACGAAATTCACCAGCGCGCCAAAGCGCAGCAAGCCGAGCAACCACTGGAAAATCCCGGCGAGGAACGTCAGCAGCAGGATCAGGGTGATGTAGTCCTCGGAAGCCGGCACCGCGAGCGGGCTGACGCTGGCGTACAGCACGATGGAAATCGCCGCCGTCGGGCCGCAGATCAGATGCCATGACGAACCCCACAGGCACGCGATCAATACCGGGATGATCGCCGCGTAGAGTCCGTATTCCGGTGGCAGCCCGGCAATCAGTGCGTAGGCAATCGACTGGGGTAAGGCGAGAATCGCACCGCTGAGGCCGACGATCAGGTCCCGCCCGACGCTGGCACGGGTTTGCCGTGGCAACCAGCTCAGGAAAGGAAAAAGTGAATGGCGGCTGGGGAAGGCCATGGGTCCTCGCGGTTGGGTTTTTCAGGCAAGCCTATCAGGACACGGCAATCATTGTGGCGAGGGGATTTATCCCCGATGGGCCGCGAAGCGGCCCCAAACCCAGAGTTCTCGGTGAGTCAGGTATATCGAGTTCACGGATCTTGCGACTGCTTCGCAGCCGATCGGGGATAAATCCCCTCGCCACAGGTAAGTGGTCGACAGTCAGATAGCATTACAGTTTGGCCTTCACCGCCACCAACGCATCCTTGCCATCCACGGTCTTCACCCCATCCAGCCACTTGTCCAGCACCGCCGGATTGGCCTTGATCCACGCCTTCGCCGCTTCGGCATTGCTGACCTTCTTGTTCGCCACCTCGGCCATGATGCTGTTCTCCATGTCCTGGGTGAATGCCAGATTGGTCAGCAACTTGCCCACATTCGGGCAGGCCTCGGCGTAGCCCTTGCGGGTCAGGGTGAAAACGTTGCCAGTGTCGCCGAAGTATTTTTCGCCGCCCTTGAGGTAACGCATTTTCAGTTGCACGTTCATCGGGTGCGGGGTCCAGCCGAGGAAGGTGACGAATTTCTGTTTCTTCACCGCCCGCGACACTTCGGCGAGCATCGCCTGTTCGCTGGACTCGATCAGCTTCCACTGGCCCATGTTGAAGTCATTCTTCTTGATGATCTCCTGCAACGAAATGTTCGCCGGCGCGCCTGATCCGATGCCGTATATCTTCTTGTCGAACTTGTCGGCGAATTTGTTCAGGTCGGCAAAATCATGCACACCCGCCTCCCAGACATAGTCGGGGACGGCGAGGGTGAATTCGGTGCCTTCGAGGTTCTTGGCCAATTGCGTCACATCACCGGTGGCGATGAATTTGTCGTAGAAGCCCTGCTGCGCCGGCATCCAGTTGCCGAGGAACACATCCACCTGGCCATCCTTCAAGCCGCCAAAGGTGATCGGCACCGCGAGGGTGTCGATCTTGGCCTTGTAGCCCATGCCGTCCAGCAGAAATCCGGTGATGGCATTGGTCGCGGCGATGTCGCTCCAGCCCGGATCGGCCATCTTCACGGTTTCGCAACTTTGCTCGGCGAAGGCCGAGGCGCTGCTCAATGCGATCAGGCCAACGGTGACAGCTGTGGATAACTTGCGCATGGACTTCCCCTTAACGTTATTGGTTTTGGCAGGGTTGTGGATAACGGGCCTTGCGCTCCAGATCATCAAGGTCGATGTGGTTGCGCATGTACTGCTGACTGGCATCGACCAGTGGCTGGTGATCCCAGCTCTTCAGCTTGCCGATGGTTAACGCATCGGCGACGAAACGGCGTCGGCGCTGGCTGGCCAGTACGTCCCGGTGGATCGCCGGAATGTCCCACTTGGCCCGCGCTTCAGCGAGAAAATCGTCGAACAGCTGACGATGTTGCGGCGATTGGCTCAGTTCCTCTTCTTCGCGCGGATCGTTATCCACATCGAAGAGTAGGCACGGGTCGCTTTCGCTGTAGATAAATTTGTAGGCGCCCCGGCGGATCATCATCAGCGGGCTGACAGTGCCTTCGGCCATGTATTCGCCGAACACCTCGTCATGCCCGCCCTGCCCTTGCAGGTGCGGCAGCAACGAACGACCGTCCAGTGGCAAGCCCGGCTCAAGCGTGCCACCGGCCAGATCCACGAACGTCGGCAGCAGGTCGGCGGTGGAAACCGCGGCGCTGACCCGGCCCGCCTCGAATTGTCCTGGTGCGCTGATCAGCAGCGGCACTCGCGCGGCCATCTCGAACCAGTGCATTTTGTACCAGAGGCCCTTCTCGCCGAGCATGTCGCCATGGTCACCGGAGAAGACGATGACGGTGTCGTCGATCAGCCCGGTTTCTTCAAGGGTTTGCAGCAGTTTGCCGACATTGGCGTCGATATAGCTGCAAGCACCGAAGTAGGCGCGACGGGCATCGCGGATCTTATCCACAGGCAGCGGCCTGTCCCACAGGTCGTAAACCTTGAGCAGACGTTGCGAGTGCGGATCGAGATCGTCTTGGTTCAAGGCTGTAGGCAACGGGATATCGGCATCGTCATACAGATCCCAAAAAGCCTTGGGAATCGTGTACGGATCGTGCGGGTGGGTCATCGACACGGTCAGGCAGAACGGTTGCTCGCCGTCCTCGCGAATGTGATCGAACAGATATTGCTGCGCCTTGAACACCACCTCTTCGTCGAAATCCAGCTGATTGGTACGCACGCACGGCCCGGCTTGCAGCACGGAAGACATATTGTGATACCAGCTCGGCCGCACGTCCGGCTCGTCCCAGTTCACCGCCCAACCGTAATCGGCCGGGTAAATATCGCTGGTCAGGCGTTCTTCATAACCGTGCAACTGGTCCGGCCCGCAGAAATGCATCTTGCCCGACAGCGCGGTGCGGTAGCCGAGACGCCGCAGGTAATGCGCGTAAGTCGGAATGTCGGCAGGAAAGTCAGCCGCGTTGTCGTAGGCGCCGATCTTGCTCGGCAACTGGCCACTGACCAGGGTGAAGCGCGACGGCGCGCACAGCGGGCTGTTGCAATAGGCAGCATCGAACACCACGCTTTGGGCGGCGAGGCGGGACAGATTCGGCAGTTTGATCGGCGATGGGCCGTAGAACGGCAACATTGGCGCGGCCATTTGATCGGCCATGATGAAAAGAATGTTCTTGCGCTTCATGTGATCGCGGCATTCCATGTTGAATATTTATGCGAGAGTGCTGCGATCGAGCATGGATTCCATGCCTGTTCCGGTAAAGCCCGCGCCGGACAATGACTAGGATAAGTACAGCTTATGTATGACGCCCTCGGTGACCTTTCCCTCGATCTGCTGCGCGCTTTTGAAGCGGCGGCCCGCCATCGCAGTTTTACCGCTGCTGCGGTGGAGCTTGGCACCACGCAGCCGGCGATCAGCCAGCAAATGAAACGTCTGGAAGAGCAGCTCGGTACGCGCCTGTTCGACCGGATTTACCGGGGTATCGAGTTGACAGAGGTTGGCGCCCTGCTGTTCGAGCAAGTTACCCTCGGTTTGCAGAATATCGACGCAGGATTGAGCGCAATCAGCACTCAGCAGCAACATGAAGTGCTGCAAGTGGCCACGGATTTCGCTTTCGCCGCTTATTGGCTGATGCCGCGCCTGCACCGCTTTCACGAGGCCAATCCGCATATCGATGTCAGCCTGGTCACCAGCGAGCGCAACCACAACATGCTGCGCACCGACATCGACGTGGCGATCCTGTTTGGCGATGGTCGATTCAAGCAGGGCGAGAGCCACTGGCTGTTCAGCGAAGAGGTGTTCCCGGTGTGCAGTCCGCTGCTGCTCAAGGAGCGTTCATTGCCGCTGCCCGCGCAGGCACTGCTGGAATTTCCGCTGTTGCATCTGCGTGGGGAAAACAGCAGCAACTGGTTCGACTGGAGTGGCTTGTTTCGTCAGTTGGGCCTGACTACGCCGCCAGCGCCGGGGCAATTGCGCTTCGACAATTACACCTTGCTGATTCAGGCGGCGATTGGCGGACAAGGCGTGGCGATTGGCTGGCGGCACCTTGTGGATAACTTGCTGGTGCAGGGTTTGCTGTGCCGGCCGCTGGCGGAAACCACGCTGTCGCGCCTTGGCTATTACGTTGTGCTGCCGCAACGCAAACGTCGGGGTGCGTTGATTCAGGAATTTGTTGATTGGTTAATGGCGGAACAGGCCAGCAGTGCCGAATCGCTTAACGGTCTGGCCCTGCCCTCGATTGCGGTGTGAAGAGCAAAAGATCATCCGATCGCGGCCCGAGCCTTCGGACGATCTTTTACGAATCAGAAGCCGCCACAAAATTCACATGCTGCCCCACATGCAGGTTCAACCGCAGCTCGTCGGCGATGCCCACCGCCACGCGGTTCAATCGCTCCAGCGGTTCGGCCAGTCCCGGTTCGAGATTGCCGCCGACCTGACTGAAGTGCTCGATGGTCAACCCGGCCACGCCATGCGGCGCATTGACCAAGGTCCAGCGCAGTGAGCTGCTTTGTACCGCCTCGAGGATTTCTTCGGCAGCGTGACGTTGCAGACGCTCGTCATTTTCTGGCTCGTCGAGCACACCGAAGTTGCCGACCAGAAACAGGCGCGGCACGCTGGCCAGTTGCAAACCTTCAACCAAGGCGTCGACTGCCAGCACTTGTTCCACCGGCCCCAGCGTCACCGAGCGCTCAACGTGGTCGCTGCTGAACGGCAACCCCGGAGCGTCCAGCAGGCAGATCACCGCCGAACTGCCGGCGACGCTCTGATTGACCCGCTCGGCATCGAACAGATCGCCGGTTTTGGTGCGCAACCCCGGACGCGGCGCGAGTGCGGTGAGATCGTCGAGAATGGCGATGACTTCGTGTTGGCGACGGAGCAATTCAGCCATCAATGCACCGCCCAAGCTGGCCATGGCACCATAAAGCACCACTTTGACCACTGGGGTCTCGGCATTTTTCATGGCTGTTTTCCTTATAGTTGTCCTATATGACCTGTGACGGTGGAAACAGCCAAGGGTTCGAACCGATTGAGAGGCGACACGATGCAAGGGATCAAGGGCTATCACGCCCATGTCTATTTCGACGCGCAAACCATCGACCAAGCGCGGGCCTTGTGCGAACAGGCCGCGCAGTTGTTTGCGCTGAAAATGGGTCGCGTGCACGAACGCCCGGTGGGGCCGCATCCCGAGTGGAGCTGCCAACTGGCTTTCGGTCCCGAGCTGATCGGCGAAGTGCTGCCATGGCTGGCGCTCAACCGCAAGGGCCTGGTGGTATTCCTGCATCCGGAGACTGGCGATGACTTGCTTGACCACACCGAACACGCGATCTGGATGGGCGCGGTGCGGCCGCTGAATCTGTCGATTTTTTAACCAGTTACTTGCGCTGAACTGATAACGGATGTGTCCAGACCGCCAGCCAGCGCTGACTGTCCGTTTATCCGCATCGCTACCAACCCCGTATTCATTGGCTGTCGTTGCATCCGACCGCCGGTTGATCATTCATTGATCGCTTTCGCTCGCGAAAGGTAGCTGAAAGCTTCCCCGATTAGGATCGCCCCACTCCCGGCAACAGACCGGTTGGCCCAAGCCCTGTGTTTTTTCCACAGGCCCGGCCCAATTAACAACAACAATGGTGATTCTGATGTCTTCTGCAACCCGCCGTTTCTCCCGCTTCCTGCTGGTCACTCCGCCCGTACGCCTCGCGCCTCCCGTTCTGCGCTGATCCCGCCCGATCCGCTCATTCCATTAGCCGCGCTACGCCTGGAGTATTCCCATGCTGACTTTCCTTGGCTTCGCCATGGTCATCACGTTCATGTTCCTGATCATGACCAAGCGCCTGTCCGCGCTGATCGCCCTGATCATCATCCCGATCCTGTTCGCGCTGTTCGGTGGTTTCGCGCCGAAAATCGGCCCGATGATGCTTGAAGGCATCACCAAACTGGCGCCGACCGGCGTGATGTTGATGTTCGCCATTCTGTATTTCGCCCTGATGATCGACTCCGGCCTGTTCGACCCGGCCGTGCGCAAGATCCTCAAACTGGTCAAGGGCGACCCGCTGAAAGTTTCGGTCGGTACCGCCGTTCTGGCGCTCGTCGTTTCCCTCGATGGTGACGGCGCGACCACTTACATGATCTGTGTGGCCGCCATGCTGCCGCTGTACAGCCGCATCGGCATGAGCCCGCGGATCATGGCCGGTCTGATCATCCTCGCCGGTGGCGTGATGAACATGACCCCGTGGGGCGGCCCGACCGCCCGCGCGGCGAGTGCCCTGCATGTCGATCCGTCGGACATTTTCGTACCGATGATCCCGGCCATGGCCGCCGGTGTCGTGGCGATCCTGGTGATTGCCTACTTCTACGGCAAGCGTGAACGCGCCCGTCTCGGCGAGCTGCATCTGGTCGGCGACGAGATCGATCACAGTGAAATCAGCGTCTCGCAATTCCCTGACGCACGCCGTCCGAAGCTGATCTGGTTCAACGCCGCACTGACTTTCGGCCTGATGTGCACGCTGATCGGTGGCCTGTTGCCGCTGCCGGTGCTGTTCATGGTGGCGTTCAGTATCGCCATGATCGTCAACTACCCATGCCTGCAAATGCAGAAAGATCGTGTCGCGGCGCATTCCGGCAGCGTGCTGGCAGTGGTCGGGCTGATCTTTGCGGCGGGTATCTTCACCGGTATCCTGTCGGGCACCGGCATGGTCGATGCGATGTCGAAGAGCCTGTTGGCGGTGATTCCGGATTTCCTCGGCCCGTACCTGGCGGTGATCACGGCACTGGTGAGCATGCCGTTCACCTTCTTCATGTCCAACGATGCGTTCTATTACGGTGTATTGCCGGTGCTGACCGAAGCGGCCAGCCACTATGGGATCACTGCGGTGGAAATGGCCCGTGCCTCGATCGTCGGCCAGCCCGTCCACTTGCTGAGCCCGTTGGTGCCGTCGACTTATCTGTTGGTGGCGCTGGCCGGCATCGATTTCGGTGATCACCAGCGTTTCACCCTGAAATGGGCGATCCTGGTGTGCATCTGCATTCTGATTGCTGCACTGCTGTTGGGGACTTTCCCGATGTTCAGCACTCTATAAGCCCAAGACTCACCGTTACGGGTCCCGGCTTCGCGGTTTGAAGCCCGGACCTTTTCCGGTTCAACAATTGCTCAAAGGAATACACATGGATTGGCTGACCAACCCCGAAATCTGGGTTGCCTTCTTTACCCTGACCGCCCTGGAAATCGTCCTCGGTATCGATAACATCATCATGATTTCGATCCTGGTCAGCCGCATGCCCAAACACATGCAGCAGCGCACGCGGATCTTCGGTCTTGGCCTGGCCATGGTCACGCGGATCCTGTTGCTGCTGTCGATCACCTGGGTCATGCGCCTCACTGCCGATCTTTTCGAAGTGTTCGGCCAGGGCATTTCCGGTCGCGACCTGATCCTGTTCTTCGGTGGCCTGTTCCTGCTGTGGAAAAGCTCGCAGGAGATGTACCACGCGCTGGAAGGCGAAGACGAAAGCGACGACGCGCCATCGGGCAAGGGCGGCAACTTCCTCTACACCATCATCCAGATCGCGATCATCGATATCGTCTTCTCGCTGGACTCGGTGATCACCGCCGTCGGCATGGTCTCCCACGTTCCGGTCATGGTCGCGGCGATCGTCGTGGCAGTGCTGGTGATGATGCTGGCGTCGGGCAAGATCAGCGAATTCATCGACAAGCACCCGTCGCTGAAAATGCTCGCCCTGTCCTTCCTGCTGGTGGTCGGTACCGTGCTGATCGCCGAATCGTTCGACGTGCACGTGCCAAAAGGCTACGTCTACTTCGCCATGGCGTTCTCGCTGGCGGTGGAAGCGATCAACATCAAACTGCGCGGCGCGATGGCCAAGAAGAGACAGCAACAGGATCCGGTGAAACTGCGCAAGGATGTTCCGGGCCAGTAACCCGGTAGTCCAGCGGCACGCTACACCCCTGTGGGAGCGAGCCTGCTGGCGAAGATGGAGTGCCAGTCGACAACAATGTTGGCTGGCCCACCGCTTTCGCGAGCAGGCTCGCTCCCACTTTGTTTTGGGCAACACAGTGGAATGCATGTCGGATGCAGTGGGCGGATGCATCTGTTTTCATGACACTTTTGTTTCAATCCACGCTTTAGCTGTGCAATGCTGGCGCCGAGACCGTTAGCCAACTACAGCTTAAGTATCAAGAACGTAGAAACCGCGCGGTGCCGTCCACTTGCCCCTCTGGGGCGCTGCTACTACAGGGGGTCTGCATGCTCACCCTGCTCAATCTGTTGTCCGCCGTCGCCCTGTTGATCTGGGGCACGCACATCGTCCGAACCGGCATCCTGCGGGTTTACGGCACCAATCTGCGACATGTCATCGGCCAGAACATGTCGAAGAAATGGCTGGCGTTCATCGCCGGTATTCTCGTCACCGCCATGGTGCAGAGCAGCAACGCTACGGCGATGCTGGTCACTTCGTTTGTCGGGCAAGGTCTGATGGCGCTGACCCCGGCGCTGGCGACCATGCTGGGCGCCGATGTCGGCACCGCACTGATGGCGCGGGTGCTGACCCTCGATCTGTCGTGGCTGTCGCCGCTGCTGATTTTCCTCGGGGTGATTTTCTTTCTGTCGCGCAAACAGACGCGGCTCGGGCAGATGGGTCGGGTGTCGATCGGGCTGGGGCTGATCATTCTCGCCCTGCAATTGATCGTCGAGGCCGCCGCGCCGATTACGCACGCGCAAGGGGTGAAGGTGATTTTCGCCTCGCTGACCGGCGACATTCTTCTCGACGCCCTGGTCGGCGCGCTGTTCGCGATGATTTCCTACTCCAGCCTCGCCGCCGTGCTGCTCACCGCTACATTGGCCGGGGCTGCGGTGATCAGCTTGCCGGTGGCGATCGGTCTGGTGATTGGCGCCAACATCGGCAGCGGCATCCTCGCGTTCATGAGCACCAGCATGCAGAACGCCGCCGGCCGCCAGGTTGCGCTGGGCAGTCTGTTGTACAAACTGATCGGCCTGCTGCTGATCATCCCGGTGCTCGACCCGCTGGTGCACTGGATCGACGGCCTTGATTTCAGCCCGCAGGAAATGGTCATCGGCTTCCACCTGCTCTACAACACCGCGCGCTGCCTGATCCTGCTGCCCAGCGTCGGGCCGATGGCGCGGCTCTGTGCTTGGCTGTTGCCGGAGCGGCCGGAGGTCAAAGGCGCCGCCAAACCGCGCCATCTCGACCCGACCGCGCTGGTCACGCCGAGCCTGGCGCTGGCCAACGCCGCGCGGGAAACCCTGCGCATGGGCGATCTGCTCGACAACATGCTCGATGCCTCCCTCGATGTGCTGCGCGGCAAGCAGACCGCCGTCACTCAGGAAATGCGCCGCCTGACCGACGACGTCGAGGCGCTGTACAGCGCGATCAAGCTGTATCTGGCGCAGATGCCCCGCGAGGATCTCGGCGAGCACGACAGTCGGCGCTGGGCCGAGATCATCGAACTGGCGATCAACCTGAAGCTCGCCGCCGACCTGATCGAGCGAATGCTGCGCAAGATCCAGCAGCAGAAGACGTCGCAGCGCCGTTCGTTTTCCGAAGAGGGCCTGGAAGATCTTGCCGGGCTGCAACAGCAACTGATCGCCAACCTGCGCCTGGGCCTGTCGGTGTTTCTCAGCGGCGACCGCGAAAGCGCGCGGCAGTTGTTGCGGGAGAAACGCCGCTTTCGTGCGCAGGAACGGCGTCTGGCCCATGCGCACGTCAGCCGTTTGCAACGCAAGATCGTGCAGAGTCTGGAGACCAGCTCGCTGCATCTGGAGTTGATCGCCGACATGAAACGGCTCAATTCGCTGTTCTGCAGCAGCGCCTATGTGGTGCTGGAAACGGCGGACACCGGCGCGCTGGCGGTGGATGACATGGCCGACATTACGCATTCGCCTTGAACGTCTGAGGCTGGGGTCAGTCAGTTACAGTGGTTCAGCCTTGAGACCGTCATCGCTGGCAAGCCAGCTCCCACAGGGTTTTGTAAGCGCCGCAGATCCTTGTGGGAGCTGGCTTGCCAGCGATGGGGCCCTGACTGACGACACGGATCTCCAAATCAGCCGTATGGAAGCCTGTTATGCGTTGCCTGTTGTTCGCCTGTCTGTTGCTCGGTTCCCTGCCTGCCTTTGCCCTGGATCGCTTTCAGGTCGAAGGCTATGCGCTGCCCAACGGTTTGCAACTGATGCTCAAGCCCGGCACCGAACGCGGGCATGTGGCGATCCGGCTGGTGGTCGGCGTTGGCCTCGATGACTTCGATTGCGACGAAAAAGAGCTGCCGCATTTGCTCGAACACCTGCTGTTCAGCGGTATCGACGCCACCGGCGAAGGCGGCTTGGAAGAGCGCATGCAGGCGCTGGGCGGGGACTGGAATGCGTTCACCAGCAATGCCGACACCACGTTCGTCATCGAGGCCCCGGCGAAAAACCAGCGCAAGGTGCTCGACCTGCTGCTCGCGCTGCTGACCCAGACTCGAATTGACGACAACGCAATCAACGCGGCGAAACGAGTGGTCGAGCGTGAGGACGGCGGGCATTACACCAGGCTGCAACGTTTCCTCGACCGTCAGGACCTCGGCCATACCGCGAGCAATCAGCTGGCTGTCGAGTTGGGTCTGAAATGCCCACAGCGCGCCGAGGTCGGCCATCTGACCCAAGAGCAATTGGAGACGGTGCGCAAGGCCTGGTACGCGCCGAACAACATGACCCTGATCGTCGTCGGCGAACTCGACAAACTGCTGCCGGCCTATCTCGAGCGCACTTGGGGCGAGCTCGAGCCGGTCGAGCCGAGCGAACACCGGGCGCTGCCGGACATCCGCACCAGCGCCGCCCATGAACGCACCCTTACCCGTGGCTTTATCGGCGACAGCGCCAAGCTGCACTGGCTGGTGCCGGAACCGGTGCTCGACGATCAGTACGACCAGACTTTCGACATTCTCAAGGATTACCTCGACTGGGCGCTGTACCGGCAGATTCGTCTCAACCATGGCTTGTCGTACGGGCCGTGGGCCGAGCGCGAAGTGTTCGGTGGTGTCGGCTTCATGAGCCTCAACGCTGACCTGGATCGCGATGACGTCGACGAAGCCATTCAAGTGCTGGAAGACCTCAAGGCCGACCTGCTGAAAAACGGCCTCGACCCGAGCACTTTCGCCCGCATCAAACAAGCCGCCATTGCTCACCAAGCCTGGGCCGTGCAGGGCAACAGCGCGCTGGCGGACTATTACTGGAGCGCGCTGGCCGACTATCAGGATGGCCGCTTTGCCAATCCCGCGCGGGAGTTGCAAGGGGTGACGCTGGAAGCGGCGAACAAGGCGATGCGCGAGCTGCTGTTGCAGCCGGGGTATATCCGGATCGAGAAGCCGTTGATCAGTGATGATCAAGTGTTGTGGCTGGCTGCAGGTGGGGTGGGGCTGGTGCTGCTGATGTTGATCGGCTGGCGTGTGTATCGTCGCCACAAAATCGCTGGAAGCCATTAATCCTGTGGTGAGTCAGCACTTGTGGCGAGGGGATTTATCCCCGATGGGCTGCGCAGCAGCCCCAATAAGGGCAGCTCGGTATAGCCAGACAAAATTCGCTTGCAGGATCTACGACGGCGGCGCCGCCGATCGGGGATAAATCCCCTCGCCACAGGGGGCATGCGGCGTTAACCTTTCCGGGATTTTCCCCATATCGTCGTGAACCGCCAAAATGCCAAAACTGACCCTCCTTATCCAGCGCCTTCTCGAGCTGATGAAGCGCTACCCCGGGTTGATCGCGGCGGGTGGTTTCATTTCCGGGGTCGGCAGTTTCATCCTCGTCGATCGCCAACAGGGGCTGGCCAGCTGGATCACGGTGATCATGCTGCTCAGCTGGATCTGGCTGATGCTGGAAAACACCCTCACCGGCCTGTTCACGAAAATCTTTAAACGCGAGATTCCCCAGCCGCTGCTGCGCTACGCGACGCAGATGATCCATCAGGAAAGCCTGTTTTTCGTCCTGCCGTTCTTCTTCATCACCACCACGTGGAACAGCGGCCAGTTTGTCTTCACCGGCCTGCTCAGCGTTGCTGCACTGATCTCTATCGTCGATCCGCTGTACTACAAATGGCTGGCGCCACGGCGCTGGGCGTTTCTCGCGCTGCACACCCTGACCCTGTTCGCCGCCCTGCTCACCGCGCTGCCGGTGATCATGCACCTGACCACCGCGCAGAGTTTCAAATGGGCGCTGGGGATTGCCGTGCTGCTGTCGTTCCCGAGCCTGGCATCGATCTTCCCGATCCGCACGGTGCGCAATGCCCTGGCGATTCTGTTCATCACAGTCGGCATCGGCGGCGTCGGTTGGGCGCTGCGTTCGTGGGTGCCGCCGGCAACGCTGTGGATGACCGACGTGGCGATCAGCACGCAGCTGCAGGATCGCACCCCCGGCGCCAGCCTCGAAACCGTCAGCGCCGAGCAGATCCGCAGCGGCGGGCTCTACGCCTACACTGCGATCAACGCGCCGCGCGGTCTCGACGAGCGGATTTATCACGTGTGGACCTTCAACGGCAAAGAGGTCGACCGCATCGCCCTCGACATCCATGGCGGGCGCAAGGAAGGCTACCGGGCGTGGACGCACAAGCAGAACTTCCCCGGCAACCCGGCGGGCAAATGGCAGGTGCGGGTGCTGACCGAGGACGGGCAGTTGATCGGCGTGCTGCGTTTCGCAATCACCGACAGCACACCGGCCAAAGAAAAGTAATCCGGTTCGTGCTATTACGTAGGATCTCGTAACGGCCGTACAAGCACGGAGCTTATGACCAGCAGCCCAACCCCCGGCAGTGCCCACCTGGACACCGCGTTCAGCCCTGCCCGCCTGCGCGTCAGCGGCGACTGGACGCTCGCCCACTACACCGCGCTCAAGCACCTGAGCGAAAAGCTCCGCGGCCAGTACGATGCCAACACTTCCATCGATCTGAACGGCCTCGGTGCCCTCGACACCGCCGGCGCCTCGTTGCTGGTCGAGCTGCTCGGTTCCGAGCGCTTGGGTAAAACCGCCGAACACCCCGATTGCACCCTTTCAACTGCCGACCGCGCCTTGCTGCAAACCGTGTACTGCTCGCTGAGCGATTTCTGCGTGCCGATCAAGGAGCCGGAAATCAGCGTCAGCGTGCAACTGCTGACGCGCATTGGCCGCGCGGTGGACAAGGTCTGGACCGACACGATGCAACTGCTCGGCTTCGTCGGCCTGATTCTCGAAGTCATCGCCCGTGGTCTGTTGCGGCCCCAGCGCTGGCGCATCACACCCATGATCGCGCACATCGAGCAGACCGGTCTCGACGCCGCGCCGATCGTGGCCCTGCTGACGTTTCTGGTCGGCGCGGTGGTGGCGTTTCTTGGCGCCACAGTGCTGGCCAGTTTCGGCGCGACGATTTTCACCGTGGACCTGGTCGGCTTCTCGTTCCTGCGCGAATTCGGCGTGCTGCTCACGGCGATCCTGATGGCCGGGCGCACCGCCAGTGCATTCACCGCGCAGATCGGCTCGATGAAGGCCAACGAAGAAATCGACGCGATCCGTACTCTCGGCCTCGACCCGATCGAATTGCTGGTGGTGCCGCGTGTGCTGGCGCTGCTGGTGGCGCTGCCGATGCTGACGTTTCTGGCGATGCTCTCGGGGATCGTCGGTGGCGGTGTGGTCTGCGCAGTGTCGCTGGACATTTCGCCGGCGATGTTCCTCTCGCTGCTGCAATCGGACATCGGCATTCAGCATTTTCTGGTCGGGCTGGTGAAGGCGCCGATCTTCGCCTTCCTGATCGCGGCAATTGGTTGCCTGGAAGGTTTCAAGGTCAGCGGCAGCGCCGAATCGGTCGGCGCGCACACCACCTCCAGCGTGGTCCAGTCGATTTTCGTGGTGATCGTGCTTGATGCGGTGGCTGCGCTGTTTTTCATGGAGATGGGCTGGTGAGTCGTCTACCCCGCGCGCCCTCGGAGGCGGTGATCGAAGTTCGTGGCCTGTGCAATCGCTTCGGCCCGCAGAGCGTGCACGAGAACCTTGATCTGGACGTGTACAAGGGCGAGATCCTCGCCGTGGTTGGCGGCTCCGGTACCGGCAAATCGGTGCTGCTGCGCAGCATTGTCGGGCTGAATCGGCCCAGCGAAGGCATGGTCAAAGTCTTCGGCCAGAACCTGCCGAACCTGGCCGAGCATGAACGCTCGCTGATCGAACGCCGCTTCGGTGTGCTGTTCCAGAAAGGCGCGCTGTTCTCGTCGCTGACCGTGACCGAGAACGTCGCCCTGCCCCTGATCGAACACGCCGGCCTCAGCCGTCACGACGCCGAGCATCTGGCGGCGGTGAAACTGGCGCTGGCCGGGCTGCCGTTGTCGGCGGCGGACAAATACCCGGCGTCGCTGTCCGGCGGCATGATCAAGCGTGCGGCGCTGGCGCGGGCCCTGGCGCTGGATCCGGACATTCTGTTTCTCGACGAACCCACCGCCGGTCTCGATCCGATTGGCGCGGCGCAGTTCGATCAATTGATCCTGACCCTGCGTGATGCGTTGGGTCTGAGTGTGTTTCTGGTCACCCACGACCTCGACACGTTGTACACCATCACCGATCGCGTGGCGGTGCTGGCGCAGAAGAAAGTGCTGGTTGCCGGCCCTATCGACGACGTCTCGGAAACCGCCGACGCGTGGATTCACGAATACTTCCACGGCCCGCGCGGCCGCTCGGCGCTGGACGCCGCCAAACAGCTCAACGAGGTCTGATATGGAAACCCGAGCCCATCATGTGTTGATCGGCCTGTTCACGGTGATCGTCGTGGCCGGCGCCCTGCTCTTCGGCCTGTTTCTGGCCAAATCCAGCGTCGACACCGAGTTCAAGGATTACGAAGTGGTGTTCAACGAGGCGGTCAGCGGTCTGTCCAAGGGCAGCTCGGTGCAGTACAGCGGGATCAAGGTCGGTGACGTGGTCAGCCTGCGCCTCGACCCGCAGGACCCGCGCCGGGTGCTGGCGCGGATTCGTCTGGCGGGCGACACGCCGGTCAAGGAAGACACCCAGGCCAAACTGGCGCTGACCGGTATCACCGGCACCTCGATCATCCAGCTCAGCGGCGGCACACCCGAGAGCCCGAAATTGCGCGGGCACGACGGCAAGTTGCCAACTCTGGTCGCCTCGCCCTCGCCTATCTCGCGTCTGCTCAACGACAGCAGCGACTTGATGACCGGCATCAGCGCCCTGCTGCAGAACGCCAACCACATGTTCTCCGCGGAAAACGTCGAGCGTGTGAGCAAGACCCTTGCCCATCTGGAACAGACCACCGGCACCATCAATGACCAGCGCGGCGACATCAAACAAGCCATGCAGCAACTGGCGACCGTCGGCAAACAGGCCGGCAGCATGCTCGAGCAGACCTCACTGCTGATGCGCAACGCCAACGGCCTGCTCAATGATCAGGGCAAGCAGGCCTTGGGCAGCGCCGAACAGGCGATGAAGTCGCTGGAGCAAAGCAGCGTGACCATCAACGGCTTGCTCAGCAAAAACCAGAATTCGCTGGATAACGGCATGCAGGGCCTCAACGGCCTGGCCCCGGCGATTCGCGAACTGCGCGAGACGCTGACCTCGCTGCGCGCCATTTCCCAACGCCTCGAGGCCAACCCCAGCGGCTACCTGCTGGGCAGCGACAAGAACAAGGAATTCACCCCATGAAGTTGACTCGAATCGCCCTGCTCGGCGCTGGCCTGACCCTGATCGGCGCGTGCTCGATCTTGCCCAAGTCGGAACCTTCGGACGTCTACCGCCTGCCCGCTGCACCGGCGCCCGCCTCGGCCAGCCCGGCGACGGTTCAGCCGTGGTCGCTGCGCTTGAATAAATTGCAGGCCAGCGAAGCGTTGAACCGGCCGAGCATTGCCGTGATCCCGCAGGGCGATGTGATCAGCAGCTACAAGGGCTCGCGCTGGAGCGATCCGGCGCCGGTGCTGCTGCGCAATCGCTTGCTTGATGGCTTCGCGCGGGATGGTCGAGTGACGCTGCTGAGCACCGACGACAGCAACTTCCAGGCGGATCTGGAACTGGGCGGCAGTTTGCAGGCGTTTCAGACCGAATATCAGGGCACCCAGGCCGGCGTTGTGATGCGGGTCGATGCGTTGCTGGTGCGCGGCTATGACCAGCGCATCCTCGCCAGCCGCCGTTTTGAAGAGCGCCAGCCGTTGAGCGATGTGCAGGTGCCAGCGGTGGTCGCCGGGTTTGGTCAGGCCAGTGATCGCCTTACGGCCAAGGTTGTGGCATGGGCCGTAGAGCAAGGGCAGAAACTGGCCCCGCAACCGCGCTGACACACCACAATCCCTGTGGGAGCGAGCCTGCTCGCGAAAGCGGTGTATCAGTCACTTAAGCGTTGACTGACACTCCGTCTTCGCGAGCAGGCTCGCTCCCACATGGGAATTTTGCTCAGCCGAAGAACCAGTAGCAGACCCCGATAGCGCCCACCACTCCGGCAAACTCAGCCAACAACGCACACCCCACCGCGTGCCGTGCGCGTTGAATCCCCACCGCGCCGAAGTACACCGCCAGCACATAGAACGTGGTTTCGGTACTGCCCTGCACCGTCGCCGCGACCAGCGCCGGGAAGCTGTCGACGCCGGAGGTCTGCATGGTCTCGATGAGCATCGCCCGTGCGGCGCTGCCGGAGAACGGTTTGACCATCGCCGTCGGCAGCGCATCGACGAAGCGCGTGTCCCAACCGGCCCACTCGACCAGATGCCGAATACCGTCCAGGCCGAAATCCAGCGCACCAGAGGCGCGCAGCACGCCAACCGCACAGAGCATCGCCACCAGATACGGCAAGAGGTTCTTTGCCACATCAAAGCCTTCTTTCGCGCCTTCGACGAACGCCTCGTACACCTTGACCTTGCGCAGCGCGCCGATCAGCAGAAACAGCATGATCAGGCCGAACAGCGTGAGATTGCCGAGGATCGACGACAATCCCGCCAGTGCTGTCGCAGAAAGCGTACCAAGCAGGGCCATGAAGCCGCCAAGGATCAGCGCGCCGGGCAGCAGATAGGCGAGGACCACCGGGTCCCAGATGCGCAGGCGTTGCATGAAAGCTACGGAGAGGAAACCGACGATAGTCGAGCAACTGGTCGCCAGCAGAATCGGCAGGAACACCAGCGTCGGATCCGGCGCGCCTTGCTGGGCGCGGTACATGAAGATGGTCACGGGCAGCAGGGTCAGCGACGAGGCGTTGAGCACCAGAAACAGGATCTGCGCGTTGCTGGCGATGGTGGAGCTGGGATTGAGCTCCTGCAGCGCTTTCATGGCTTTCAGGCCGATCGGCGTGGCGGCGTTGTCCAGGCCAAGGCCGTTGGCGGCAAAGTTCAGCGTGATCAGGCCTAGGGCAGGGTGGCCGGCGGGGACTTCCGGCATCAGCCGCAGAAACAGCGGGCCGAGCACCTTGGCCAGCCACTCGACGATCCCGGCTTTCTCGGCGATGCGCAGAAAGCCCAGCCAGAGGGTGAGGGTGCCGAATAGCAGCACCATGACTTCGACCGACAGCTTGGCCATGGCGAAAATGCTTTCCACCATCGCCGCGAAGATCCCAGCGTTGCCGCCGATCAGCCACTGCGCCAGCGCCGACACGGCTGCAACGATGAAGAAGCCAAGCCACAGGCCATTAAGCATCAGTCAAATCCCCCGAAGAATGCGGCGAATGATAGCGGGGTCGCCAGAAACGACAAACCCCGGATTGCTCCGGGGTTTGTTGGTGGGGCTTGCATCAATCACTGTGGGAGCGAGCCTGCTCGCGAAGAGGCCGGCACATTCAACATCTCTGTAGATTGATACACCGTCTTCGCGAGCAGGCTCGCTCCCACAGGGTTTTGCATCAGTTCTTGGAAATTTCGCCAGCCGGCAGTTTTTCCTTGCTGCGCCAGTGCGGCAGGGAGTTCCAGTAACGCTCACCCTTGGCGTCGTCGTACATGCCTTCCCAGCGCGCGATAACCAGCACTGCCAAGGCATTACCGATCACGTTCAGTGCAGTACGCGCCATGTCCATGATGCGATCGACACCAGCGATGAACGCCAGGCCCTCAAGTGGAATGCCGACGCTGCCCAAAGTGGCCAGCAGCACTACGAAAGACACGCCCGGTACGCCGGCGATACCTTTGGAGGTGACCATCAGCGTCAACACCAGCAGCAGTTGCTGGCTGATCGACAGGTCGATGCCATACAGCTGGGCGATGAAGATCGCCGCGATCGACTGGTACAGGGTCGAGCCATCGAGGTTGAACGAGTAACCGGTCGGCACCACGAAGCTGCAGATGGCTTTCGGCGCGCCGTAGGCTTCCATTTTCTCGATGACACGTGGCAGCACGGTTTCCGAGGAGGCTGTGGAGTAGGCCAGTACCAGCTCATCCTTGAAGATGCGCATCAGCTTGAGCACCGAGAAGCCGAACAGCTTGGCGATCAGGCCCAGCACGACGAACGCGAAGAAGGCGATGGCGACGTAAACCAGGATCACCAGTTTCGCCAGCGGCAGCAGCGAGGCGAAGCCGAAGTTGGCCACGGTCACCGCGATCAGTGCGAATACGCCGATCGGGGCGTAGTTCATGATCATGTGGGTGACCTTGAACATGCTTTCCGAAACGCCCTGGAACATCTTCACCAGCGGCTCGCGCAGGTCCGACTGCAGGCTCGACAGGCCGAGACCGAACAGTACGGAGAAGAAGATGATCGGCAGCATTTCGCCGCGAGCCATGGCCGCGAAGATGTTCGACGGGATCAGGTTGAGGATGGTTTCGATGAATGCATGTTCATGCTGCACTTCGGCGGCGGTCGCCTGGTACTTGGAGATGTCCACCGTGCCCAGGGTGCTCATGTCGATGCCGGTGCCCGGATGGAACACGTTGGCCAGCACCAGACCGACAACGATGGCGATGGTGGTGACGATCTCGAAATAGATGATCGTCTTCAGGCCGATACGCCCGAGTTTCTTGGCGTCGCCGACGCCAGCGATGCCGACGATCAGCGAGGAAATGACGATCGGGATCACGATCATCTTGATCAGACGGATAAAGATATCGCCTGCCGGTTGCAGGACGTTGCTGATCCACCAGGCCTTTTCGGCACTGAAGTGGTTGAGCAACGCACCAATTGCAATCCCCAGAATCAGACCGATGAGGATCTGCCAGGCGAGGCTGATTTTTGCCTTCTTCATTATCTTTACCCTTACTTGCGTTTGACTCAGGCACATGCAGGAACTGGAACGCTCATCAGCGGAAAAGTCTGTGCATCTGCCTCCGTATAAGGTGCCCCGAAGCGCGTGTTTATGGCTCTTCGGCAGGCGAAAAAAGGCGCAACTATTCCGATGCAAGGTGGCGCCGTCTAATGCCGTAAACGCCTACCCTATGCCTAATCGGCATGAGCTTTTTTATTTGAAACTGGCGTCCCAAGCGGTTCGATTGTGACATTTGTGCCAGCATAAGTGCCGTGAACCGGCCGTTACAGCGTAGGCTGGTTAAATTTCGCACAGGCAAAACCGGCGGAAATTTCCGGAAAAAGTCTGAATCGCAAGACTAGAAGTCACACGGAACGAGCGCGATCTTTGTCGATATACGGTCGCCAGGAAACACCGCGAAATGTTTTCCTCGCAGTGTCGTCGATTGAAAAAAGGAATTTGCCGTGCTGGATCAATGTTTTAGCGGATTCAAAGCCCAGCGCAGATTCGTCAGACCACCGGGTCGACGAACCTGCGGCGCAGCTTTTACCCTGACCCGGCCCTTGCGCAGGTACTCCCTGTACCCGTAGGTCACTCCGACCCTGTATCAGTCAGAACGTCCCGGCCCCCTGGTCATGCACCGACCCTCATCGGGCGGTGCAATGGAAAGCAGCGGGGCGCTGCTTTCGTGTTCGAAACCTTTGCGCGTCCTGCGTCAGTACCACTTCGGATCTTTCTTCAGGGTTTCCATCAGCAGATCCTGCATGCCCTGATCAGGTTTGCCGAAGAAGCGATAAGTCGCGTGTCGCGTCGGCGACTTGTCCTGCGGAAGACCTTCCGGGACATCGACCAGCATGGCGTAGGCGTCATCCTTGTCGAAGCTGAAGGCCACGATCAAACGGTGATTCAGACACTTGTCCTGACTCTCGCAGAGCGGGCCGACCAGATACTGATCGCCATCTTCCGTAACGGCATGCATCTGTTGTTCGGAGGTGCCGGACAGGTTGATCACCCATTCCGGTACGCGCTCTTCCTTTTTGATCACGCCTTCCCAGGTTTCACGGTACTGCGCGTCGGAGGCGAGCAGTTCGTTGACCCGGGTCTGGCCGTCATTGGCCGCCATGGCCATGGCACTGCCGCCCAGAAGCAGGGCGGCGGCCAATGTCTTGAGACCGATCATCGTTAACCTCGGCCGCGACGGCCAAAGAAGAAAGAAGCGATGAACATCACCAGGAACACGACAAAGAGAATCTTGGCGATACCCGTGGCGGTGCCCGCGATACCACCGAAGCCCAGAACGGCGGCGATGATGGCAATGATCAAGAATGTAATTGCCCAGCTCAACATGGTGATTCTCCTTACTTCTCTATTTAGGGGTGTTTCCGGTTTCCGGCGCTACGCGCCTGAATGTGTTCAAAGGCTTAGAAAACCCAGCGCTCTTCCCGTGGCAATTGATCCAGCGGTTGCGCCTGGTCGACATCGATCATGTGCATCGAAGCGTTTTCAACCTGGCTGCTGCTCACGGCACTGAAGTGCGTTTGAGTGCTGTGCTGCATCGAAATCAGTGGCTCGGGTTTGCGGCTGTTTTCCCAGCTCATGTACTGCTGGCAGACGATCAGGGTGATCAGCAACGCCAGTACACCGAACAGACCTTGCTGGATCTGCAGTGGCGAAATACGTACTTGGGCGGCGATTGGGCGAGTCATCCTGTGTTCCTCACGCTTGTTCGGTTGGGGCAGTGCTGTTCTGCCCGGGCTGAGTGAGGTATTGCAGCCTGCATGCCAGTTTTTTCATCTGCGAAAAAATCAATAAAAACAATGAGTTATGCTTGATTGATAAATTTCCTGAGACGCATCCTGCACGATGGCTCTTCTGCGGTCGTGCGCAATGCACGATTATTTCGTGGGAAATTTCGATGATATGGAATTGCTACCGGTACGCAGATGTCAGAAGAGGACGCAGGATCTGCCCTGCAAAACGCAGAATGTTTTAAAACTCAACGAAATCAATGAATTGGCCGTTATTGCAGTAGAGAGCTACCCTCCTATGGCTGGTATCGTTCAGAATCAACCATGCAACTTGCCCGATTTTTCCGGGACTAACCCAAGACTAATCACTATGGAGCGTAGGAAAAATGGAATCTGCCACTGAGCAACAAGGCCGCATTCTGCTGGTGGACGATGAATCCGCCATCCTGCGTACGTTTCGTTATTGCCTCGAAGACGAAGGCTATACGGTAGCCACCGCCAATAGCGCAGCCCAGGCCGATGCTTTGCTGCAACGTCAGGTCTTCGATCTGTGCTTCCTTGATTTGCGCCTGGGCGAGGACAACGGGCTCGACGTCCTCGCGCAGATGCGCATTCAGGCGCCGTGGATGCGCGTAGTGATCGTCACCGCCCACTCGGCGGTCGACACCGCGGTTGATGCCATTCAGGCTGGCGCCGCCGATTATCTGGTCAAGCCGTGCAGCCCTGATCAACTGCGCCTGGCCACCGCCAAGCAACTGGAAGTGCGCCAGCTCTCCGCGCGCCTTGAAGCGCTGGAAGGCGAGATCCGCAAACCGAAAGACGGTCTCGATTCCCACAGCCCGGCGATGAAAGTCGTGCTGGAAACGGCCCGGCAGGTCGCAAGCACCGACGCCAACATTCTTATCCTTGGCGAGTCCGGCACGGGTAAAGGTGAACTGGCCCGTGCGATCCACGGCTGGAGCAAGCGCGAGAAGAAATCCTGCGTCACTATCAACTGCCCGTCGCTGACTGCCGAGCTGATGGAAAGCGAGCTGTTTGGCCATAGCCGTGGCGCGTTTACCGGCGCCAGCGAAAGCACGCTGGGTCGAGTCAACCAGGCGGACGGCGGCACGCTGTTTCTCGACGAGATCGGCGACTTTCCGCTGACTTTGCAACCCAAGTTGCTGCGCTTCATCCAGGACAAGGAATACGAGCGGGTCGGCGATCCGGTCACTCGCCGCGCCGATGTGCGCATCCTTGCCGCCACCAACCTCAATCTTGAAGACATGGTCCGCGACGGACGTTTCCGCGAAGACCTGCTCTATCGTCTCAACGTCATCACCCTGCATCTGCCGCCGTTGCGCGAGCGCGCCGAAGACATCCTGACCCTCGCCGATCGGTTCCTTGCACGTTTCGTCAAAGAGTACGCGCGTCCGGCGCGCGGCTTCAGCGATGAGGCGCGCGAAGCGCTGCTCGGTTATCGCTGGCCGGGCAACATTCGCGAACTGCGCAACGTCGTCGAGCGAGCAAGCATCATCTGCCCGCAGGAACGCGTGGAAATCAGCCACCTGGGCATGGCCGAACAACCGGCCAACAACGCGCCACGGGTCGGCGCGGCGCTGAGCCTGGACGAGCTGGAGAAAGCGCACATCGGCGCGGTGCTGGCCACCGCCGGCACTCTGGACCAAGCGGCGAAAACCCTCGGCATCGACGCCTCGACCCTGTATCGCAAACGCAAGCAGTACAACCTGTGAGCACTGCGCGATGAAACTGGCGATCAAGCTGCGCACGCGCCTGTTCCTGAGCATTTCTGCGTTGATCACCGTGGCCTTGCTCGGGCTCTTGCTCGGGCTGGTCAGCGTGATGCAGATGGCCGGGTCACAGGAAGCGCTGGTGCGCAGCAACTTCGTCACCCTGGATCTGGGCCTCAAGCTGCGCCAGACCCTCGGTGATCAATTGATCATCATGCTCGCCGACAAACCCGATCCCGTTGCGTTCGAAGCGTCCAAACAGCACTACTTCGAGTTGCTCGACCAAGGCATCGCCCAGCAGCAGGAGGGCGATGGCCAGCCTTACGGTTTCCGCCAGGCCAAGGCCGACTACCTGAACTTCCTCGCCTCATTCGACGTGACCGCCGAAGCGGCGAAGAACGCCAGTACCACCGCGGATTTCCGCGAGCGCTTCAACATTCTTCGTAATGGCCTGATTGCTGAGCACAAACATGCGCTGGAAACCATCAACGCGGTCCAGCACGCTGCCCGTGAACGCGCGTTGCTGATTGCCGGGCTGCTTGGCCTGGTCGGGCTGGCGGTGCTGATCATCGGTTTCGTCACCGCCCAGGGCATCGCCCGACGTTTCGGCGCACCGATCGAAGCGCTGGCCAAGGCTGCCGACAATATCGGCCAGGGCAACTATGACGTGACCCTGCCGATTTCCACGGCCATGGAAGTCAACCTGCTGTCGCGACGCTTCGGCCTGATGGCCGAGGCGTTGCGCGAACACCAGGCGATGAATGTCGACGAACTGTTGGCCGGTCAGCAGCGCTTGCAAGCGGTGCTCGACAGCATCGACGATGGCTTGCTGATGATCGACCGCCAGGGCCAGCTCGAACACCTCAACCCCGTGGCTCAGCGCCAGTTGGGCTGGGAAGACGACCGGCTCGGCCAAGGCCTGGGTACTGCACTCGGCCGTCCGGAGCTGGATGCGCAACTGCAATTGGTCCTGCGCGGCGGCACGCTGGAGCGTGCGCCGGAAGATCTGAGCATCGAAGTCGATGGCGAATCGCGCCTGCTGACCTACAGCCTGACGCCGGTCAGTCATACCCAGGGGCATATTCTCGGCGCGGTGATGGTGCTGCACGATGTCACCGAGCAACGCGCGTTCGAGCGCGTGCGCAGTGAGTTTGTCTTGCGCGCTTCCCACGAGCTGCGCACGCCGGTCACCGGCATGCACATGGCCTTCGGACTGTTTCGCGAGCGGGCCAAGTTCCCGGCGGAATCGCGCGAAGCTGACCTGCTGGATACGGTTAACGAAGAAATGCAGCGTCTGATGCAGTTGATCAACGACTTGCTCAACTTCTCGCGCTACCAGAACGGCCTACAGAAACTCACTCTGGCGCCATGTTCCATTGAAGACTTGCTGGAGCAGGCGCAGCTGCGCTTTGCCGACGTGGCTGCGGCCAAAGGTGTTGCGCTGAACGTCGAGATTCAAGGCCCGTTGCCGAGGTTGCAGGCTGATCAGGCGCAACTTGATCGCGTCCTCGACAATCTGATCGACAACGCCTTACGCCACACCGCCCGCGACGGGCAGATCCGTCTGCAGGCGCGCCGCCATGGCGAGCGGGTGATCATCAGCGTCGAAGACAATGGCGAGGGCATTGCCTACGGCCAGCAGGGGCGGATCTTCGAACCGTTCGTGCAGGTCGGGCGCAAGAAGGGCGGCGCCGGGCTCGGCCTGGCGCTGTGCAAGGAAATCGTCCAGTTGCACGGCGGACGCATGGGCGTTTATTCGCGGCCGGGGCAGGGCACCCAGTTCTACATGGCGCTGGCCGTCTAGGCTTCGTCGTCCATACGCCGCGCGGCAAGGCGCCTGCCGCGGGTGATCAGTTCGATGAACTGCACGGCGCTCAGTGCGTGGGCGAACAGCCAGCCCTGACCGAACTTGACTCCCTCACTGCTGAGCAGTGCGGCTTGGGATTCCAGCTCAATGCCTTCGGCAATCACTTTCAGATCCAGCGCCTGCGCCATGTGAATGATGTGCGGAGCGACGCCGCTGCTCGCCGCGTCATGGCCCAGCGCATCGATAAACGCCTTGTCGATTTTCAAACAGTCCACCGGCAAGGTCTGCAGATAGGCGAGGCTGCAATAGCCGGTGCCGAAATCATCGATCAGCACCTGATGGCCGACGTCGCGCAAGGCTTGCAGGTTTTCCCGCGCCACCACCACATCAATCAGGCCGCGCTCGGTGACTTCGAAGGCTATCTGCCGCGCGGCGACACGGTGCAGCGCGAGCAGCCGCGCCATGACCTGGCCGATGCGCGGCACCATGACATCGCAGGCTGCGAGGTTCACCGAGATATACAGCTGCGGGTTGGCGCGCAGTAACTGGCCCAGTTGTTCGAGCAGACGCTGCAAGACGAAGTCGGTCATCTGCCGGATCTGCCCGGTGTTCTCCGCCATGGGAATGAACAGGTCGGGGCTGGTCAGCGTGCCGTCCGGGCGCCGCCAGCGCAGCAGCGCTTCGGCGCCGACGCAGTTGCGGCTGTCGAGATCGAAGATCGGCTGATACAGCACCTGCAACTCACCCCGGCGGATCGCCCCGTGCAGCTCGGCATCCAGCGACTGGCGCTGACGCACCAATAGCAAGGTCAGAAAGCCGACAACGGCCCCGGCGATCAGGCACACCGGCAACAGCCACCACCACACCGCCGGGACGTGCATGCCCGTGCGCGGCGTAATCAGCACCAATTGATATTCCGGGTTGTCGGTGGGCATGCGATAGATCAGCCGCGTTTGCGTGACTTGCAGCGCATCAGGGCTCTTCGGTGGCCAGAGTTCGGTCGGTGGCCAGGTCTGTGCGGTGCCGAGCACCGGAATCGCGCGAGTGCCGTGATCGAGTACCACCAGCAGGCTGCTGCCGGACGACAGATCGACCATGTCGGTCAAATGCCCGCGCGAGGTAGCGACACGAAAGTTGCCGCGACCGAGCATCAGCGCCGCGCGGTTTTCATCGGGTTCGGTGGTGGTGTTCAGCCAATAGCTGTAGGTCGGGCCCTGAATGTCCGGCGCGCGCACCAACGACAGACCTTCCTGGCGCGGACGGTTGGAGCAGAACCGCGAAGCGTCCATATATGCGGCTTCGTAGACGAAGCGGTAGTTGAAGGTGACTTGCTGCAAAGTCGCGATCATTTCTTCGTCGCAGCCGCGCAAGGGCTGGGCTTCAAGGTCGTCGAGACTTTCGCGCAACTGGCCGAACAATTGTTCGAGGCGCGCGAGGAAACGTTCGCCCTGGGCGTTCATTTCCTGGCTCTCGCGCATTTCCATCTGGCGCATCGCCGCGAACATACCGCCGGCAATCAGCAGGCTGGCGCTGAGGACAGCCGCGATCATCGCCAAAAAAACAGGGCGATAAAACCAGCTACGCAGCGTCTCTCGGGTCGCAGCCATCAGGGATTTTCCGAAGAATTACCATGAGTTATAGCTGCTGATTGCGATTTCGCCCTGACCGTCGGGCGGGCGTCATTATTTTGTCTGATTGAGGACCAGAAGAAGTGCTGCGGTTTGCGCATCCGGCGTGCCGTCGAAGCGGGCAGGGCGGTAATGCATCTGGAACGCGGCGAGGACGTGGCGCGTGGCGACGTCCAGCTCGCCGGTCTGCGGTGTGTCGTAACCCAGACGCGCGAGTTGCGCCTGGAACCAGCCGATCTCCGGCAACGGGTTGCTGTTGAACACCGCCTGCTGACGCGCCACCGCTTGCTCGTTCGGCCACAGGCCAAGGCCTTCGGCGGCGAGACGTTTCCAGGGGAACAGTGGCCCCGGATCAAGCTTGCGCAACGGCGCGATGTCGCTGTGACCGATGATGTGCCGCGGGCTGATGCCGTTGCGTTTGCTGATGTCCTTGAGCAGGGTGATCAACGACTGGATCTGCGCTTCGCTGTACGGATACCACAGGCGCCCGGTCGGTGTGTCCTTGTAGCCGGGATTGACGATTTCGATGCCGATGGAACTGGAGTTCAGCCAGGTGCGGCCCTGCCACTGACTTTCGCCGGCGTGCCAGGCGCGCTGGTTTTCGTCCATCAGCTTGTACACGGTGGCGCTCTTGTCATCGCCGATCAGGTAATGGCTACTGACGTCGCCATGGGTCAGCAATTGCAGCGAACGCTCCAGAGACGCCGAGGTGTAATGCACCACAACGAACTGGATGCGGCTGTCGTAATTGGCCGAAGGATGGCTGGTGTCATAGCGCGGACCACTGGCGCAACCGGCGAGGACGAGCAGCGAGGCAACAAGGGCAAGGAATTTCATGGCAGAGGACGATACGCTGAAAACGATAATGCAACAGTGTAACGTACGGATTTGCTCAGAGTCCGCCAGCGGGCGGATTTAAACAAAATGGAACAATTGCCTTAGCCGAGCTCGACTCGGTTGCGCCCGGCGTTTTTTGCTCGGTACAGCGCCTGATCGGCTCTTTTCAGCACCAGATCGCTGTGTTCTCCCACCCGGAATGACGCGAGTCCCATGGAAATGGTGATAGTCACTCGCTCGCCCTTGAAATGAAACGGGCAGGCTTCGATCGCCGCGCGCAGGGTTTCCAGCAGTTTCGCGCCCACCGCTGGTGGCGTCGCGGGCAGCAACAGCACGAACTCCTCACCGCCGAAACGGGCGATGAAATCCGAGCCGCGCAGGCGTTTGCGCAATACCGTGGCGATGATCTTCAGCACTTTGTCGCCGGCCAGATGGCCATAGCTGTCGTTGATCCGCTTGAAGTGATCGAGGTCGAGCATGGCCAGGCTGAGGGTGTTGCCGTGCTGCTGCCATTGCTGGATTTCATGCTCCAGGCGTTCACTCCACGCCGCGCGGTTGGGCAGGCCGGTCAACGGATCGATCAGGGCTTTCTGCCGCTGCTCTTCAAGGTGTTCACGGAAGCCCATGGCTTCCTGTTCCATATGCGCCACGCGCTCCGACAGGCTCTTCAACCTGGCGGCGACTTCCTGCTCGCGGGCGTCGCGCTGCTTCTGGTGCTGATCCATCGTTCCCAGCAGGCCTTCCAGGTGATTCTCCAGCACATGCTTGAGGTCATCGAGGTCGGCTGCTTGCTGTACGCTGCTCTGCAAGCCATCGACCTGCTCGCGAATCTGCGTGTCCATGGCCCGCGCCGCCGAGCTGTTGTCGGCATGCCCTTCGCTGGCCGCTTGCAGGTTGCTCTGAAACGCTTCAAGGCGTTCGTTGAGCTGTTGCAGATAGGCTTCGAATTCGTGCTGACCGCTATCGGTAATCGCCAGCATCAAAGTCGCGAGATCGTCGAGGATCGGCAACAGTTCGTACCAGTTCAGCCCGTGTTTGAGCCGCTCGCGCATGGCTTCGGCTTGCGGCCGGTGGCGCTCGGGCAGGGTCAGGTCGTCGAGCAGGCCGATCAGCGTGTCTTCGATATGTCTGGCCACGGAGCTGTAGGACGGCTCCGGGGAATCCGGCAGAGCGAAGAGGATGTCGTGCTCCGACTGCTCCGGGTCGATGGCGGCCAAGGCCTGAGCGATCGGCTCGGGCAAGGGCAGGCTATCGAGAATCAGCGGCGACGGATCGCCGGGGTGGCTCAGTTCATCGGGGTTGAACGCCTCGGTTGCTGGCGCAGCGACGGTCATCTCGGCGTCAGCGGTTGGTTCAACCTGCGCTGGCTCGGCTTCAACGGCGACCACAGGCGCAGCGAACGCAACGACTTGCGGCTCATCAGGCGGTGTCTGGGCGGGCGTTTCGATGACGGTCTCGGGCGCTGCGATCGTTGGCTCAGCGTTGGCCACCGATGCCGATTGCGCAGGCTCCGGTTCAGGCTGCCGGGCTTCGACCGGCTGCGGCACTGGTGTTGCTGGTATGTCGGCCGCCGGTGCAACGGCTTCTTCACTGTCGCGACTACCAAACAAACGCTGCAACAACCCCGGCCGCCCCGGCTCGGCAGGCGTTTCCAACTGACTCAAGGCCTTGCCCTGCAAACCACTGAGTTCGCTCAACAGCAGCGGCATTTCCCGTGCCTGACCGACGCGGCTGTCCAGTTGTTTGGCAAATTTCTTCAGCGGTTGCGCGACTTCGCGCGGCAATGGCAGGGCCTGCAACTGGGTAACCAGCGCGGTCAGCGCGGTGCTGACCTGATCAATGCGCGTTTCACGGCGCTGCTCGGAGTCGAGCACGGCTTTTTCCAGACGCGGCAGCAGGGCGGCGAGGCCGGCGTCCATGTCATCGGTACGCACGACTTCGCGCATTTCTTTCATGCACTGATCGACGACCTTGTCGGTGCCCTCGGCCGCCAGCGTGCTGCGCACCAGACCGCGCCGCAGCAGGTCGAGTCGCGCGGCCCAGCGGCGTTCGAGCTTGTCCTGCTGTTCGATGCTCTTGAGGTACTTCTCTTTCCAGCGCTGGGCGTCGTCGCTCATTCACAGGTTCCGCGAGGGGCAGGGCTCAACGCGGGCAATGCGTCGGCCGTGAGCGAACCCGGCAGACGAATTTCCACCGCGACCGGCAGGTGATCGGAAATGGGCTGGGCCAGCACCTCGACCTTTTCCAGGGTCAGGGTCGGGCTGAGCAGAATATGATCAAGGCAACGCTGTGGGCGCCAGCTGGGGAAGGTCGCTTCCACCTGCGGGGCCAGCAGGCCGAGATCGCGTAACGGCGAGTGTTCGAGCAGGTCGCTGGCATGGGTATTCATGTCGCCCATCAGCACCTGATGCTTGTACCCGCTGATCAAATCACGAATGTAGGCCAGTTGCAGGCTGCGCGTCCGCGCGCCGAGGGCCAAATGCATCATCACCACCACCAGTGCCTCCGGACCTTCGCCGAAGCGCAGCAGGATCGCGCCGCGACCTTTCGGGCCGGGCAACGGGTGATCCTCGATCGCCCACGGCTTCAGGCGACTGAGCACGCCATTGCTGTGCTGGGCCAGTCGACCGAGGTTGCGATTGAGTTGTTGATACCAGTAGGGAAAGGCGCCGAGGTGGGCCAGATGTTCGACCTGATTGACGTAGCCCGAGCGCAGGCTGCCGCCATCGGCTTCCTGCAGGGCGACCAGATCGAAGTCGCCGAGCAGGTCACCGATCTTTTGCAGATTGCCGGAACGCCCGGTGTGCGGCAGCAGATGCTGCCAGCTGCGGGTCAGGTAATGCCGATAGCGTTCGGTGCTGATGCCGACCTGAATGTTGAAGCTCAGCAAGCGCAGACGCTGGTCTGCGGGCAGGCCCGTAGACGCCAGATGATGCTCGTTGACCTGCGGATCATGCAGGCCAACGATGCGTTCGGACTTCCAGCGGCGCATGGCGAATGCCGCGCTTAGTTGGCAGCAGCCTTGTTCGCCGCTCGCTCTTTGGCGACCAGATCGTCAGCCAGCTTCAATGCTTGCTCGGCACCACCGGCAGAGCCGATGTCGAAGCGGTATTTACCATTGACGATCATGGTTGGCACGCCAGTGATTTCGTACTTCTTCGCCAGCTCACGGGCTTTGACGATCTGGCCTTTGATAGCGAACGAGTCGAAAGTGGCGAGGAACTTGTCCTTGTCCACGCCTTGAGTGGCGAGGAAGTCAGCCATGTCGTTCTTGTCGGTGAGCTTCTTGTGTTCTTTCTGGATCGCGTTGAACACGGCGTTGTGCACCTGATGCTCGACACCCATGGCTTCCAGAGTCAGGAACATCTGACCGTGAGCGTCCCATGGGCCGCCGAACATGGCGGGAATGCGCACGAAGTTGACATCGGACGGCAGTTTTTCAACCCATGGATTGATCACTGGCTCAAAAGCGTAGCAATGCGGGCAGCCGTACCAGAACAGCTCGACCACTTCGATCTTGCCAGGCTTTGCCACCGGCACCGGGTTGGCCAGTTCGACGTAAGGGGCGGCAGGGGCTTCAGCGGCCTGGGCGGTGACGCCGAACAGGCTGGCAGCGACGAGGGCGGCGCTGATGATCAGATTACGCATGCTTTACTCCTGAACAATTTGGGTCGCCTCGCTCGACCTGTTTCGACACAGATCCTGGCGGGCATGAGTGCTGTAGTGTAACGGCAGCGGCCACAAAAAAGGGCGGCCAAAGCCACCCTTTTTATACTTGCTGCGAAGGATTAATCGAGCGTTAACGTGGCCGGCGCTGCGCGCCTCGTTCAGCCCTCGATTCAGGGCCTCAGTGCAGGCCCTGGATGTAGCTGGAAACCGCAGCGATGTCTTCATCGCTCAGCTTGCGCGCGATGGTGCGCATGGTCATCGCGTCGCCGTCGTTGGCGCGACCGCCTTCTTCCTTGCGGAAATCGGTCAGTTGCTTGGCGATGTATTGCGCATGCTGGCCACCCAAGTGTGGGAAGCCTGCGGCGGCATTGCCGGAGCCGTTCGGCGAGTGGCAGCCGGTGCAGGCTGGCAGACCTTTTTCCAGGTTGCCGCCACGGAACAGCGCTTCACCGCGAGCGACGATCTTCGGATCGGCGGCGCCGACGCTGCCTTTCTGGCTGGCGAAGTACGCAGCGATGTCGGCCAGATCCTGGTCATTCAGGTTGGTCAGCAGCCCGGTCATTTCCAGCACCACGCGCTTGCCCG
Organism: Pseudomonas sp. RG1; assembly: GCF_025910115.1. NCBI lineage: Bacteria > Pseudomonadati > Pseudomonadota > Gammaproteobacteria > Pseudomonadales > Pseudomonadaceae > Pseudomonas > Pseudomonas sp. RG1. The sequence continues at coordinate 326,316 of NZ_JAPCIK010000001.1, forward strand.
ACTTGATGTCGTGCAATTGCTTGTCGAGGTAGCGTTCACCTTGACCTGCCAGTTTCGGAAAGTTTGGCGCCATGCTGTTGCCGTCCGGGCCATGGCAGGCTCCGCACACGGCAGCTTTGGCCTGGCCTGCTGCGGCATCGCCGGCAGCATGGGCGACACCTGAAATTCCCACGGTCAACAGCAGACTCACGATCAATTTGTTCATCAGCTAATCCAACTACGGCTAAGGGTTAAGTTATGGACCGGGCTTACTCTCGCTCATCCACAGGATGATGGCCTGGTAATCCTCGGCACTGCAGTCCATGCACAAACCACGCGGCGGCATCGCCTTGAAACCCTGGGTCACGTGTTGCACCAGCGTCCCCATACCTTTCGCCAACCTCGGCGTCCAAGCTTCCTGATCGCCTCTTGCGGGCGCCATGGGTAGTTGGCCGGAATGACAGGCACCACAAACACGGTTGTACACAGCTTCCGGATCCTGTGTAGCCTGTGCGCTGTAAAGCGGCATCAAGACTCCGGCAGCCAGCAGCCATTTCGTCATAAAACGACCTTTTCAGGGTTGAGAGCGTTCTGCGTTCTAATGCGCAATCAAAGTCTGTCGCTCTCGTGAACTTCATCCTTCGCTGGGACAAAGCACACACAAAATCTGCGGCATTATATACTGGCGTCACTGAAACGGAAGCGACACCGCGTTCCGCGCCCATTCCCGGCGCCGCCCACATCGGAAATCCCATGCAACTCAAGAATCCCATCCTCGGCCTGTGCCAACAGTCCACGTTCATGCTCAGTGCCGCCAAAGTCGATCAATGCCCAGACGACGAAGGCTTCGAAGTGGCGTTTGCCGGTCGTTCCAACGCTGGCAAATCCAGCGCGCTGAACACCCTGACCCACGCCAGCCTGGCGCGCACCTCGAAAACTCCGGGCCGCACACAGCTGTTGAACTTCTTCAAGCTAGACGAAGATCGCCGTCTGGTCGACCTGCCGGGGTACGGTTATGCAAAAGTACCGATCCCGCTCAAGCAACACTGGCAGCGCCACCTCGAGGCTTACCTCGGTGGTCGGGAGAGTTTGAAAGGTCTGATTCTGATGATGGATATCCGCCATCCGATGACCGACTTCGACCTGCTGATGCTCGACTGGGCCGTCGCCGCCGGCATGCCGATGCACATCCTGCTGACCAAGGCCGACAAGCTCACCTACGGCGCAGCCAAGAACACCCTGCTGAAAGTACAGTCGGAAATCCGCAAAGGCTGGGGCGACTCGATCACCATCCAGTTGTTCTCCGCACCAAAACGCATGGGCCTGGAAGAGGCCTACACTGTACTGGCCGACTGGATGGAACTGGCAGACAAAGGCGCCGAGGCGGCAGCCGAGTAAGACAATTTCAAAACTGACTGTGGTGCTGTCAGGCAAGGCGAAAGCACCGCTAAAAAGCGGAGTTTAGGGTACCTAAATGAGCATTTTTAGCGGTGCTTTTAACGCAGCATGACGGCATCACAGCCAGTTTTGGGGCAAAAAAAGCCCCGGACTTCATTGGGGAGGGAGAAGTTCCGGGGTTCAAGGTCCGAACCGCTAGGGCGGGGTTCAGATATCTGCCAACACTTAACACAACATAGGAGCATCGAAGGGCTTCACCAGCCATTCAGTACCTCTGAGTGTTCGATCAACAGATTAGTTCAGATTTTTTTCAAAAAGCTTTGGAATAGCCTCAAGTATTTATCGGTCTAAGCCCGGTTCCCGGGGCTTGCCGCGACGGCGCGTCGCGGCAACTCTGCCAATACTCAGTGCGCCTCATCCCAGTTGTTGCCAACGCCAACTTCCACCAGCAGCGGCACATCCAGTTTCGCCGCTTCGCTCATGTGCGTACGAATCTCGGCGCTGACCTGCTCGACCAGATCCTCGCGAACCTCCAGCACCAGTTCGTCGTGCACTTGCAGGATGACCCGCGCGTCCAGACCCGACGTGGTCAGCCAGTTATCCACAGCCACCATGGCTTTCTTGATGATGTCCGCTGCCGTGCCCTGCATCGGCGCGTTGATCGCTGTGCGTTCTGCAGCGGCGCGTTCCTGCGGCTTGTTCGAGTTGATCTCCGGCAGGTAGAGGCGACGCCCGAAGAAAGTTTCGACGTAACCCTGATCCGCCGCCTGCGCGCGAGTGCGCTCCATGTATTCGCGAACGCCTGGATAACGAGCGAAGTAAGTATCGATGTAGGCCTTGGCGGTCTTGGTGTCGACGCCGATGTCCTTGCCGAGCTTCTGCGCGCCCATGCCGTAGATCAGACCGAAGTTGATCGCCTTGGCGCTGCGGCGCTGGTCGGAGGTCACTTGATCGAGCTCGACCTTGAATACTTCGGCAGCGGTTGCAGTGTGCACGTCGAGATTGTTGCGGAAGGCGTTCATCAGGCCTTCGTCACGGGACAGGTGCGCCATGATCCGCAGTTCGATCTGCGAATAGTCCGCCGCCAGCAGTTTGTAGCCCTTCGGCGCGACGAACGCCTGACGAATGCGTCGGCCTTCGGCGGTGCGCACCGGAATGTTCTGCAGGTTCGGGTCACTGGAGGACAGGCGCCCGGTCGAAGCCACAGCCTGGTGATACGAGGTGTGGATGCGCCCGGTGCGCGGGTTGATCTGCTCCGGCAGGCGATCGGTGTAGGTGCTTTTCAGCTTGCTCATCGAGCGGTGCTCCATCAGCACCTTCGGCAAGCGGTGATCGTCTTCGGCGAGTTTCGCCAACACTTCTTCAGCGGTGGACGGCTGGCCTTTGGCGGTTTTCTTCAGCACCGGCAGGCCGAGCTTTTCATAAAGAATCACGCCCAGCTGCTTCGGCGAGCCGAGGTTGAATTCTTCCCCGGCGATTTCGAAGGCTTCACGCTCCAGCGCGACCATTTTGTTGCCCAGCTCGATGCTCTGAATGCCCAGCAACTCGGCATCGACGAACGCGCCCTGGCGTTCGATGCGCGCCAGCACCGGTACCAGCGGGATTTCGATGTCGGTCAGCACGCTGGCCAGGCTCGGAATCGCGCTGAGCTTGTCGAACAGGATCTGGTGCAGGCGCAGGGTGATGTCGGCGTCTTCGGCGGCGTACGGCCCGGCCTGTTCCAGGGCGATCTGGTCGAAGGTCAGCTGCTTGGCACCTTTGCCGGCGATGTCCTGGAAGCTCACCGTGGTGTGATCGAGGTATTTCTGCGCGAGGCTGTCCATGTCATGGCGGGTTGCGGTGGAGTTGAGTACGTAGGACTCGAGCATGGTGTCGAAGGCGATGCCGCGCACGCTGATGCCTTCACTCTGATCGCCGCCAATGGCGCAGTTGGCCAGAATGTTCATGTCGAACTTGGCGTGCTGGCCGACCTTGAGCTTGTTCGGGTCTTCCAGAATCGGCTTGAGTGCGCGCAGCACGGTGTCGCGATCCAGCTGCTCCGGCACGCCGATGTAGGAATGGGTCAGCGGGATGTACGCGGCTTCGTTGGCCTGTACGGCGAACGACAGGCCAACCAGTTGCGCCTGCTGCGCGTCGATGCCGGTGGTCTCGGTGTCGAAGGCGATCAGTTTGGCGTTGCGCAGTTTTTCCAGCCAGACGTCGAAGCGAGCCTGATCGAGGATGGTTTCGTATGCGGCCTCGACAGGAGCAACAGGTGCCTCGGCTTGCGGGGCGCTGAACAGATCGCCCGCCGGCGCAGGTTCGGCCGCCGCGCTCAGTTCCAGACGCTTGGCATCGCGATCCAGATCATTGAGCCAGCTCTTGAATTCAAGCAGGGTGTACAGCTCGTAGAGTTTGGCCGGGTCTTCCGCGCCCATTTGCAGATCATCGAGGCCGATATCCAGCGGCACGTCGACCTTGATGGTCGCCAGTTGATAGGACAGGAAAGCCATCTCCCGGTGCTCTTCGAGCTTGGCCGGCAAGGTTTTTGCGCCACGGATCGGCAGGGTCGGCACGATGTCGAGGTTGGCGTACAGCTCGGTCAGGCCGCCGTTGACGCCGACCAGCAGGCCGGACGCCGTCTTCGGGCCGATGCCCGGCACGCCCGGAATGTTGTCGGACGAATCGCCCATCAGCGCCAGATAATCGATGATCTGCTCCGGTGCGACGCCAAATTTCTCCTTAACGCCCTCCACATCCATCGAGCTACCGGACATGGTGTTGACCAAGGTAATGTGGCCATCGACCAGTTGCGCCATATCCTTGTCACCGGTGGAGATGATCACCGGGCGATCGGCGGCGGCGCTGCTGCGGGCGAGGGTGCCGATCACGTCGTCGGCCTCGACGCCGTCGACGCACAGGAGCGGGAAGCCGAGGGCGATCACGCTCTGGTGCAGCGGCTCGATCTGCACGCGCATGTCATCGGGCATGCTCGGCCGGTTGGCCTTGTATTCGGCGTACATCTCATCGCGAAATGTCCCGCCCTTGGCGTCGAACACTACGGCGAAGGGGCTGTCCGGGTACTGCTTGCGCAGACTCTTGAGCATGTTCAGCACGCCTTTGACCGCACCGGTCGGCAGGCCTTTGGACGTGGTCAGTGGCGGCAGTGCATGAAAGGCGCGGTACAGGTAAGACGAACCGTCCACCAGGACGAGGGGGGCTTGGCTCATGAGCAGGATCAACCTTTTCGGCGGGTCCGGGGCTAGAATAGCGGGACCGTTGACGACAAAGGGACAAGGTTATCATGCGTACGTTAAATCGCTTGCTGCTGGTCGGGTTGATCGCTGTCTCACCACTGGCCGCGATGGCGGCGGATGATGCGCCGGGCGGCGACCCCGAGGTCACCATTCGCACGGAGGGGGACAAAACCATTCAGGAGTACAGCCGGAATGGCTTCGTCTATGCGATCAAGGTCACGCCCAAGAAGGGCAAACCGTATTTCCTGGTGCGCGCCGATGGTTCGGACGCCAATTACATCAGATCCGACCAGCCGGATATGCTGATTCCGTCGTGGGAAATCTTTACCTGGAAGTAAGCTTCCCGATTTTTAATCGGCGTCGCCTGACTGCGGCGCCAAAACTGAGCAGTTTTCAATGTCTGTGTTCACTCCCCTGGCTCGGCCCGAGCTGGAAACCTTTCTCGCCCCTTACGGGCTCGGCCGTCTGCTTGATTTCCAGGGGATCGCCGCCGGCAGCGAAAACACCAATTTCTTCATCAGTCTGGAGCAGGGCGAGTTTGTCCTGACCCTGGTCGAGCGCGGCCCGGTGCAGGAGATGCCGTTCTTCATCGACCTGCTCGACGTGCTGCACGAAGCCGAACTGCCGGTGCCTTACGCCCTGCGCACCACCGACGGCTTGGCCCTGCGTGAGCTCAAAGGCAAACCGGCGCTGCTGCAACCGCGCCTGTCCGGCAAGCACATCAAAGTCGCCAACGCCCAGCACTGCGCCCAGGTCGGCGAGTTGCAGGCGCATCTGCACCTGGCGACCCAGGGCGAGCGCATGATCAAGCGCAAGACCGATCGTGGTCTGGACTGGATGCTGGAGGAGGGCACTGAATTTCTCTCGCACCTGAGCGATGAGCCGCGTGCCTTGCTGCAAAAGGCGCTGGATGAGATCACCGAGCGCAAAGACAAGATCCTTGCACTGCCTCGGGCGAACATTCACGCCGACCTGTTCCGCGACAACGCCATGTTCGAAGGCACCCACCTGACCGGGCTGATCGACTTCTACAACGCCTGCTCGGGGCCGATGCTGTACGACGTGGCAATTGCCTTGAATGACTGGTGTTCTGACGAGGAGGGCGTGATCGATGGCCCGCGTGCGCGTGCGTTTCTCGGTGCCTATGCGGCGCTGCGGCCGTTCACGGCGGCGGAGGCTGAGCTCTGGCCAACGATGTTGCGTGTGGCCTGTGTGCGGTTCTGGCTGTCACGCTTGATCGCCGCCGAGCAGTTCGCCGGGCAGGATGTGTTGATTCACGATCCGCAAGAGTTCGAGCAGCGCCTGGCGCAGCGGCAGAAGGTCAATACACCGTTGCCCTTCGCCCTCTGAGTAGATTCGCCAAGCAAACATGAACCTGTGGGAGCGAGCCTGCTCGCGAAGGCGGCGGCCCGTTCAGCATTTTTGCTGACTGACTCACCGCTTTCGCGAGCAGGCTCGCTCCCACAGGGTTTGTGTTGTTACAGCGATTCCAGGCATCCGGCCAGATCATTGCCGAGTTTTTCCAGCACCTGCTCATAGCCCTGAGCCGTCGCCGGGGTGTACCCGCCCAACGCATCCAGTTCCGCCAGCTTCACCGGCAGGCCAGCCACCAGTGTTTCCGCCAGGCGCGGACGCAATGGCGGTTCGCTGAACACACAGGTCTTGCCTACTTCCTGCAAACGCTTGCGCATCGCCGCGACATGCTGGGCGCCGGGCTGTACTTCGGCGGCCACTGCGAACACGCCCGCGTGCTTCAGGCCGTAAGCGTCTTCGAAATAATCAAAGGCCTCGTGAAAGACGAAGTACGGCTTGCCTTCGACATTGGCCAGGCGCTTCTTCAAACGCTGATCGAGCGCATCCAGACGTTCATCGAAGGCTTTGGCATTGCTCTGATAACGCTGGGCATTGGCCGGGTCGGCGGCGCTGAGGTCGGCGGCCATTTTGTCGGCGATTACCCGCGCATTGACCGGTGACAGCCACAAATGTGCATCCAGCGAGCCGGGGCGATGATCATGATCATGCTCATCGGCCTCTTCGGCGTGGGAATGGTTGTCCGCGCCGAAATGCCTCAGGTTGAGGCCTGGCAGATCCTGCACCGCGACGCTCGGCAGGCTGCGACCGCCGAGCACGCGCGGCAGGAAACCTTCCATGTCCGGGCCGATCCAGTAGAGCAGATCGACCGACTGCACCTTCCGTACGTCGGACGGGCGCAGGGCGTAATTGTGCGGCGAGGCACCCGGTGGCAGCAGCACCTCGGGAATCGCCACGCCGTCCTGCACGGCAGCGGCAATCAACTGCAACGGTTTGATGCTGGTGAGCACTTTGACCTCGGCCTGAGCCGTACCGATCAGCAGAAAACTGGCAACAAAAGCCACAAAAACAGAAAAAAGTCGGGACACGATGACCACTCAAGGAAGCGAGAACGGGTAACATAATAACGTCTCCAGCAAATCTCGTCGCCGCTCATGCCTATTACCCCGATTGCCAGCCGTCCCCACGACCACTCCCATTGCGTGCACAGCGCTTTGTCCGAGGCCGATACCTTGTGCGCGCAGAAAGGTTTGCGTCTGACTGCCCTGCGCCGCCGCGTGCTGGAACTGGTCTGGCAAAGCCACAAGCCACTGGGTGCCTATGACATCCTCGCGGTGCTCAGCGAGCAGGACGGCCGCCGCGCCGCGCCGCCTACGGTGTACCGCGCACTGGATTTCCTGCTGGAAAACGGCCTGGTCCATCGCATCTCGTCGCTCAACGCCTTCGTTGGCTGCGTGCATCCTGAACACGCGCATCAGGGCCAGTTCCTGATCTGCCGCGAGTGCCACGCCGCGATCGAACTTGAACAAAAAGTAATCAGCGACGCGATCATCAGCAGCGCCAGAGACGTCGGTTTCATCGTCGAAGCGCAGACGGTCGAAGTGGTTGGTCTGTGCGCCGGTTGCCAGGGGGCCTGATGAGCAACGCGCTGATCCGTCTGGAGCAGGTCGCCGTCACGTTTGCCGGGCAGACCGTGCTGGACAACATCGAGCTGAGCGTCGAGCCGGGGCAGATCGTCACCCTGATCGGCCCCAACGGCGCCGGCAAGACCACGCTGGTACGCGCCGTGCTCGGGCTGTTGAAGCCGAACAGTGGCAGCGTCTGGCGCAAACCGAAACTGCGCGTCGGCTACATGCCGCAGAAACTGCATGTCGACCCGACCCTGCCGCTGTCAGTGCTGCGCTTCCTGCGCCTGGTGCCCGGCGTCGATCGTTCGCGTGCCCTGGCCGCGTTGAAGGAAGTCGGTGCCGAACATGTGATCGACAGCCCGGTGCAGAGCGTTTCCGGCGGCGAAATGCAGCGCGTGCTGCTGGCTCGGGCACTGCTGCGTGAGCCAGAGCTGCTGGTGCTCGATGAGCCGGTGCAGGGCGTCGACGTGGCCGGGCAGGCCGAGTTGTACAGCCTGATTACCCGGCTGCGCGACCGCCACGGTTGCGGCGTGCTGATGGTGTCCCACGATTTGCATCTGGTGATGAGCACCACCGATCAGGTGGTCTGCCTGAACCGCCACGTCTGCTGCTCCGGGCACCCCGAGCAGGTCAGCGGCGATCCGGCATTCGTCGAACTGTTCGGCAAGAACGCGCCGAGTCTGGCGATCTATCACCACCATCACGACCACGCCCACGACCTGCACGGTTCGGTGGTCAAAGGCCCGCTCGGCGGGCAACCTCATGTTCATGGAGACGGCTGCAAGCATGGCTGATTTTCTTTTGTATGCCCTGCTTGCAGGTCTGGCCCTGGCGCTGGTGGCCGGACCGCTCGGCTCGTTTGTGGTGTGGCGGCGCATGGCCTATTTCGGCGATACGCTGTCCCACGCTGCGTTGCTTGGCGTGGCGCTGGGCTTTCTGCTGGACGTCAGCCCGACGGTGGCGGTGACGGTCGGTTGCCTGCTGCTGGCGGTGCTCTTGGTGACGCTGCAACAGCGCCAGCCGCTGGCGTCCGACACGCTGTTGGGAATTCTTGCGCCAAGCACGCTCTCTCTCGGCCTGGTGGTACTAAGCTTCATGCATGAAGTGCGGATCGACCTGATGGCCTATCTGTTCGGCGACTTGCTGGCAATCAGTCCGAGCGACCTGGCGTGGATTCTCGGCGGCACTGCGGCGGTGCTGGTGTTGCTGGTGACGCTGTGGCGGCCGCTGCTGGCGGTCACCGTGCACGAAGAACTGGCGCGGGTCGAAGGCTTGCCGGTGGCGGGTTTGCGCTTGGCGCTGATGCTGTTGATCGCGGTGGTGATCGCCGTGGCGATGAAAATCGTCGGGGTGCTGCTGATCACTTCGCTGCTGATCATCCCTGCGGCTGCGGCACAGCGTCACGCCCGTTCGCCGGAGCAGATGGCCTTGGGCGCGAGCCTGCTGGGCATGCTCGCAGTGTGCGGCGGGCTGGCGTTGTCGTGGTTCAAGGACACCCCGGCGGGGCCGTCTATCGTGGTGACGGCAGCCGCGCTGTTTCTGTTGAGTTTTGTTCTGCCCCGTCGTGGGGTGTAGACTTGGCCGCTTTTTGCGCAATTAGAGAGTCGCAGGAATGAAGCCGTTCGCCTCCCGTTATCTGCTCCTTGTCGCATTTTCAGTGCTGCTGGGCGCCTGCCAAAGCACGCCGCCGGTGGCTGAAGTCCCGGATGCGCGGGCTACGGCCATCGCACAGCTGGAGCAAAGCCTGGCCAGCAGCGAACTGGCCACCGCCGAAGACCAGTTGGCCGCGTTGCAGGCCGCAACCCCCAATGATCAATCCCTTGAGCAGTACCAGCGGCAGCTGGCCGAGGCGTATTTGCGCCGCAGCCAGATCGTCCTGCAGAAAGGCGATGTCAACGCTGCCGCCACCGCGCTCAGCCGCGCCCGTGCTCTGATGCCCAAGGCGCCGGCGCTGACCGGCGGCGTCAACGGCGCGATCACCGAAGCGCGCAAGGCCGAGCTGGAAAAGGCTGAGGCCGCGCTGCTGGCTGCCGAAGCCAGGCCGAAAGCCAAGGTCATCGACCCGACCGCCGAGAGCACCACCGTTGCGTTGAACATCGGCGATATTCACAAGCTGCAACGACAACTCGATGCGATCGCCGCCGATGTGGTGAATTACGAATGCGCCGTCAGCATTCAGGCGCCGCGCACCGCGGATTACCCGTGGCTGGCGACGTTGCTGAGCAAGCGAGTCAAGAAGCTCGATCCTGATTTTGATCTGCAGATCGAGAAGCAGATCTTGCGCACAGTGCCGGCGCAGATGGTTTTAAGCCCGCGTAAACCATAAAAAGCTTCGTCGGAACGCCGCCCGGAGCAGGCTCGCTCCCACAGGTGCAACAGCGTACCTGTGGGAGCGAGCCTGCTCGCGAAAGCGTCCGCTCAGCCAATAAAGATCTTAAGCCGGAATCGCCTTGGCCTTAGGCTCCCGCGCCCAGACGCGATGCTCGCCAATCGCGGCGAAGAACGGTTTGGTCAACGCACCCACATCCGCGCCCTGCAACAGCCCCGCATCCGCATCGAGCTTCAGCAAGTCCTGCAACTGCTTGGCCTCGCCGTGCAGCGCGATCGCCTTCAGGTGCTTGTAGGCCTCCAGCAGATAATGCAGCGCCACGCCGTCGCCGCTCATCGCGGTAATCGACGCCGCGCCACCCGGTACGAACACCGCATCGAACGCAATTGAAGGCATGCCTTCCATCGACGCATCCACCGGCAATGCCTTGCCGTCAGCGGTCTTCACTGGCGCCGAGGTCGGGCCAAGCAGTTTCGCGTGGGCGCCTTCGGCTTCCAGCGCTTTCTTCATCGCATCGATGGCCGCAGCGTCAACACCGTTGGCAGCAAGGATCGCCACTTTGCGCGTTTTGATGTTGCCTGGTAGCAGGTTGGCCTGGCTCAGCGCTGGCGACTGCTCCAGCGAGGTCTTGCGCACTTCGACCGTGCCTTTGGCTGGGGCCGGCAAACCGAGGTTCTCCGCCACGCGTTTGGCCAGGGTCAGGTCGATATTGGCGAGGATCTCGTTCACTTCACGGGCACGGATGAACTCACGTTCGACCTTGCCCAGCTCGAAGCTGTAGGCAGCGATGATGTGCTCTTTCTCGTGGTCGCTCATGCTGTTGAAGAACAAGCGGGCCTGGGAGAAGTGATCGCTGAACGACTCGCTGCGTTGACGGATCTTCGCTGCGTCGATGCGCTCCGGGTAGCTCTCGAAACCACCGTCCTGTGCCGCCGGCGGGGTTTCTTTCGGCCAGCCGCCGTCGATCGAGTTTGGCTCGTAAGAAGCGCGGCCCTTGTCGATGGTGGTGCGGTGCTGTGCGTCACGCTGGCCGTTGTGGAACGGCGCAACCGGACGGTTGATCGGCAGCTCATGGAAGTTCGGCCCGCCGAGTCGGCTGATCTGCGTGTCGGTGTAGGAGAACAGACGACCTTGCAGCAGCGGGTCGTTGGAGAAGTCGATGCCCGGCACGATATGGCCCGGGCAGAAGGCGACCTGCTCAGTTTCGGCGAAGAAGTTGTCCGGGTTGCGGTTCAGGGTCATTTTGCCCAGCGGCGTAATCGGAACGATTTCTTCGGGGATGATCTTGGTCGGATCGAGGATGTCGAAGTCGAAGTCGTGTTCGTTCTCTTCTTCGACGATCTGTACGCCCAGCTCCCACTCCGGGTAATCGCCCATTTCGATCGCTTCCCACAGGTCGCGACGGTGGTAGTCGGTGTCTTTACCGGCGAGCTTCTGCGCCTCGTCCCACACCAGCGAGCAAGTGCCGGCGGTAGGGCGCCAGTGGAATTTGACGAAGCGTGATTTGCCCTCGGCGTTGATCAGGCGGAAGGTGTGTACGCCAAAGCCCTGCATGCTGCGCAGGCTTTTCGGGATCGCCCGGTCGGACATCGCCCAGATGACCATGTGCGCCGATTCCGGCACCAGCGAGACGAAGTCCCAGAACGTGTCGTGAGCCGAGCCGCCGGTGGGGATTTCGTTGTGCGGCTCGGGTTTCACCGCGTGGACGAAGTCCGGGAACTTGATCGCGTCCTGAATGAAGAACACCGGCATGTTGTTGCCGACCAAGTCGAAGTTGCCTTCATCGGTAAAAAATTTCACCGCAAAGCCGCGCACGTCACGCACGGTATCGCCGGAACCCCGTGGCCCCTGCACCGTGGAAAAGCGCACGAACACTGGGGTTTTCTTGCCCGGATCCTGCAGGAAACCGGCCTTGGTCAGCGCTGCATGGTTCTCGTAGGTCTGAAAGAAACCGTGGGCGCCGGTGCCGCGCGCATGGACGATGCGCTCCGGAATCCGCTCATGGTCAAAGTGCGTGATTTTTTCACGCATGATGAAGTCTTCCAGCAGCGAAGGCCCGCGCGGCCCGGCTTTGAGGGTGTTCTGGTTGTCGGCGATCTTCACGCCCTGATTGGTGCGCAGTGCCTGACCGGTGGCGTCCGAACGGAATTCTTCCAGGCTGTCGAGCTTGGCGTTGGTGTTGGCACGATCCGGGGTGTCGGTTCCGGCCATCTCGCTTTTATCGGGTGCAGGCTTTTTGATGCTCATCAGACGTAAACTCCTCGTTTGGCCCCGGATGCCTTCCGCAGACCCTTGAGTGATTCCCGGGCACGGCACCCAGGGTTTCAAGTCGCTTACTTAGTGACTGATGAGCGTTTCAGCCGTTCCGTTTATCTGACCTTTGATCGCGTTATTGCCAAATTGAAGGTTAATTGCGAAATAAATGCTAAGAACCTCTATACGGACAGGCTAAAATGCGCGCCCGGCTAACCGCTGATCCTTTTCCAACGCGCCCCACAAGGTTCGCTACGTGATCGAGTTTCAAAACGTCCACAAGACTTACCGCGTTGCCGGTAAGGATATTCCCGCGCTGCACCCGACCAGTCTCGCCATCGAGAACGGCCAGGTGTTCGGCCTGATTGGCCATTCCGGTGCGGGCAAAAGTACCCTGCTGCGGCTGATCAATCGCCTGGAAGATTCCAGTGGCGGCAAGATCATCGTCGACGGCGAAGAAGTCACCGCACTGGACGCCAACGGCCTGCGCCGTTTCCGCCAGCAGGTCGGGATGATCTTCCAGCACTTCAACCTGCTCGCCTCCAAGACCGTCGCCGACAACGTGGCCCTGCCGCTGACCTTGGCCGGTGAGCTGTCGAGCAGTGAAATCAATCAACGCGTGGCCGAGCTGCTGGCGCGGGTCGGTTTGTCCGACCACGCGAAAAAGTACCCGGCGCAATTGTCCGGCGGTCAGAAGCAACGCGTCGGCATTGCCCGTGCGCTGGCGACCAAGCCGAAGATTCTGCTGTGCGACGAGGCCACCAGTGCCCTCGACCCGCAGACCACCGCATCGGTTCTGCAACTGCTGGCGGAAATCAATCGCGAACTGAAACTGACCATCGTCCTGATCACCCACGAGATGGACGTGATCCGGCGCGTCTGCGATCAGGTCGCGGTGATGGACGCCGGCGTGATCGTCGAGCAGGGTCCGGTGGCCGATGTGTTTCTGCATCCGCAGCACCCGACCACCAAGCGTTTCGTCCAGGAAAGCGAGCAGATCGACGAGAGCGAGCAGCGTGACGACTTCGCCCACGTGCCGGGGCGTATCGTGCGTCTGACCTTCCAGGGCGAGGCGACCTACGCGCCGTTGCTCGGCACCGTCGCGCGGGAAACCGGCGTTGACTACAGCATCCTCGCCGGTCGCATCGACCGCATCAAAGACATTCCGTACGGGCAACTGACCCTCGCTGTCACCGGTGGCGACATGGAGGCGGCGTTTGCCCGCTTCACCGCCGCTGACGTTCACATGGAGGTGTTGCGCTAATGGCCGACCTGATGAGTTTCTTCGCCAATATCGACTGGTACGAAATCTGGCTGGCCACCGGCGACACCATGCTGATGCTCGGCGGTTCGCTGCTGTTCACCGTGCTGCTCGGCCTGCCGCTGGGCGTGCTGCTGTTTCTCTGCAGCCCGCGCCAGTTGCTGGAAAACCGTGGCCTCTACGCCGTGCTGTCGCTGGTGGTGAACATTTTGCGTTCGCTGCCGTTCATTATTCTGCTGATTGTGATGATCCCGTTCACCGTGCTGATCACGGGCACCTCGCTGGGTGTGGCCGGGGCGATCCCGCCGCTGGTGGTTGGTGCTACGCCGTTCTTCGCGCGTCTGGTGGAAACCGCGCTGCGCGAAGTCGATCGCGGCATCATCGAAGCGACCCAGTCGATGGGCGCGACCACGCGGCAGATCATCATGAACGCCTTGCTGCCGGAAGCCCGTCCGGGCATCTTCGCAGCGATTACGGTGACAGCGATTACACTGGTGTCCTACACGGCGATGGCCGGTGTGGTCGGCGCCGGTGGTCTGGGCGACCTGGCGATCCGTTTCGGCTACCAGCGTTTCCAGACTGACGTGATGATCGTCACCGTGGTGCTGCTGTTGATTCTGGTGCAAGTGCTGCAAATGGTTGGCGACCGTCTGGTCGTGCATTTCTCGCGCAAATAAGCGGTTTTTTAATCAAGAGGCGCGGGCCATTCGCTGGCGGGCGCCCTCACAAGGAGTTAGCTGAATGAAAAAACTGATCGCTGCTTTCGCCGCTGTTGCGGCGTTTTCGGCCCACGCCGAGACCCTGACCGTTGCCGCCACCCCGGTGCCGCACGCGGAAATCCTCGAATTCGTCAAACCGGCCCTGGCCAAGGAAGGCGTGGATCTGAAGGTCAAGGTCTTCACCGACTACATTCAGCCGAACGTACAGGTCGCGGAAAAGCGTCTGGACGCCAACTTCTTCCAGCACCAGCCGTACCTCGATGAGTTCAACAAGGCCAAGGGCACCAGCCTCGTCGCCGTGACCGGCGTGCACCTGGAGCCGCTGGGCGCTTATTCGAGCAAGCTCAAGGATCTGAAAGACCTGCCCGGTGGTGCCAACGTGGTGATCCCGAACGACGCCACCAACGGCGGCCGTGCGCTGTTGCTGCTGGACAAGGCTGGCGTGATCAAGCTCAAGGATTCGAAAAACATCCTGTCGACCGTCAAAGACATCGCCGAGAATCCGAAAGACCTGAAGATCCGTGAACTGGAAGCCGCGACCATCCCGCGCGTTCTGACTCAGGTCGATCTGGCGCTGATCAACACCAACTACGCGCTGGAAGCCAAGCTTGATCCGTCCAAGGATGCGCTGGTGATCGAAGGCAACGACTCGCCATACGTAAACATCCTCGTGTCCCGCGCGGACAACAAGGACAGCGACGCGATGAAGAAACTGGCGGCTGCGCTGCACAGCCCGGAAGTGAAGCAGTTCATTACCGAGAAGTACAAAGGCGCGGTGTTGCCGGCGTTCTGATTAAGGTTGCTGCAATGAAAAAGGGGACGCCAATCGCGTCCCCTTTTTTGTCTCTGGTGCCTGGCTTGCGACCTGCCTTGAAGCTTCCCCTCACCCCAGCCCTCTCCCGAGGGAGAGGGGGCCGACCTTCACGCTTTTCGAGCCTGAGTTCGACTCACAATTGCAGGTCGGCGCAATTCGAATAAACACCTCGGTCAGTCCCCTCTCCCTCTGGGAGAGGGTTAGGGTGAGGGGCTTTTTAGCTTTTGAACTGTCACTTGCGCTCAAGCATCGCCGGCAACTGCGCCACCAGCTTGGCATTGTTCAACGGCGCGCGGATAAACCCGCGCTGTGTGCCGTCCGGGCCGATCACGGCGAGATTGCCGCTGTGGTCCACGGTGTAATTCGGCTTGCTGGTATCGGCGGGAATGAACGGAATGCTCACCGCGTTCGCCACCTTCTGCAGCTCCTCGATAGATGAAGGCGTCAGGCCAATGAACTGCGGATCGAAGTAGCCCAGGTACTGCTTCAACTGCTTCGGCGTGTCGCGGTTGGGGTCAACGCTGACCAGCACGATCTGCAATTTATCCACAGCCTCTTTCGGCAATTCACTCTTGATCTGCCGCAGTTGCGCCAGGGTGGTCGGGCAGATGTCCGGGCAAAAGGTATAGCCGAAGAACAACAGACTCCACTTGCCTTTCAACTCGTCAATCGCCACCGGTTTGCCGTCCTGATCGGTCATGGCCACGTCCGGCAGGTTGCGGCTCTGCGGCAGCAGGATGATCCCGGCGTCGATCAGCGCAGTCGGGTCGCCCTGGCCTTTGCCGCTCAGCACTTTGTTGACGGTAAGCCCGAGGATCAGCGCGATCACGGCGACGAGGATGAAGACGGTTTTCTGGGTTCGGGTCATAGGTTCAACAGTAAGTAGTGGTCTACGAGCAGGGCAATGAACAACAGGAACAAGTAATAAATAGAGTACTTGAAGGTGTTGATCGCCGCGTGCGGCCGACTGCCACGGTACAGCACCACGGCCCATTGCAGAAACCTTGCGCCCAACACCAGCGCACAGACCAGATACAGCGCGCCGCTCATGTGAATCACGTACGGCAGCAGACTCACTGCCAGCAGCGCGAAGGTGTAGAGGAGAATGTGCACTTTGGTGTAGTGCTCGCCATGGGTCACCGGCAGCATCGGAATGTCGGCCTTGGCGTATTCCTCTTTGCGATGAATCGCCAGCGCCCAGAAGTGCGGCGGGGTCCAGGCGAAGATGATCAGCACCAGCAACAGCGGTTCGGCGCTGACATGGCCGGTGGCGGCGGTCCAGCCCAGCAGCGGCGGCGCGGCACCGGCGAGGCCGCCGATGACGATGTTCTGCGGCGTCGCACGCTTGAGAAAACCGGTGTAGACCACCGCATAACCGAGCAGCGAGGCGAGAGTCAGCCAAGCGGTCAGCTGATTGGTGAAGGTCAGCAGCAGCGCCTGGCCGAGCAATGCCAGCACCAGGGCGAAGGTCAACGCCGCCGCAGGTGAGACCCGGCCTTCGGCCAGCGGACGTTTGTGCGTGCGCGCCATTACCGCATCGATACGCCGATCGACCACATGATTGACCGCCGCCGCGCCGCCGGCGCACAGGGCAATGCCCAGATTGCCAAACACCAGCACCGTCCACGGCACGCCCGCGCGGGTGGCGAGGAACATGCCGACCAGCGAGGTGATCAGCATCAGCACCACGACTTTCGGTTTGGTCAGCTCCAGATAATCGCGCCACAGCGCTTGCGCTGCACGCTGGCCGATCAGACTCGCCATGGCGTTTCTCCTTTCAATGCGATGGGCGCGACGACAGGTTTGTGCGCACTCAAGCGCCAGCGCGCCAGCACCGGTTGGTTCACCCGCAACAGGCTGGTGCGCGCGTGATAGTTGACCAGCACCAGAGTCAGCAACAGCGCCGCACCGCCAGCGTTATGGGCGACGGCCACTGGCAGCGGTAGATGAAACAGCACGTTGCTGATGCCGAGGGTGATCTGCGCGGAAAGGGCGATCAGCAGCAGCCCGGCCAGACGCGTCATGCCCACCACTTTCAACTGCCACGCCAGACCGAGCAGCACGACCGTCACCAGCAAAGCGCCGATGCGGTGTGTCAGATGAATGGCCGTGCGCGCGTCGCTATCGAGTTGTCCGCCGAGATAATTCGGGCCGATGTGCTGGGTCAGGTGGAAACCGTTGGCGAAGTCCGCCGCAGGCAGCCATTGGCCGTGGCAGGTGGGGAAGTCGATGCAGGCCACCGCTGCGTAGTTGGAACTGACCCAGCCGCCCAAGGCGATCTGGCCGATCACCAGCAGCAGCCCCGCCGTCGCCCAATATTGCAGGCGCTTGGGTACGGTCAGCGCCGGCAGCACGCCGGACAACCTCAGCGTCAGCAGGAACAGCAGACTCAATGTGGCAAAGCCGCCGAGCAAATGCCCGGTGACCACTTGCGGCCAGAGCTTGAGCGTCACCGTCCACATACCGAACGCCGCTTGGGCGATGACCACCGCCAGCAGAAACAGCGGCAGTTTCACCGGCTGGCCCGGATGGCGCCGGTTGACCCAGGCGCGCCCGGCCAAAACTGAAATCAGCAAGCCGAGGGTGCCGGCGAAGTAGCGGTGGATCATCTCGTTCCAGCCCTTGTGCGCCTCCACTGGCGCGTCAGGGAAATGCAGTTCGGCATGGGCCAGTTGCGCCTCGCTTTTCGGCACGCTGATAAAGCCGTAGCAGCCTGGCCAGTCCGGGCAGCCGAGGCCGGCGTGGGTCAGGCGGGTGTAGGCGCCGAGCAACACCACAATCAGTGCCAGCAGGGTGGCAAACAGCGCGAGGCGAAATCCAGGTTTGGCCATGACGATGCCCTCATCCGATGTTCGACAGTTTCAGCAGATGCCGCAGGTCGTTAAGCAGATCCTTGCCCTTCACATTCGGCTCGTAACGCAGCACCAGATTGCCGTGCGGGTCGACGATCCACAGCTGCGGCACGGCTTTATCGCCGGTGGTCCTGGCGAACACCCCGGCATCCAGCGGATAGCGCTGCAACTGCGGATATTCGCGGTCGAGTTTGGCGGCGTAATCAGCGCTCAGTGGTTGCGCGGCGGCGAGGGCGTGGCTGGCGCGCCCGGCTTCGCGGCCGAGGCTGATCTGGATCTGCCGCGCCAGATAAACCAGTTGCTGGCAATCGACTGCGCAGTCCTTCGGCGCTGTGACCAGAATCTGCCAGCGCTGCTCATCGGCCTGCACGCCGAGGTCGGCGCGGGTCTGGCCGTTGCCGATCAGCTCGCCGTGGTAGCTGCGTCCTTCCGGCACCCAGAACTGCAATTTGTACATGCCGGTGGCGAGCAGCATCGGCCCGACCACGCCAAGCACGATCAGCAACAATTGAATGCGCCCGCGCCGGCGGCTCGGAACGGGTTTGGCCTCAGACATGCTGGGTGGATTCATGGCGCTTCCCATGGCGTTTCTCCTTTGCGTGGTGCCAGCCGAAATAGAGGTAAAGACCGAGCAGGGCCGTGGCCATGGCGAACCATTGCACGGCGTAGCCGAGGTGTTTTTCCGGGCCCATCGCGACTACCGGCCAATCGGTCTGGTAGCTCGCCGGGCCGGGTTCGGCGCGTAATTCGTAGGCGAAGCCGTCGCGCTCCAGGGTTTGCCACAATTTGCCCGGCTCGACGGCGGTAATGGTTTGCGGCCAGACATCGCTGACCGGATCGGCGTGCAACTGGAACGTTGCGCCGGGGGCGACATAGACCCAGGCGTCGAGCGTCAGCGCCTCGGCCGGTGTCGTGAATTGCGGCGGCACGCGCCGATCGGGCCATGGCAGCCAGCCGCGATTGACCAGCAGCCAGAGGCCGCTGCGTTGGTCCTGAAACGGTTGCAGCAATTCGACGCCGACCTTGCCGCCACGCTGGCGGTTGTCCAGCAACAGGGTGTGGGCCGGATCGAACTGGCCGTGCAGGCGCACGCGGCGGTAAGCCGGGTCGGCGTTGCCGAGCAGTTCGCTGCTGGCCAGCGGTTCGGCCACGCGACGTTCGGCATGACTGGCCAGCAGCGCGGTTTTCTCCGCACCCCGGCCCAGTTGCCAGAAGCCCAGCGCAACCATCAGCGGCAGCAACAGGGCGACCACTACGGTGGGAATCACGCCCGGGCGAAAGCGCTTCATGGGCGCGCCATAAAGTCAGTCATCGCGCTCGCTATACTCAAGTGCATCGCCTGTCCCCCGGAGTCTTGCCATGTTCAAAGCAGCGATCGTTTTGATGCTGATTGCCACGGTCGTCAGCCTGTTCAGCGGCCTGTTTTTCCTGGTCAAGGACGACAGCAGCTCCAATCGGCTGGTCATCGCCTTGAGTGTTCGGGTGGCACTGGCCGTGGTCACCGTCGGCCTGATGGCCTGGGGTTTCTACAGCGGCCAGTTGGTGTCCCACGTGCCGTGGTAGACGCGAGCGGCAAGCTTCAAGCGGCAAGCTACAAGTTAGAGGCCATCCCGCTTTGACTTGAAGCTTGCAGCTCGCCACTTGCAGCTGTTTTCAGAGCACATAGACGAAGAAGAACAAACCGATCCACACGACGTCGACGAAGTGCCAGTACCAGCTCGCCGCTTCGAAACCGAACTGGTGCTCGTTGTCGAAGTGGCCCTTCATGATGCGCATCAGCATCACGAACAGGATGATCGTGCCGATGGTCACGTGGGCGCCGTGGAAGCCGGTAAGCATGAAGAACGTCGCGCCGTAGATGCCCGAGCCGAGGGTCAGCCCCAGCTCTTGGTAGGCGTGGATGTATTCCTCGGCCTGGAAACCGAGGAACGCGATGCCCAGCAGTACGGTAATCGCCAGCCACAGTTTCAGTGCGCCGCGATGGCCTTTCTTCAGCGCATGGTGGGCGATGGTGATGGTCACGCTGGAGCTGACCAGCAGGATCGTATTGAGCAGCGGCAGGCCCCAAGGGCTGATGACATCCTTGGGCGGTGGGAACAATTTCGGGTCGGGGTTGTTCAGCAACGGCCAGACATATTCGAAGTTCGGCCAGAGCATTTCCGACAGGCCCTTGCTGCCTTCGCCGGCCAGCCCGGGCGCTGACACGACGCGGATATAGAACAGCGCGCCGAAGAAGGCGACGAAGAACATCACCTCGGAAAAGATGAACCAGCTCATGCCCCAGCGGAACGAGCGGTCCAGCTGTGGGCTGTACAATCCCGCGCGACTTTCCTTGATCACCGCACCGAACCAGCCGAACAACATGTACGCCAGCAGCAGGCCGCCGACGAAAAAGATCAGCGGGCCGTGGGAATCCGGGCGTGCGGCCTTGAGATCGTTGAACCAGGTGGCGAGGCCGTAGACGGTGACGAACATCCCGAGCGTGGCGATGATCGGCCATTTGCTCTGGGCCGGGACGTAATAATGCTCATGAGTTGCCATTTATTGTTCTCCTTATCGGGCACGCTCAGCCACCAGTGTTTACAGCCACCGGCGGATGTCGGGCGGTGATATCGAACAGCGTGTAGGACAGCGTCAGGTGCTTCACTTCCTTGGGCATGTCGCGGTCAACGATGAAACGCACCGGCATCTCGATCTGTTCACCGGGTTGCAGCACCTGCTGGGTAAAGCAAAAGCATTCGGTCTTGTGGAAAAACGCCGCCGCGTTGCTCGGCGCGATGCTCGGCACCGCTTGCGCGCTCATCGGTTTGTCGGTGGGATTGCGCGCGATGAACACCATCTCGTTCACCGCGCCGGGATTGGCGGTGAGCTCGTCGTGTTTCGGGTAAAAGTCCCACGGCATGTCGGCGGTGTTGGTCGAGAGAAATTGCACGCGCACCTGGCGCGAGGTGTCGACCACTTGCTCGCCCGCGTACTGGCCGCCGGTCTTGCCGTTGATGCCGAAGGCTTTGCACATCACGTCGTAGATCGGCACCAGGGCGAAACCGAAGACGAACATCGCCACCACCACCAGCAGCAGACGGGTGACGAGTTTCTTCAGCGAGATCGAGTCAGCCATGATTCATGTTTCCCCGGTGATCCTTTGCCCGGCAATACCTGTGTGGTGAGGGGATTTATCCCCGTTGGGCTGCGAAGCGGCCCTGAATCCAGCGCACACGGTCTACCTGATGAATTTCGATTGCAGGTTTTGGGGCTGCTGCGCAGCCCAACGGGGATAAATCCCCTCCCCACAAGGGATCTGTGTACATCCACAGGAGATCTGTGAGCATCCACTGGGGATCTGTGCCTCTGCACACATTGCAAAAAACAGCAGGTATTCATTTCACTTCCGGCGGCGTGGTGAAGGTGTGGTACGGCGCTGGCGACGGCACGCTCCACTCCAGCCCTTCGGCACCGTCCCACGGTTTCGCCGGGGCCGGTGCGCCGCCACGGATGGTCTTGATGACGATGAACAGGAAGAAGATCTGCGTGGCGCCGAACATGAATGCGCCGATCGACGAGACCATGTTGAAATCGGCGAACTGCAGGTTGTAGTCCGGAATCCGTCGCGGCATTCCCGCAAGACCGACGAAGTGCATCGGGAAAAAGGTCAGGTTCATGCCGACGAACGACAGCCAGAAGTGCAGCTTGCCGAGGGTTTCGTCGTACATGTGCCCGGTCCACTTCGGCAGCCAGTAATAGGCCGAGGCGAAGATGCCGAAGATCGCCCCCGGCACCAGCACATAGTGGAAGTGCGCGACGACAAAGTAGGTGTCCTGATACTGGAAGTCCGCTGGGGCGATCGCCAGCATCAGCCCGGAGAAACCGCCAATGGAGAACAGGATGACGAACGCCACGGCAAACAGCATCGGTGTCTCGAAGGTCATCGAGCCTTGCCACATGGTGCTCGCCCAGTTGAACACTTTCACACCCGTAGGCACGGCGATCAGCATGGTCGCGTACATGAAGAACAACTCGCCTACCAGCGGAATGCCGACCACAAACATGTGGTGCGCCCAGACAATGAACGACAGGAACGCGATGCTCGCCGTGGCGTAGACCATCGAGGTGTAGCCGAACAGCGGCTTGCGCGCGAAGGTCGGGATGATCTGGCTGACCGCGCCGAACGCCGGCAGGATCATGATGTACACCTCGGGGTGGCCGAAGAACCAGAACACATGCTGGAACAGCACCGGGTCACCGCCGCCGGCAGCACTGAAGAAACTGGTGCCGAAGTGAATATCCATGAGCATCATCGTCACGCAGCCGGCCAGCACCGGCATTACTGCGATCAGCAGAAACGCGGTGATCAGCCAAGTCCAGACGAACAGCGGCATTTTCATCAGGGTCATGCCGGGCGCGCGCAGGTTGAGGATGGTCGCGACCACGTTGATCGCGCCCATGATCGAACTGATGCCCATCAAGTGGATGGCGAAGATGAAGAACGTCACGCTTTCCGGTGCGTAGGTCGTCGACAGCGGCGCATAAAAGGTCCAGCCGAAATTTGGCCCGCCGCCCGGGGTGAACAGCGTCGAGACCAGCAGCAGAAACGCCGCCGGCAAGAGCCAGAAGCTGAAGTTGTTCATCCGGGGCAGGGCCATGTCCGGCGCGCCGACCATCAGCGGAATCATCCAGTTGGCGAGGCCGACGAATGCCGGCATCACCGCGCCGAACACCATGACCAGACCGTGCATGGTGGTCATCTGGTTGAAGAATTCCGGCTGGACGATCTGCAGGCCGGGCTGGAACAGCTCGGCGCGAATGACCATGGCGAACGAGCCGCCGAGCAGGAACATGCAGAAGGCAAACCACAGGTACAGCGTGCCGATGTCCTTGTGGTTGGTGGTCAGCACCCAGCGCATCAGGCCTTTGGCGGGGCCGTGGGCGTGGTCGGCGTGACCGTGGTCATCGATGACAGCGCTCATGGCCGGTCTCCTTCACGAAAGTGGACGGGGCAGGCCGGGGCGCGCTGCCCCGACCGGTTCACTGAATACGCAATTGACCGGCTCATTTGCTTTCCGCCTGTTTCAGCTCCAGCACTTCTTTTGGCGTGACCATGTCGCCCTTGTTGTTGCCCCAGGCGTTACGTTCGTAAGTCACGACCGCTGCGATATCGACTTCCGACAGCTGTTTGCCGAACGCCGCCATGGCGGTGCCGGGTTTGCCGTGGTAGACGATGCTCAGGTGATCCTTGATCGGCCCGGTGGCGATTTTCGAGCCCTTGAGTGCCGGGAACATCGGCGGCAGGCCCTGGCCTTCGGCCTGGTGACAGGCCACGCAAGTGGTGTGATAGACCTTGTCGCCGCGCTCCTTGAGCTCGTCGAGGGTCCATTCCTTGCTGGTCAGTTCTTTGAGCTGCGCGGCCTCGGCCTTGCGCTCGGCGAGCCATTTTTCGTAGTCGGCCTGTTCCTTGACCTCGACCACGATCGGCATGAAGCCGTGATCCTTGCCGCACAATTCGGCGCACTGGCCACGGTAGAGGCCAGGCTTGTCGATGCGTGTCCAGGCCTCATTGACGAACCCGGGAATCGCATCGCGCTTGACCGCAAACGCCGGCACCCACCATGAGTGAATGACGTCAGCCGAGGTCACCAGAAAGCGCACCTTGGCGCCGATCGGCAGCACCAGCGGCTTGTCGACTTCGAGCAGGTAGTGCTCGCCCTTGGCTTCTTTGTTGTGGATCTGCTCGGCGGGGGTGGCCAGGTTGCTGAAGAACTCGACGTCCTGGCCCAAGTATTTGTAGTGCCACTTCCACTGATAACCGGTGATCTGGATATCGATGTCCGGCTCGCTGGTGTCGTACATCTTGATCAGCGTCGCGGTGGCCGGCACGGCCATGGCCACCAGGATCAGCAGCGGCACGATGGTCCACATGATCTCGACGCCGGTGCTTTCGTGGAATTTGGCCGCGACCTGGCCAGTAGAGCGGCGGTGCACCATCATCGACCAGAACATGGCGCCGAAGACGATGATCCCGATCACCACACAGATCCAGAAAATGGTCATGTGCAGGTCGAATACTGCGTGACTGATTTCAGTCGCTCCAGGCGCCATATTCACAGTCCATGCCGCGTTGGCCGGGCTGAAAATCGACCACAACAGGAGGCCCATCCAGACATGTGGATGTCGCATCATTGCGGGTTCCCCTTATCGTTCTTGTTATCCCGCCGGCGTATCGCCTGCGGCAAGGGAGCGGCTGCATCAGACTACGAACTTGAATCGCCGGGCCTTGCTGCGGGTGCAGTCGGGCGTCATCAGCTAACTCCATTCATTGGCGAGTATAGACAGCGCCCGGGAATTGCAACCCGGGCACGTAAATGAGCGGAAACACCCGGCGCTTGCGTTCAAGTGCCCGAATGGAGAAGGATGCAGACGAGTGGTGGCGAATGGATATAACGCAGCTGCATCAAGGATGAAATAATTATGACAAATGCGTCTTAGCGTTTTTCGTAAGCCAGCTAAGTTATGTCTTCCCTATTTCATTGCCTTGTTTCCTGGAGTTTTCATGAACACCGCCGCATTGCGCGAGCAGATCCAAAAAGCCCAACAGCACGAAAAAGACACCGGCCTGCTGACCCGTCAGCTGGAAAGCAAGCTGCCTCACCTGCACCCGGCGATCCAGTTGCCGGAAGCCGACGCCCAGGGCGTGCTGACGCGTTTTGTCGCCGCCTACATCGATGAAGTACCGGACCTGCTGGATGCAGCCAATGAAGTCGCCAGGGAAGCGGGAATCGAATCGCAGATCAAACCGGTGCTGAAAATCGCCGAGCAGTATTTCCTCCAGCCGCCGGCGATCATGGCCGGGCATGTCGGCCTGGACAGTCTGCTCGACGAGGCCTATCTGGCACACCGTTTTGTCGAAGAGGTCAACGACCTGTACATCAAGCATTTCGGCCAGCCACTGATCCCCTTGGACATGACGGTCGCCAACCTGATTGCTCACCAATTGATCGGTGAGGAATTCGCCAACCAACTGGACGAAGCGGTGCATCACGCGATCGACGAGATGCTCAACGAAGAGAGTTTTGCTTTGGAGTCGGTCGAAGCCTACCGCGAAAAACTCAGCAGTCCGGACACTGGCGCGGCGTGGAAACGCTGGCCGTGCATGGGCCGCCGGTTGGGGGTGGGGCTTGAGCTGGATCAGCCTGCTGCCTGATCTTCTTGTGTCATAAATCCAGTGTGGGAGCGAGCCTGCTCGCGAATGCGGTCGATCATTCAACATCTCTGTTGGCTGATACACCGCTTTCGCGAGCAGGCTCGCTCCCACAGGGTTTGCGTTTTGAGGTCGACTTCTAACCCGCCGCACCAATCCCGGTATTGGTCCGCACCCGGCCTTCCAGCCTGCGCTTCAACCCACGCGACTCGATCAACAGCTTCGACCCCTTCGCCGCATTCGCCCGGCCCCATTCCTCAAGCAACTCGAGACACGAATGGTCGATGTAGCTCAGGTTGTTCAGCGGCACATGCACCGTCGTGCCGTGGGGAATGCTGCCCAGCACCTGGGTCAGCGCCGGCACTTTGAGGAACGTCGCCGCGCCGACCAGACGCAGTTCCATTTCGCCGTCCTGCGGCAGGTCGATCAGGCTGATTTTCAGGCGCGAAGCCTTGAATGCCAGTTTCAACATGGTCAGGCCGAAACCGATCAGCACACCGGTGAGCAGATCAGTGAAGATGATCGCCAGCGCCGTCGCGGCATAGGTGAACATCGGCATCCGCCCGTACCGGCCGAGACCACGGAAAGCTTTCAGGTCGACCAGTTTGAAGCCGGTATACACCAGCACCCCCGCCAGACTCGCCACCGGAATGCTTTGCAGCACGCTCGACAGCAACAGCACGAATGCCAGCAGCCACAGGCCATGGAAAATCGTCGAGTAGCGTGTGGTCGCACCAGCCTGAACGTTGGCCGAACTGCGCACGATCACCCCGGTCATCGGCAGCGCGCCGACCAGACCGCAGAGCATGTTGCCGACACCTTGCGCCGACAGTTCACGATCGAAGTCCGAACGCACGCCGCTGTGCATGCGATCCACCGCTGCCGCCGACAACAGGGTTTCGGCACTGGCGATAAACGCCACGGCGAACGCGGCTATCAGCAGCGTCGGGTCGGCCAGATTCATCAGGTCGGCTGGCTTGAGCCAATCGATCGCCTCGGCCAGGTTCGCCGGTACCTCGACGCGCTTGACCTGCAACGCCAGCATCAGGCTCGCCACCGTCGCCAGACCCACACCGAGCAATGCGCCGGGAATGAAGCGCAGCGAATGCGGGCGGAATTTTTCCCACAGCCACATCACCGCAATCGTCGACAAGCCGAGCAGACCCGCCTGCCAGCCGAACGACGGCAAGGCTTGCGCTACGGCCGCCGGGAACGCCGTGAGGTTGTCGAGCCCGGAAGGCTGCGGCTTGGCATCGAGCATCACATGGATCTGCGAAAGCACAATCAACACGCCAATGCCCGCGAGCATGCCGTAGACCACCGCTGGCGCCGTGACGCGAAACCAACAGCCGAGCTTCAGCCGCCCGGCGACCAGTTGCAGAAATCCGGCGAGCAGCAGGATCGGCCCGAGCATCTCGACGCCATGCTGGCGCACCAGCTCGAAAACCAGCACCGCCAGACCCGCCGCCGGACCGCTGACCTGCAACGGCGAGCCCGCCAGCCAACCGACCACCAGGCCGCCGATGATGCCGGTGATCAGACCCTTGGCCGGCGGCAGCCCTGAGGCAATCGCGATGCCCATGCACAGCGGCAGGGCGACCAGAAACACAACCACGGAGGCGAGCAGCTCCCGTGGCAACACAGCTTTCAATTGAGCCGCACGCATGGCGATTCTCCCGAAGTTTTCTTCAGGCGTGGCGAGGCCGGACCGCTGAATCAGCGGCCGGCGTCATACCACACAGATTGTTGGGAAGATTTAGAAGCGCGCTTTGGGCGTCGCCACAGGAATCGGATGGCTGCCGTCGAGAGGCAGGAAACGACCCTGGTCCGCGTCGTAAGCTTTGATTTCGCTGGTTTCGATGTTGTAGACCCAGCCATGGATGAACAGATGACCGTTCGCCATGCGCGAGGCTACCGAAGGATGGGTACGCAAGTGCTGCAGTTGGGCGATGACGTTTTCCTCGGTGAGGATCGGCATGCTGTCTTTTTCGTCGGTGCAGTTGCAGTTGTCGTGCACCATGGTTTTTGCAACTTCAGCGTGGCGCAGCCAGGCTTTGACCGTCGGCATTTTTTCCAGGCTGTCGGGGTTGAGTACCGCGCGCATGGCGCCGCAATCGGAGTGGCCGCAAATGATGATGTGCTGCACGCCCAGCGCCAGTACCGCGTATTCGATCGCGGTGGAGACGCCGCCGTTCATCTGACCGTAGGGCGGCACCACGTTGCCGACGTTACGGGTGACGAACAGATCGCCCGGCGAGCTTTGGGTGATCAGTTCGGGAACGATGCGCGAGTCGGCGCAGGTGATGAACATCGCCTTGGGCGCCTGAGCGGTGGCGAGCTTCTTGAACAGTTCTTCCTGCTGCGGAAAAACGTCATGGTGAAAGCGTAAAAAGCCATCAACGATCTGTCGCAGTGCTGCATCGGCGGATTGTGCTTCAGGGCTTTGCGCCGAGGCAGCCAACGACTGTTTATCCTTGTCACTCATGATTCATCCTCTTGTGCGGATTCAGGGAGTCTTCCCCGGTATTCCGGTATGAAGCCAGTGGCTGTTTAAACCATCCGGGTCATCCCGACCCGTCAGTCACTCGATGAACAAGGTAGCCGCCGAAACTTAACTGAAACTGAATCAAACGCTCTAGAACGTGTGTTCCAGGTCACAAAAAACGTGACCGGCGTGTTTCGGCGGAAGGATTCCAACCCGTCAACCCAAAGCCAATTGTCGCTAAATCAACGACATCTGGCGACCCGGCGGACAGAAGGCCGAGCAGTCGAGGTTATAGCCCTCGCGTTTGTTCAGGCCAAGCTTTTTGATGGCCTTGGCAAATCTTTGTGCGAGCAGGTCGGCAAACGGCCCTTCACCGCGCATCCGCGCGCCGAATCGACTGTCGTAGAGTTCACCGCCGCGACTCTGGCGGATCAGGCTCAGCACATGGGCGGCACGTTGCGGATAGTGCGCCTGCAACCACTCCTCGAACAGCGGCGCGACTTCCAGCGGCAGGCGCAGCATCATGTAGGCAGCGCTTTGCGCACCGGCAGCGTGGGCCTCGGTGAGCAGGCTTTCGATTTCGCTGTCATTGATCATCGGAATCATCGGCGAACACAGCACGCCCACCGGAATGCCTGCTTCACGCATGACCCGGATCGCGCGCAGGCGTGCCTTGGGCGCAGCGGCGCGCGGTTCGAGGATGCGTTTGAGTTCATCATCCAGCGTGGTCAGGCTGATCATCACCGACACCAGCCGTTGCTGCGCGAGCTCCGTGAGCAAATCGAGATCGCGCAGAATCAGCGAACCTTTGGTGACGATGGTCACCGGGTGGCGATAGCGCAGCAGCACTTCCAGGGTCTGACGGGTGATTTTGTATTCGCGCTCGATGGGCTGATACGGGTCGGTATTGGAGCCGAGATTGATCGGCGCACATTGATAGCCGGGTTTGCTCAGTTGTTCCTCGAGAACCTGGGCGGCATTGGTCTTGGCTATCAGCCGGGTTTCGAAATCGAGGCCCGGCGACATGTCCCAGTAGGCGTGGCTGGGCCGTGCATAGCAATAGATGCAGCCGTGTTCGCAGCCGCGATAGGGATTGAGCGAACGGTCGAAGGGCAGATCCGGCGAGGTGTTGCGGCTGATGATCGATTTGGCCTTCTCGATGATCACTTCGGTGTTTTGCGTCTCTGGCACTTCCTGATACCAGCCATCGTCCTCGGCCACCGAACGACTGGGGGCAAAGCGGTTGTGCGGGTTGGTTGCGGTGCCGCGACCGCGAGGTGGCAATGGAGTAGACATGAAAACGCCCCGACACTGTATATGCGCACAGTATCGGGGCGATCCTCATCTGGCTAGTGCCGTCGGGCGAGTGGTCAGTTGTGTTGCGTCACTTGGCCCAGATCGTCACCGGAGGTCTGCTTCATATCCTCCGTACGCAACTCGGCAACATCGGCAGCTTTCACCGGCGCACCCTTGTTGCCCCAGCTGCCACGAATGAAGCTCACCACATCCGCGACTTCCTGATCCGACAGGCGCCAGGCGAAACCGGGCATGGTGAAGGTCGATGGCGCGGTGTGCGTTGCCGGCAAAGTCCCGCCCTTGAGCACGATATGAATCAGCGAGGTCGGATCGTCCGTTTGCAGCACCGGATTGCCCGCCAGCGCCGGGAACACCCGGGTGTAGCCATGACCATCGGTACGGTGGCAGGCCGCGCAGTTGTCGATGTACACCGACGCGCCGCGTTGGCTGTCGTCACCGTTCCACAGCGCTTTGGCCACTTTCTCGTCGTACTGATGCGGCTGATCCGCCGGGTCATTGGCCGGCAGTGATTTGAGATAGCGGGCAATCGCGGTGAGGTCGGCGTCGCTCATGTACTGCATGCTGTGGGTGACCACATCGCTCATGCCGCCGAACACTGCGCTGCGATCACTGCGCCCGGTCTTGAGGAACTGCACCAGTTGTTCTTCGCTCCAGCTGCCGAGGCCATCCTTGTGATCGCCGCGCAGGCTCTTGGCGATCCAGCCTTCCAGCGGTGCACTGCCAGCGAGAAATTCGCTGCCGTCCGCCGCGCTCAGGGATTTTTCCTGCATGGTCAGCGCACGCGGGGTGTGACAGGCGCCGCAGTGGCCGAGGCCTTCGACCAGGTATGCGCCACGATCGATCACCGGATCGGCCGATGTGGCCTGGTAATCCTCGACCTTCGGTGCGAACAGCCAGCGCCAGCCCATCAGCGGCCAGCGCATGCTCAACGGCCAGGGAATGTCGCTGGCCTTGTTCTCCTGCGCCACCGGTTCGACGCCGTGCATGAAGTAGGCGTACAGCGCTTGCATGTCGGCCTGGTTGACCCGCGCGTAGGACGGGTAAGGCATCGCCGGGTACAACGTGCTGCCGTTTTTGGCCACGCCATGGCGCACGGCCTGATCGAAGTCCTCGAAGCTGTAATCGCCCAGGCCGGTTTTATCCGGGGTGATGTTGGTCGAGTAGATCGTGCCGATCGGCGTCTCCATCGGCAGGCCGCCGGCGAACGGCTTGCCGCCCTTGGCGGTGTGACAGGCCACGCAGTCACCGGCGCGGGCGAGGTATTCACCTTGCTTGATCAGATTTTGATCAACATCGGCCGCATAAATTGCAGTGCTGCCGAGCAGGGCGAGGGTGGCGATAACGAAAGTTTTCATGGTTATCGCTCCTTAAGCCTGCACCAGCGGGCCGGGGTTTTTCAGGTATTGCTCGCGGATCGCTTTCGCCGACCAGTAGGTCAGCGCCGCCACCAGTCCGGTCGGGTTGTAGCCCAGGCCCTGCGGGAACGCCGAGGCGCCCGGGACGAACACGTTGTGCACGTCCCAGCTCTGCAAATAGCGGTTCAGCGCGCTGGTCTTCGGATCGGTACCCATGATTGCGCCACCGTTGAGGTGGGTGGTCTGGTACGAGGCGGTGTTGAAGTGGTCGCCGACCTGCTTGCCGATCACCGCAATGGCTTTCGGGCCCATGGCTTGGGCGATCTTGCCCATTTTCTCGACCATGAAGCGGTTCATCTTGATGTCGTTTTCCTGCCAGTCGAAGGTCATGCGCAGCAGCGGCAGGCCGTAGGCATCGCGGTACACCGGATCGAGATCGAGGTAGTTGCCACGGTAGGACTGGTGCGCGCCGTGGGCGTCCATCGACACCTGGTGGGTGTAGTAATCGGCGGTGGCGCGTTTCCACGCGCTGCCCCAGGCCGGCGTGCCCGGCGGGTTCGAGGTGCCGGCAATCGGTCGACTGCCAGCCTGGTTGACCCACATCGGCGAGCCACCGACAAAGCCGTGCGGGCCGTGATCGAAGTTATCGGCGTTGAAGTCGTCCACCGCCACGCCGTTGCCGCCAGCGCCGATGAAGTTGTTGGTGTGGGTGTCCTTGTCGAAGAAGGCCTTGATGGTCGCCATGTTCTGGTAGGCGAAGTTACGCCCGACCACGCCTTCGCCGCTGATCGGATCGTAGGGTTTGCCGATCCCGGAGAGCAGCATCAGACGCACGTTGTGCAGCTGGAACGCGCCGAGGATCACCAGGTCCGCCGGCTGCTCGATCTCGCGGCCCTGGCCGTCGATGTAGGTGACGCCGGTGGCTTTGGACTTGCTGCTGTCGAGGTTGACCCGCAGCACATGGGAGTTGGGCCGCAGTTCGAAATTTGGCAGGGGCTTGAGCGCCGGCAGAATGTTCACGTTCGGCGAGGCCTTGGAATACATGTAGCAGACGTAGCCGCTGCAGAATCCGCAAAAGTTGCACGGCCCCATCTGTGCGCCGTAGGGATTGGTGTACGGCCCAGAGGTATTTGCCGAAGGCAGGTTGTAGGGTTTGTAACCGACTTCTGTAGCCGCTTTGCCGAACAGCTGAGCGGATACGGTGTTCTTCTGCGCTTCAAGCGGGAACGGGTTGGAACGATCCGCCGCATAAGGGTTGCCGCCCTTGCCCTGGCCGACCAATTGGCCTTTCACGGTCCAGGCCTGGCCGGAGGTGCCGAAGACTTTTTCCGCGAAGTCGAAAAACGGTTCCAGCTCTTCATAGCTGACGCCGAAATCCTGGATGGTCATGTCCTTGGGGATGAAGCTTTTGCCGTAGCGTTCTTCGTAATGGCTGCGCATGCGCAATTCGATCGGGTCGACGCGAAAGTGCACGCCCGACCAATGCAGCCCGGCGCCGCCGACGCCATTCCCCGGCAGGAACGCGCCCAACTGGCGGTTGGGCAGGGCGATATCATTGACGCTGTGGCGAATGGTCACCGTCTCTTTGGAGATGTCCTGAAAGAGCTTTTTCCGCACGCTGTAGGTGAGTTCGTCGATCACCTGCGGATAGTTGCCGTCGGGGTAGGTGTCCTGCATCGGCCCGCGCTCCAGCGCCAGCACGTTCAGACCCGCTTCGGTCAGCTCTTTGGCCATGATGGCGCCTGTCCAGCCGAAACCGACGATGACTGCATCAACCTTCTTCAATACCGTTGCCATGCTTACGCCCTCTCGCCGCGAATCGACACTGCCGGGAAGGGGTATTGCTCGTTGCGTTCCACCCAATCCATGAAATCGGCGCGGGCGCCGGGGAAACCGATCATGGTCCAGCCGACCATGCCTTTATTGCCACCGTGGATCGGGTCGCAGAAGAAACCCTCCTTGGTGTTTTGCAGCAGCAGATTGAAGAAGATCTTCGCCGGCACCGCATCGAACTGCGGCTTGCCGGCTTCCAGTTGCTTGAGCAAATCGTCTCGGGTAGCGCTGTCTTGCTCGGCAAATGTTTTACCGCTGAGACCTTTTACCCACTGATCCGTGGCGGCGATGCCGAGGCGATAGATGTCTTTGGGCACCAGTTTGCTCTGCCAGCCCATCTCCGGCGCAGCGTCGGCATTGAACGGGCCTTGCATGTACCACAGGGCACCGGCGGCGTACGGCGTGTTCATCTGCCGGTCGATGTATTCCGGCACGCCGGCTTCCAGCGCGCCCGGGCCTTGCGCGTCGTTGGGGATCAACTGGGCGACGGCGGCATTGATGAATGCCCATTCTTCAGCGGTGAAAAAGCTCGGCTGATAATCACCGGCGCCAGCCGCGGCCGGTTTTGCTGCGGCCGGCGCCGGTGTGCTTTCAGGTGCGGCTTGCAGCACGCTGCTGCCCAGGCCGGTACCGGCAAGCGTGACCACCGGAATCAGGGTCAGGGATTTGCGCAAGAACTCACGCCGCGGGTTGTCTCGATCTTGATCAGACATGGGGGGCACCTCATCAGGCATAGAAGTCAGCCGCTTCTGCGAGCAGCTCGAGGAATTTTGCGTCGCGATGACGAGGGTCTGTCCCGAAAAAGGGCGCCACGTCTGCAACATCATGTGACAAATGGTAGCAGGCTAAGCATCAAGAAAAACCGTTTTCCTGGAAAAAAAGCCCGGTGAGGCGCCGATTCACGTTTCTTTGACGGCCGGCTCACGGCGTATTGACCGCTTGATAGCGAAGCTGCAATTCCTCCCATGAAGATTGCCGAAACGGTCAGCCCAGCATGTCTCGAGTGCGCTTTTTCCCCGCGTTATGTTTTTCGCTTGTTGCCCTGTTGCATGGCATTGCCGCCCTGGCGGCCGACGCCACGGCATCTCGCCCCGCCGAGTGGGCACAGCCGGTTGAGGCGCAGTTCAACCTGTTCCGCATGTCACCGACGCTGTATCGCAGCGCCTTGCCCAGCCGCAGTGCGGTGCCGCTGTTGAACGATCTGCATGTCGTCACCGTAATCAACTTCCTGCCTGATGCTGATAGCGATTGGCTCTCCGCGCCGGGCATCAAGCAAGTGCAACTGCCGTATCGCACCAATCACGTCGACGACAGCGATGTGCTCAAGGCTCTGCGCGCGATTCAGTCCGCCGAAGCCGACGGCCCGGTGCTCATGCACTGCAAGCACGGTTCTGACCGCACCGGTCTGATGGCGGCGATGTACCGCGTGGTGGTGCAGGGCTGGAGCAAAGAGCAGGCGCTCAAGGAAATGACCGAGGGCGGTTTTGGTGACAGTCAGCATTTCCACGACAGCGTGCGCTACGTGATGCAGGCCGATGTCGATCGGTTGCACGAAGCCCTGATCAATGGCGAATGCAGCACCAGTGCATTCGCCATGTGTTCGATGAAGAGCTGGTTCGACTCGGCGCACGTCCAGCGTTGATCAGCTCAATCGGCTGGTGCAGGAAACAGCGCGCTGTCGATCGGTTTACCCAAGAACGCTTGCAGCGCGGCGGGGAGTGACTGTCTGTCTCCCGACAGCAGGTGCTTGCGCAGGTCCCGGCCCGTCTGTTCATTGAACAGACCTTCACGTTCGAAGCGTTTGAACGCCTCGCTCGCCAGCACACCCGACCATTTGTAGGCGTAAAGCGAAGCCTCGTAACCGGTGACCAGATAATCGCAGCTGTTGGCGAAGCGGCAGTAGGCTGGAATATGCAGGCCCGGGAATGCGCTTTGCACATCCGCCATCACTTGTTGAACAGTGCGACCGTCGCCGTGACTGCGATGCAGTTCGAAGTCGAACAGCGCGCTCAGCAGCAGCATCGCCGTCTCTCGGCTGCGCTGGATGTCGGTGGTGGAAAACGCGGCGTCGGCCTGCGTTTGCGACAGGCGCTCACCGCTCTGATGATGCGTACCCAGCCAGCGCAGGAATTGCCCGGATAGCGCCCATTTCTCGAACAACTGCCCGACAAACTCGGCAGCGTCGCGGCTCAGTTGCGAAATGCCGGAAAGATTGTAGTGCGGCGAATGTGTCAGCACGTGATGCAGGCAATGGCCGAATTCGTGCAGCAGCACGCGCAGATCCTGATGTGCCAGCAGATTCAGCCCGTCGGCGGCGGCCGTGTAATTGCATTGAAGCGAGGCTATCGGCAGTGATGGCCGGCCTTCCGCATTGATCCGTCGGTTGCGCAGTACACCTGTCCAGGCGTAGTCGGCGCCAGCGGCGCGGTGGAACGGGTCGATGTAGATGAAGCCGACCGCTTGCTCATGCTCGCTGACTTCGAGCAGGCGCACGTTTTCGTTGAAAGTCTCCAGGCGAATGTTTTCGCTGATCCTGATGCCGAACATGTGCTCACTGAAGCGGCACAGGCTCTGCAGTATGGCGTCCAGCGGAAAAAACAGGCGCAGGTCCTGCTCCTCGCCGCCCAACTGCTTCAGGCGCAATTGCTCGGCGAGGAAGTCGTGATCCCACGCTTCTATCTGATCAATACCGTACTGGCGTGCAGAGGCTTGCAGGTCATCGGTTTCGCGCGCAAGCGCCGCTGCATTGAGAGCGATCTGCTGCTGCAGAAAACGGCGGACCTGGTCAGTATCCACGGCCATGCGGTCGAGCAGTCGCAGCTGAGCGAAGTTGTCGAAACCCAACAGCCGGGCTTTGGCATGACGCGCCGCCAGCAGCTTGTGCAGCACCGGTCCGTTGTCGAAGCGGCCGGCGTATGGCCCCTGATCCGAAGCGCGGGTGCACCAGGCTTTGAAACACTCTTCACGTAAACCGCGGTGCCGCGCCCGCTTCATGACCTGATCGTAAGTGTTCTGATCGAGGGTCAGCCGCCACCCGGACAGGCCGGCCTTGTTGGCATTGGCGGCCAGATGCGCCTGCGTTTCGGCCGACAGTCCTGCCAACGGCGCTGCATCGTCGATGTCCTTGCTCCATGCCGCGTTGACCGATCTGAGATTGCTCAT
Organism: Pseudomonas sp. RG1; assembly: GCF_025910115.1. Classification (NCBI taxonomy): domain Bacteria; kingdom Pseudomonadati; phylum Pseudomonadota; class Gammaproteobacteria; order Pseudomonadales; family Pseudomonadaceae; genus Pseudomonas; species Pseudomonas sp. RG1. The sequence continues at coordinate 361,440 of NZ_JAPCIK010000001.1, forward strand.
GAAGCGCTTTTCCAGCAGATCGATTTCGCCGTTCAATCGCGTCAGATCCTTGCGCTGCGCACTCGACAATTCGCTGCCGGCCAAGTGAAACCTGCGCAGGATTTTCGCCAGCGAGGCTTTGCGTGCATCACTGAAGCTGGCGGCTATGGAGCTCTGTGCCAATCGTTGATAAACCTGGAGCAACTGTCGATTGCCGGCCTTCGCAGCCTTGTAATGCTGCGCAGCGTGGGTGCTGAGCGCTTCCTGCGCCAACCACTCGGGATCATCGGCATGTCTGACCGAAAGGAATTCGATAATCGCCATGGTTTCATTCAGGCGTGCATCGGCTTCATCAATGGCAATGACCACGTCGTCCCAGTTGGGATGCTCAACCTGAGTGGCGATGACGTTTTCGATGGTCAGCAGGTTGTCGGCAACGATGCGCTCGACTGCCGGCAGCAGATGTTCGGCGCGTATCGCCGACCAGGGCGGCAACTGCCATTGTTGCAGGAGGGGGTTGGTGTCAGGCATGGCGTCTTCCGTGAGAGAGGGCTGGATTGACCAGCCTAATCACGAAGCGCGGGGGCGAGGTGGTAGATAGTTACCGCCACCTGACGACGATCATCGGCAGGTGGCGGTAGTTGTCACTGTTGCTCGTCGGGCTTTTTCTTCAACTTGGGGTTGGGGAAGAACTGCACGGCCTGGACCTTTTTGTCGGCGGCAGGCTTCAGCGCACTGGTATTGACCCGCGTGCCCAGTTCTTTGGGCACCGACAGGCCCTGCTCGTTGAGGGTGTCGGAGTAGCCGCAAGCCACGCATTCGCGGTGCGGCACGCCGTCTTCGTTCCACATCATCAACTTGTCCGGCTCGCTGCACGCCGGGCAGACCGCCCCGGCGATAAAGCGCTTCTTGGTGATCACAGGGCCGTCGCTCATGCTGCCGCGTCCTCACTCAGGCCGCTGTGGCGAAGCAGCGCATCGATCGATGGCTCACGGCCACGGAAGTCGACGAACAGCACCATCGGTGCCTGCGAGCCACCGCGCGCCAGAATCGCCTCGCGGAACGCCCGACCGGTTTCAGCGTTAAGCACGCCGTCTTCCTCGAATTTCGAGAAGGCGTCGGCGGACAGCACTTCAGCCCACTTGTAGCTGTAGTAACCCGCCGCGTAACCACCAGCGAAGATGTGCGCGAAACTGTTGGGGAAGCGGTTGTAAGCCGGTGGACGCATCACCGACACCTCGTCACGCACGCCCTCGAGCACTTGCGCCACGCTGCGGCCATCGCCGTGGGTGGCGTGCAGTTCGAAGTCGAACAGCGAAAATTCCAGCTGACGGACCATCATCAGCCCGGACTGGAAATTCTTCGCCGCGAGCATTTTTTTCAGCAGGTCCTGCGGCAGTGGCTCGCCAGTCTCGTAGTGGCCGGAAATCAGCGCCAGGCCTTCCGGCTCCCAGCACCAGTTTTCCATGAACTGGCTCGGCAGCTCGACCGCGTCCCAGGCCACGCCGTTGATGCCGGATACGCCAGCGTGTTCGACGCGGGTCAGCAGGTGATGCAGGCCGTGGCCGAACTCGTGGAACAGGGTGGTCACTTCATCATGGGTCAGCAGCGCAGGCTTGCCGCTGTCGGCCGGGGTGAAGTTGCACACCAGATTGGCCACCGGGCTTTGCAGCACTCCGTCGACGGTGCGACGACGGTCGCGGGCGCCGTCCATCCATGCGCCGCCACGCTTGTTGGCGCGGGCATACAAGTCGAAGAAGAAGCGGCCGACGTGCTGACCGTTTTCCTTGATCTCGAACAGGCGGACGTCCGGATGCCAGGTGTCGAAGCCTTTCTGCTCGGCGATCTCGATGCCGTACAAACGCTGGACGATGGCGAACAGGCCGCTGAGGACTTTGTCGATCGGGAAGTAGGCTCGCAGGGTTTCCTGGGCGACGCTGTAACGCTGCTCGCGAAGTTTTTCACCGTAGAAACCGCTGTCCCAGCTTTGCAGATCCGCGCAGCCCTGTTCGGCGGCGTAAGCGCGCAGCTGTTGCAGATCCTGCGCGGCGAACGGCTTGCTGCGTTGGGCCAGATCGCGCAGGAAGCTCAGCACCTGATCGCTGGATTCGGCCATTTTGGTCGCCAGGCTCAGCTCGGCGAAACTGGCGAAACCCAGCAGTCGGGCCAGTTCCTGACGCAGGTCGAGGATCTCTTCCATCACCGGGCCGTTGTCGTTCTGCCCGGCATTCGGGCCTTGGTCCGAGGCGCGGGTGCAGTAGGCGGCGTAGACTTCTTCGCGTAGCGCACGGTCTTGCGCGTAGGTCATCACCGCGTAATAGCTGGGGAATTCCAGGGTGATCAGCCAGCCGTCGAGGCCTTTGGCCTGGGCGGCGGCAGCCATTTGCGCCTTGGCCGAATCGGTCAGGCCGGCAAGGGCGGCTTCGTCGGTGATGTGCTTGGTCCACGCCTGCGTGGCATCGAGCAATTGGTTGGAGAAGCGGCTGCCCAGCTCGGACAGTTTGCTCTGCACTTCGGCGTAACGTTTCTGCTCGGCTTCCGGCAGATCGATACCCGACAGGCGGAAATCGCGCAGGGCGTGTTCCAGGATGGTTTTTTGCGCGACGTCAAAATTGGCAGCTTCCGGACTGTTGGCCAACGCTTCATACGCCTGGAACAGTTCGCGGTTCTGGCCCATCTCGGTGGAGTAGGCGCTCAGGGCCGGCAGGCACGACTCGTAGGCTTCACGCAATTCGGCGCTGTTGCACACGGCGTTAAGATGGCTGACCGGGCTCCATGCCGCACCGAGGCGATCGTTGAGTTCGTCCATCGCCAGCACCAGACCGGCCCAGGTCGGGTTCTTGCCCTGGGTCTTGAGAATTTCGGCGATGGCGGCGCGGTTGTCCGCGAGGATGGTTTCGATGGCGGGCAGGACGTGTTCGGCACGGATCGTGGAGAACGGCGGCAGGTCGTAGGACTGCAAAAGAGGGTTGTTCACGCTCACGGTTGGCACCTTGGCTGGAAGAAACATGCGCCCATCTTAATTACAATCGACACTCACCGCAGCTATCGGCGACAGAGAGAGAACTAATCGTGTCCCTTCGCAAATACCAGAATCACACCCCCCGCCTGAGCAACGGCGCATTCGTCGACGGTTCGGCGGTGGTGATCGGCGACGTCGAAATTGGCGCAGACAGCTCGGTCTGGCCGCTGACGGTGATCCGTGGCGACATGCACCGCATCCGCATCGGTGCGCGCACCAGCGTGCAGGATGGCTGCGTGCTGCACATCACCCACGCCGGCCCGTTCAACCCGGACGGTTTTCCCTTGCTGATCGGCGATGACGTGACTATCGCCCACAAGGTCATGCTGCACGGCTGCACCGTTGGCAGCCGCGTATTGATCGGCATGGGCAGCATCGTCATGGACGGCGCCGTGGTCGAGGACGACGTGATCATCGGCGCCGGCAGTCTGGTGCCGCCGGGCAAGCGCCTGCAGAGCGGCTTCCTGTATGTCGGTAGCCCGGTCAAGCAAGTGCGCCCGCTGACCGATAAGGAAAACGCCTTCTTTACGTACAGCGCGGCGAACTACGTCAAGCTCAAGGACCTGCATCTGGCCGAAGGCTACGACCAGCTCTGAATTGCCCTACACCAGCTCAGGAACTCTCATGCATTACCAGACCGTACTGTTCGACCTCGATGGCACCCTGACCGACCCGCGTGAGGGCATCACCCGCTCAATTCAATTTGCCTTGGCCAATCTCGGCATCGACGAACCGGATCTGAGCAAACTGGAACACTTCATCGGCCCGCCGCTGCTGCAAGCGTTCATGCAGTTCTACGACTTCGACGAGGCCAGGGCCTGGGAAGCGGTGAATTTCTATCGCGAGCGCTTCAAGGTCACCGGCCTCTATGAGAATCGGGTGTTCGACGGGGTCACGCCGTTGCTGGAGACCTTGAGCGGGCAGGGGCGGCAGTTGTACATCGCCACCTCCAAACCGTGGGTGTTCGCCCGCGAGATCGCCCGGCACTTCGACTTCGCCCGCCACTTCAAAGTGATCTACGGCAGCGAACTGGACGGCACGCGGACCAACAAGGTTGAGCTGATTGCGCACCTGCTTGAGGAAGAACGCCTGGACCCCGCGCAGACCCTGATGATCGGCGATCGCAAGCACGACCTGATCGGCGCGCGCAGCAATGGCCTGGATGCAGCGGCGGTGGGCTATGGGTTTGGCAGTTTTGAAGAACTGAATGCCGAGGCGCCGGCTTATCACTTTGAAACCCTGGACGAGTTGCATCAGGCGTTTTTGCAGCGCTGAGCAGATGGCTATCGCTGGCAAGGCAGCTCCCACAGGTTAGCGATTCTTCAGGCTCACCGCTGTCCCTGTGGGAGCTGGCTTGCCAGCGATGAGGCCCGTTCAGCCGCTGGAGGACTCAGGAACTGCCAAGGCCCTCAAAGCCGCCTTACGCTCATCAACCGGCAACCGTCCCAACCGCTCGACCTCGGCATAAAACCTCAGCCAATCCCCATCTACTTGCCTGAACAGCGCCGCAAATGCCGGCACCCACTGGTCATACAGCCCGAACGGCAACAACCGCGCGTTGTTCAACGGCGCATTGACCCAGGCGTCATAGCGTTTGTCCCCGGCCCACTGACTGTCGCGCATTACCCGATACTCCCGGCGCAAGCGCTCGAATTCCGCTGCTTTGCGCTCACGCATTTGCTCAACCGAGAGCGGCTGCGCATAGAGCTTCTCCAGTCGTGAGCGCGTGGCGAGTACCAGTTCGATGAACTGGTCACGCTGCTTGAGCCTCGCATCCGACTCCGCCGGCAGCCCGCGAAATGCGCGCCACTGCCGCGTGCCTTCCTGCTCGACGAAGGTGGCGAATGACTCGTTGAACTCGGTGTCGTCCTTCACATAGAACTTCTGGTGCGCCAGTTCATGAAAGATCAACGTGGCCAGCCGTTCGTCGCCCCAGCCCATCATCGAATTGAGAATCGGGTCATTGAACCAGCCGAGCGTCGAGTACGCCTCGACCCCGCCGATCGACACGTCCATGCCCTGCAAGCGTTGAATCGCCGCCTCGCCACGGGCGGCGCTCTGGCTGTAGTAGCCGCGATAGGCCACGCAGCCGGCAATCGGGAAGCAGTGATTGTGCGGGGTCAGGGAAAACTCTGCGGTGGCGAACACGTTCCACACCACGAACGGCCGGCCGATGTCGGCGTACAGACGATAGCTCTGGTTGTCCGGCAGATGCAGGTGCTCGCTGGCGAACGTGCGGGCCTTTTGTGATTGAGCCAGATGCGCGCGCAATTTGGCATCGCGGCTGGGGTCGGCAATGACTTTTTCGACCGGCTCCCGTGCGCGCAGCAATTGCAGTTGGCCGCTGGCCAACTGGCTGTAATAGCTGACGCTGGCGCAACCGTTGAGCAACAAAAACAACACACCCGGAAACAAAATCGGAAAAACGCGATCAAGTAACCCAAGGCTGGAAAACGGCCTGATCAAAATAAGAAATTCCCCGGAAAGTCTGCCCCAAGACTATCCCGCCTCAAGGAGCACCGCTATGCGCATGTTGATGCTGACAGGAGGCCTGCTGACGCTGGCCGGTTGTGCCGGATTCGGAATGCCCGACCCCGACCCTTCGCAAGCCTGGATCGATCTTGATGCTCGCCAACACGACACGGCGCTGCAAGCCGTACAAGTCGACGCCACACAGGCTGTCGACAAACGTTATTTCGAAGTGCAGCCCGGCAGCCATGAGCTGAAGGTGCGCTATCAATTCCCGGTCGAGGCCACCAACATCGGCCCGACTGCCGAACCGCTGTGGCGCGATTGCCAGTTGAGCGTGAAATTCAAGGATTTCAACGCCGGCCAGCGCTATCAGCTGCAGGCGGGCAGCATCGGCTTCCGGCCTTGGGCCAAGCTTTATGACGAACAGCGCAAGGTAGTTGGTCAGGGCACGCCGGCGGGCTGTCAGAGCAGTTGATCGGCGCTATGCTGCAAATCCCGTCAAAGGATATCGATCATGCGCAAGTTGACGACATTGCTGGCCGCCAGTGTGCTCGCCGGTTGTCAGAGCCGGTTGCCGGCGGCCGATCCAGACAAAGCCTGGGTCGACTTCGCCATGCCTACCCCCGGCGGCAAAGTGCTGATGGCCGAGCGCCTGGATAAACAGCGCTTGCGCGACGGACGGTTTTTTCAGGTGACGCCCGGTAGTCATGAACTCACCGTGCGCTTTGACTTCGAAGTATTCGGGGGTGGTCAGGGCATGGATACCGATCCGCAAGAGCGGCTGTGTTACATGACCGTGCCCTATGAACACTTCGAGGCCGGGCAGCGTTACCGCCTTGAGGCCCGATCGCTGGCCTTCACGCCAAGTGCACGCTTGATCAATCGTCAGGGGCAGATCGTTGCCAACGAGCGGCAGATCCATTGCGTGCCGTGACAGGCAATCAGCTATCGTTTCTCTGATAGATGATCCGCTTGGTGCCATTCTCGCAAGAACCGACGATCATGGCCGAGTCGTGCTGCTTCGCCTCTTCCGCCGTGATGATTTCCAAGGTGTACGAGGGGATCGCCTTCGCCTGAATCTTGATCTCGATTTCCTTTCTGAGCTCTTCGCAGTCCTTGGGGGCTGCGAAAGCGGACGTGGCCAGTGCACTGCAAAGGATCGCCAAGCCAATACGTTTCATCGATGAAGCTCCTTGAGGCAGCGCGCACGGGTGTGCGCTGAAGCTGCTGTCGATTATTCGACCACAATTCTGCGGAGCGGGTTCTGACTTTGCTCACACCTTGTATTAATTGCCGGCCGCTGAGCAGGTTTCGAGACTGCCTTCGCGAGCAGGCTCGCTCCCACACTGGATCTGCGACGTGCACAAATCCCCTGTGGGAGCGAGCCTGCTCGCGAAGGCGTCAGCCCGGCAAACGCCAAATCAGCTGACCAGCGAAGCCTCGAGAGTGATCTTCGCATTCAGCACCTTGGAAACCGGGCACCCTTCCTTGGCCTTATTGCTCAACTCTTCAAACTGCTGCTGAGTTGCGCCCGGGATCTTCGCCTTGAGAATCAGCTTCACCGCAGTGATCGCGAAGCCGCCGTCAACCTGATCGAGGGTGACTTCGGCGTTGGTGTCGATGCTGTCTGCCTTCAGGCCGGCATCACCGAGAATCATCGAAAACGCCATGGAGAAGCAGCCGGCGTGGGCCGCGCCGATCAGTTCTTCCGGGTTGGTGCCTTTGCCGCCTTCAAAGCGCGCCTTGAAGCCGTACGGCGCTTCGCGCAGTACGCCGGTTTCGGTGGAGATCGAGCCGAGACCGGTTTTCAGATCGCCTTCCCAATGCGCCGATGCCTTTTTCACGATAGCCATGTCTGCCTCCTCAAATATGGCGCGGAACGCCGCGCCGTCGCGGTTTTTACTAGCAAGGCTTCTGAGGATAGACGGCGGAACAAAGTTCAGCCCGGCTGAATCGTTGACTTTTTTAGTAGGAAATTTCGTCGCTGCTATTGAATCTCGGGTATATGCCCTCATTCCATAAAACACGCTTATGGATTTGGCAGGTTTTCGCTCGCAAGAAAAACCTGCCTCCCCACCCGGAGATGCAGGTTCATGAAAAAACTGTCCGACGTTAAATTTTCCACTCTCGACCTGGTGCCGGTGCGCGAAAATGGCAGTGCGGCGCAATCGCTGCGCAACTCGCTGGACCTGGCGCAGCATGCCGAGAAATTCGGCTACACGCGCTTCTGGGTCGCCGAACACCACAACATGGACGGCATCGCCAGTTCGGCCACTTCGGTGTTGCTCGGCTATCTGGCCGGAGGCACGTCGACGATCCGCGTCGGTTCCGGCGGGGTGATGCTGCCCAACCATGCGCCGCTGGTGATTGCCGAGCAGTTCGGCACCCTCGAGAGCCTGTACCCGGGACGCATCGACCTGGGTCTGGGCCGCGCGCCCGGCTCTGACCAGATGACCGCCCGCGCCTTGCGCCGTGAGCGCTCGGGCAGCGCTGACGACTTCCCTGAAGACGTTGCCGAACTGATGCGCTACCTTGGCCCGCGCACCCCGGAGCAACGGGTGATCGCCATGCCCGGCACCGGCACCAACGTGCCGATCTGGCTGCTCGGCTCAAGTCTGTTCAGTGCGCAATTGGCGGGTGAGCGCGGCTTGCCTTACGCCTTCGCCTCGCACTTCGCGCCGCGCTTCATGCACGAGGCGATCCGTATCTACCGCAATCACTTCAAACCGTCGGCGGTGCTCGACAAGCCGTACGTGATGCTCGGCGTGCCGCTGGTGGCAGCGGATACCGATGAGCAAGCCGATTACCTGGCGACGTCGGTGTACCAGCGGATTCTTGCGTTGATGCGTGGCCAGAGCCTGGTGCAGCGTCCGCCGGTGAAAACCATGGACGGTCTGTGGCTGCCCCATGAACGTGAGGCAGTGGGCGATTTCCTCGGCCTCGCCATGGTCGGCGGCCCGCAGAAGATCCGCGCCAAGCTTGAGGTGTTGATCGAGCAGACCCAGGCGGACGAGCTGATTTTCACCAGCGATTTGTATGAGCATGCTGATCGCGTGCGCTCGTACGAGCTGCTGGCGCAGGTGATGAAGGGCTAAGATTCACCACACATACCTTGTGGGAGCGAGCTTGCTCGCGAAGACGGAGTGTCAGGCACTCGATATGTTGACTGACCCACCGGTTTCGCGAGCAAGCTCGCTCCCACATCGGGCACATGGAGCCCACAAAAAAGCCGACGCATCCACGTCGGCTTTTGTATTTCAGGCGCAATCAACCGCGTTTGTAGACGATTTCCTTGCTGCCGCCTTCGCAACTGCCGACGACGTCACCATCAGCCGCCGCACCCTTGTCGACAACCTCCAGCGAATAACCGGAAACGCCTTTGGCGTCGAGCTTCGCGGCGATTTCGCTTTTCAGCTCTTCACATGGCTTGCCGGCTGCAAACGCACCACCCGCAAGGCTCAACAAACCTACTGCCAACATGAACTTCTTCATCGGTCGCACTCCCTGGTCGGATTGAAAGAGGCGGGCATCGAGTCATCCACCCGATGCGCTCACCTTGTAGCGCTTTGCCATTCCCTATGGCACTCGGCCAGCGCGCAAGTTCAGAAGACTAGCTCAAACTCAGCTGGCGGCAATCTTGAAGCCGACTTTCAGCGTGACCTGAAAGTGCGCTACCTGGCCATTTTCGATGTGGCCACGGGTTTCGGTCACTTCAAACCATTCCAGATTGCGCAGGGTCTTGTTCGCCTCGGCCAGTGCATTGTTGATGGCGTCTTCGATGCTGGTAGTGGACGAGCCGACCAGCTCGACTTTCTTGTAGGTGTGATGATCACTCATGGCGTTCTCCTTGGGTTGGAAAGGCGTGTGAAATTGAGCCTAGCAGGCAATTGCACTGATGATTTCGGCGCCGCTGCGCTGCCGAAGTTCAGAATTTCTGCACTTTCTCGACGTGCTGAAGTCCCAACCAACACACGCCACTCATCACCAATGCAGGAGAGCCACCATGGCCAACACCTCTTTACGTAAAGCCTCGTTGCAAAGCATGGAAGCCGAGATCGAGAGTCTGCTCAAATCGTTGGAAAGCTTGAAAGACGATGCTTCGGACGAGTCGCGCAAGACCCTCAAGGCGCTGAAAAGCAACGCCGAAAGTGCGCTGAAACATTCCCGTCATCTGCTCAGCGACGCGTACGAAGAAGTCAAAGTGAAAACCCGCGAGACCGGCATTGCCACTCGTGACTACGCGCAGGAACACCCATGGACCACAGCCGGCGTGGCTGTCGGTGCAATCGGTCTGCTCGCCGCCTACTTTTTGTTCAAGCGCGGTGAGTGATCAGTCTGGCGCAGCTCGTTCTTGAGCCACTGCGCCAGTTGCCGGGCGCGTCCGTCTGCGGCGCGCTTGGGTAGCCACAACGCCAGTTGCGCCGGGGTTTCGCAAAAGCCCCACGGCGCAACCAGGCGACGCGCCTTCAGATCTTCGGTTACCAGCGGCTCCGGCGCGATTGCCACGCCGAGACCTGCAACAGCCGCCTCCAGCAAATAATACAAATGCTCAAAACCTTGCCCGAGCTTCAACGCCCTGGGATCGAGGTGGTTTTGCTGCGCCCAACTGGGCCAGGCTTGTGGGCGAGAGGTGGTGTGCAGCAAGGGCTCATCAAAAAGATCTGCGGCCACAGCGGTGTGCAGCTTCTGATAACCGCTATACAACGGGCTCATTACGGGGCCGATGCGTTCCGCCGCCAGTTCATAGACCTGCATATCGGCCGGCCACGGTGGTTCGGCGAACAGCAACAACGCATCAAGGCCCGGGCGCCGGGGATCGAGATCGCCTTCACCGGCCGACAGGTGCAGACGCAGATCCGGCAAATCGGCATTCAGCCGCCCCAGGCGCGGAATAAACCAGCGCGCCAGCAGGCTCCCGGAACAACCCAGCACGAACGGCGCATCCGCTGTGCTTTGCGTCAGTTCGGCGCAAACACTGCGCAACCGATCGAACGCCTCAGCGCTGGCATCGCGCAGACGCGCTCCGGCATCTGTGAGTTTCAAGCCGCGTCCGTCCTTGACGAACAGGCTCACCCCTAGATGTTCTTCAAGCACCTTGAGCTGGCGGCTGACCGCGCCGTGGGTGACGTGCAGCTGTTCGGCTGCCTGACTAACGCTGTTCAGACGAGCGGTGGCCTCGAAGGCGCGCAAGGCATTCAGCGGGGGAAGGTCATGGCTCATGGTATCTGTGAGTTTTCCTGACAGGTTGCGGCGATCTTATCGGTTTTCAGCCTGGAAAGTCAGGGGTAGAGTGATCGTCATTGTCTTCTGACCGAATTCACCTGGAGCGACCCATGACCCAGACTTCGAACACCTCTGATCTGCGTAACGGCCCTGACGCCAACGGCCTGTTCGGTGCGTTCGGTGGCCGTTATGTAGCGGAAACCCTGATGCCGTTGATCCTCGACCTCGCTCGCGAATACGAAGCGGCCAAGGAAGATCCGGCATTCAAGGAAGAATTGGCCTACTTCCAGCGTGATTATGTCGGACGTCCGAGCCCGCTGTATTTCGCCGAACGCCTGACCGAGTTCTGCGGCGGCGCGAAGATCTACCTCAAGCGTGAAGAGCTGAACCACACCGGCGCGCACAAGATCAACAACTGCATCGGCCAGATTCTGCTGGCACGGCGCATGGGCAAGAAGCGCATCATTGCCGAAACCGGCGCCGGCATGCACGGCGTGGCTACTGCCACCGTTGCTGCGCGTTTCGGTCTCGATTGCGTGATCTACATGGGCACCACCGACATCGAACGTCAGCAGGCCAACGTCTTCCGCATGAAGCTGCTCGGCGCTGAAGTCATTCCGGTCGTGGCTGGCACCGGCACCCTGAAAGACGCGATGAACGAAGCCCTGCGTGACTGGGTGACCAACGTCGACAACACCTTTTACCTGATCGGCACTGTGGCCGGCCCACACCCTTATCCAGCAATGGTCCGCGACTTCCAGGCTGTCATCGGCAAGGAAACCCGCGATCAGCTGCAGGCTCAGGAAGGTCGTCTGCCGGACAGCCTGGTGGCGTGCATCGGTGGCGGTTCCAACGCCATGGGCCTGTTCCACCCGTTCCTCGATGACAAGAGCGTGGAGATCATCGGCGTCGAAGCCGCCGGTTACGGCATCGAAACCGGCAAGCACGCGGCCAGCCTGAACGGCGGGGTGCCGGGCGTGCTGCACGGTAACCGCACGTTCCTGCTGCAGGACGACGATGGCCAGATCATCGACGCCCACTCGATTTCCGCCGGCCTCGATTACCCGGGCATCGGCCCTGAACACGCCTGGTTGCACGACATCGGCCGCGTCCAGTACACCTCGGTAACCGACGACGAAGCTCTTGAAGCGTTCCACAAATGCTGCCGTCTGGAAGGGATCATCCCTGCCCTGGAAAGCGCCCACGCCCTGGCCGAAGTGTTCAAGCGCGCACCGAAGCTGCCGAAGGATCACCTGATGGTGGTCAACCTCTCGGGCCGTGGCGACAAGGACATGCAAACCGTGATGCACCATATGCAACAGTCGCAGCAGGAGAAACACTGATGAGCCGCCTGCAAACCCGCTTTGCCGACCTCAAGCAACAGAACCGCGCCGCGCTGGTGACCTTTGTCACTGCCGGTGATCCTGACTACGACACTTCGCTGGCAATACTCAAAGGCCTGCCTGCCGCAGGTGCCGATGTGATCGAGCTGGGCATGCCGTTCACCGATCCGATGGCCGATGGCCCGGCGATCCAGCTGGCTAATATCCGGGCACTGGGCGCCAAACAGAATCTGGCGAAAACCCTGCAAATGGTTCGCGAGTTCCGTGAAGGCAACAGCGACACGCCGCTGGTGTTGATGGGTTACTTCAATCCGATCCACAAATTCGGCGTCGAGCGTTTCATCGCCGAAGCCAAAGAGGCTGGCGTTGACGGCCTGATCGTGGTCGACATGCCACCAGAGCACAACGAAGAGCTGTGCGACCCGGCGCAGGCTGCTGGCCTGGACTTCATCCGCCTGACCACGCCGACCACCGACGACGCACGTCTGCCGCGTGTGCTCAACGGCAGTTCCGGTTTTGTCTATTACGTGTCGGTCGCAGGTGTCACCGGCGCCGGTGCAGCGACTCTGGAGCACGTGGAAGAGGCGGTTGCACGTCTGCGTCGGCATACCGACCTGCCGATCAGCATCGGTTTTGGCATCCGTACACCGGAGCAGGCTGCGGCGATAGCGCGTCTGGCTGACGGTGTGGTGGTGGGGTCGGCATTGATCGATCACATCGCCAGTGCCGATACGCCTGAGCAGGCAATCGATGGCGTTCTGAGTCTGTGTTCGGCGCTGTCGCAAGGCGTGCGCAAGGCTCGCGGTTAAAGCCGAAGGGAAATAAAAAAGGCTTCAGAACAGGCGTTCTGAAGCCTTTTTTTGTGCTCAGGGCAATTGCAATCCGCCCGAGGCCTTGTGCAGTTTGCGCAGATGTTCGCCAATCTGCTTCACGTTGGCCTCGCTGGCGGCAATCTCGGCGGCGCGCTTGGGTTCGAGCAGCTTGCGCACTTCAGTATCGAGATCGCCGGACAGCGCCAGCAGCTTCTTCTGCCGCTGGCTGCTTTCCGCTTCCAGTCGGCCGAACTCGCTCGGCTGGGGCAGTCCGTAACCTTTAGAGTCGAGCAGTTCCGCCGGGCGGCTGAGGAAACCACTGTTGGCGAGGATCTCCTGCAAGGTCGCGTTAGCCTTGTCCATGCCGCCATTTTCCAGCTCGCGGGCGCCGAGGTAACGTTGCTTGACCTCATCCTGCGCCAGTAACAACTGCCGGCGGAAACTCGCCTGCTCGAGCAGCAACAGCGCGGCACTGGTGCGCAGGTCGGCGCGGTCGAACCATTCGCGGCGTTGCTCAGCGCTGAGTGACAGCCAGTCTTCGACAGTGGTCTGCTTGATCGGCAGCTGCTTCTTCAACACATCGAACATCGCCTGATAACGATCGCGGAACGAGTCGAAGCGGTAACCCAGACGCAGCGCTTCTTTCGGATCGTCGAGCACACTGGTGTCGGCCAGACCACGGCCCTTGAGCACTTCCAGCAAGCCGTTGGGCATGATGCTGTCGAGGCCGACCAGTTGGCTGTTATTGCTGCCGCTGCGCAACAGTTTCAAACCTTCTACCGCGCAGTTGTTGGACAGGAAGAAATAGTTGCCGTCGTAGCTCCAGTGCATCTCGGCAGCATGTTCGACGACGCCTTCGATTTCCTCGCGAGACAGCTTCAGCGGCACCGAAGCGAGACTGCGCAGCTCGGTCTTGGTGTATTCGTCGATCACTTGCGCCAGCGGCAACACGAACAGCCGCGACGGGTATTTGCCGACCAGTCCGTCCCAGCTCGACAGCTGCACATCGCCAACGAAGGCGCGATAGGACAGCACCAGGTGCTGGTCGAGGTCGAGGCGGCAATCCGGGCCACGCGGGCGACCGGGGGCGCAGATCACCAGGCGCAGCATGCTGTGACCCCAGCGGCTGACCCAGTTCTGATTGGCCTCGGCCAGCAGGTAATCGACGGCATAGACCCGTTCCGGATCGACTTGCCCCAGAGGCTGCTTGGCGAAGTCATTGCCCGCATTGAGAAAGGCGAAGCTCTTGCTGCAGGTGTCCTGCGCTGGCGGCGCCCAGCCGAAATGTTCCTTGTAGTAGCGATACAGCGCCGGGCGGCGGCAGGCGTAGCTCGGGTCGAGGAGGAAGTACTCCATGTTGACCGCGACGAATTCCTTGGGACTGGAGATCTCGTAAAGATCCGGACTGCGGGCGATCTGTCGGTTATGTTGTTCACGCTCGCCACGGCGACCGACGTACTGTTGCCACCCGGCCAGATCGAGCAGGCGCGGGTCGTCGCTGATGGTGAAGCGGCGACCGTTCTGCCCGCGACACTCATCGGGCATACCGATCAGCCCGGCGCTGTTGAAGTGTCGGGTGCAGCGCTGGATCAACGTGCGCTCGGCGCTCGGCCATAAACGCGCGCGGTCGTAGATATGCGTGATTTCGTGCAGCACCGTGGCCAGCAGTTCCTGGCGCACAGTGCCGTGGGGGCGATTGGTTTTCTCTTTCGCCGCGCTGCCATCGGTGAGACCGGCGAGCAGTTTGCGATTCAGATCGAGCTCGGACACCAGCGTCGCCTGCCCGTAAGCGTTGGCAGGCATGTCGTCGGTCCAGCCGACGTCGATGCGCCGATCCAGCCGCTCGATGAAGCTCGGCGGCAGTTTCGCCATCGCCTCATCGATCAGCGCCTGACTGGCCTGTTGTTGAGCCGGGCTCAGACCCTCGGTCTTGAGCCGCAATTGCAGGCCGGCGTGGGCGCTGTTGCCGAGCAGCAACAATGCCCCGGCCAGCAGCCAGGCGCCAACGGACTTCACAGCGCGAGAATGGCTTCGGCGAGTACCTGATCACTGGCGTCGCGCGCTTCCGGCACGCGATTACGCAAAGTGTTGAGCGCGGCTTCGAGATGCGCGCCACGGATGTCGCCGTTGCTGGCGACGAAACTGGCGGCGTCGTCGTGGGCTTCGCGGATGATTTTCGAATCGCGAATCGACGTGGTGGTATCGGAAGTGAAATCGATGCTGCGCTGGGAGGCACGAACGATGATGTTACTGGTGGCTACCAGGGTGTGCGCCTGGGCCACATCGGCCAACACAAACAGGCCAAAGGCGGCAGCAATCAGCGGGCTACGCATGGAACGACTCCGGAAGGAAAAGGATAACTATTGGACGAGAATTGCCTCTGCCAGTTCAAGGTCGCTGGCATGAAGTTTCGGCCGGGATTTGCGCAGGTAATGCAGCGCGGATTCCAGCCTTGCGCCTCGCCATTCACCGTCACTGGCAACAAAGGCGGCCGCGTCATCATGAGCGGCGCGCAGCAGTTTACGGTCGAACGGCGCAGAAGACACCATGCTGGTGGCGTAACCGCTGACAACCGTGCCTTGGGTCGACGCATTGAAAGCATCGAAGGCGTTGGCGGACATCGCCCAGCAGGCCGTGAATAAAGTAGAAGAGATGAGCAGGTTTGGAAGAAAGCGCATGGGACTCGACAACTGTTAACGAGCCTGAAGGCTAGCGCAAATGCCCGGACCAGAGCCAGCGTTGAAACATCGGGACACGGCTGGCGTGTCCCGCAATACCGCAAACAATCAGAGGGTCAGAATGGCCTGAGCCAATTGGGCATCGGTGGCATTGAGTTGTGGCGCCTGATGGCGGATGTGATCGAGCGCGCTTTCCAGCTTGACTCCACGGATATCGCCTTCGCTGGCCACGAAGCTGGCGGCATCGTCGCGGGCGGCGAGGACGATCTTGTCGTCACGGAACGAGGAGGTCACATCGGAAGTGGCGTCGGAAGAGGCTTTCAGCGCGCCGACGATCGAGTCGGTGGTGACGATGAAGCTGGTAGCGCTGGCGTTGGCAGCCACGGCCAGCAGGGCGGCGGCACTGAGCAGACGAAGACGGGTCATGATGGAACTCCTTTGGATAAACCGTAGTGAGAGGTGGCTCGGTATCTGAGGAGTCAGACGCCTGTTGCGCAACGTTCGCCACGTTCTGCATGGATATTAGGCTGCCAGATGCGGTTCGCCCAGTGGTGGCCAGTGATACTCCAAAGTTTCTGGATAACTGTACTGGTGGTAGTTAATCTTTTCGTAAATTGTACTTGTACTCGTTCATTTATGCGTTTTAGAGCATTCAAGGCCCCTGAAACGACAAAACCCGTCGTGGTTGCCCACGACGGGTTCTGCTTGTGCAATTCGGGTTGCTGGCGGTGGGTCTGACGACCAGAGCCAGCGACGCTGCTTAGCGCCAGAACGGCTTGCTCAGCTCTTCGTAGCGTTGTGCTTCGCTGATACCGGCGTCAGCCAGCAGACGCGAATCCAGACGGGCCAGTTGGTGGCGGCTGGAGATGCGGCGCTGCCACAACATCAGGTTGGCAATAACGCGCAGAGGCAGGGAAGCCTGGGTGTTTACAGCTTTGTCTTCGAAGAACAGTTCGGAACTGAGTGTACGTTCCATGGTTGACATCCTTCCGCTTGTGGCGGGATCAGGTAGTGGTTTGACTGGTGCCCATGATCCTCTCGTTTGGATAGTCTCTGTAGATACAGTTCATTTGTATTGTGAGTGAGCAGTTAACTGTTTATGGATGGTGTACGGGTCGAAATTGGGCAAACTGTACCTGTCCGCACTTGATTGGTGCATTTCGGCTCGTATCACGGGATTGAGTAGGGCTTTGCTGTAGGAAAAGACCGGTACAGCAGTACAGTTTTTTGCGATCCTGCTTCTCGCGCGCATCCACCGAGGCAAAACTGTGTTTGCCTCGGTGGTTATCTGTGTGAATCACACCGCCAGCATGCGCCCGGTTTCTTCCAAGTTCATATGCCAGCTCAGGGCTTCGCGCAGAATGTGCGGGGTGTGCCCGCCGATTGCACAGGCAGCGCTGAAATAGTCATTCAGTGCCTGGCGAAAGTCCGGATGCACGCAGTTGTCGATGATCACTCGTGCACGCTCCCGTGGCGCCAGGCCACGCAGGTCGGCGAGGCCGACTTCGGTCACCAAGATGTCGACGTCATGCTCGGTATGGTCGACGTGGCTGACCATCGGCACCACGCTGGAAATCGCGCCACCCTTGGCGATCGACTTGGTCACGAATACCGCCAGATGCGCATTGCGCGCGAAGTCGCCGGAGCCGCCGATGCCGTTCATCATCCGCGTGCCGCAGACATGGGTGGAGTTGACGTTGCCGTAGATATCGAACTCCAGCGCGGTGTTGATGCCGATGATGCCCAGACGGCGCACCACTTCCGGGTGATTGGAGATCTCCTGCGGCCGCAGAATCAGTTTGTCCTTGTACTTCTCCAGGTTGCCGAACACGTCGCTGTTGCGCCGCTCGGACAGGGTGATCGAACTGCCCGAGGCGAAGCTCAGCTTGCCGGCATCGATCAGGTCGAAAGTCGAATCCTGGAGCACTTCCGAGTACATGGTGAGGTCTTCGAACGGCGAGTCGATCAAGCCGCACATCACCGCGTTGGCGATGTTGCCAATTCCGGCTTGCAGCGGGCCGAGCTTGTTGGTCATGCGCCCGGCCGCAACTTCCTGCTTGAAGAAGGTGATCAGGTGTTCGGCGATAGCGTTGGTATCAACGTCCGGTACCGACACTGTGGACGGCGAGTCCGACTGCTGAGTGATGACAATCGCAACGATCTTCTCCGGCGGAATCGGAATTGCCGTGCTGCCGATGCGATCGTCGACTTTCACCAGCGGGATTGGCGTGCGCGTCGGGCGGTACGTCGGGATATAGATGTCGTGCAGGCCTTCGAGGTTGGCGTTGTGGGCCAGGTTGATCTCGACGATCACTTGTTTGGCGAAGATCGCGAAGCTGGCCGAGTTGCCCACCGAAGTGGTCGGCACGATGTGGCCTTGTTCGGTGATCGCGACTGCCTCGATGACGGCAATGTCCGGCAGTTTCAACTGCTGGTTGCGCAGTTGCTCTACGGTTTCCGAGAGATGCTGGTCAATGAACATCACTTCGCCGGCGTTGATTGCCTTGCGCAACGTGCTGTCGACCTGAAACGGCATACGCCGCGACAGCACGCCGGCCTCGGTCAGTTGCTTGTCGAGGTCGTTACCCAGACTGGCGCCGGTCATCAGGCTGATCTTCAGCGGCGTGACCTTGGCGCGCTCGGCCAGTGCATGGGGAACGGCCTTGGCTTCGCCGGCGCGGGTGAAACCGCTCATGCCGACGGTCATGCCGTCCTCAATCAGAGCAGCGGCGTCGGCAGCGCTCATCACTTTGTCCAACAACGAAGGCAGGCGAATACGGTCACGGTACATGGATTATTATCTCGGGCAACGAGTAGCAGGATGCGCAGTCTAGTTAATTTGGCCGGCGCCTGTCCCGCTACCAAGGTCGCAAACGAGGCCTCTATTTCGCGGGTTTGCAGTAAAACACCGTTACCGGATCTGCAACAACGCGGCAAATTGTCCAGCGTCTTGCGCAAACAAAAACGCCCCGACAAGTCGGGGCGTTCGCTATTGCAGCGGTGAATTACTCGACCGCTTTGACCATGTCTTCGATCACTTTCTTCGCGTCGCCGAAAACCATCATGGTCTTGTCCAGATAGAACAGTTCGTTGTCCAGACCGGCATAGCCGCTGGCCATCGAGCGCTTGTTGACGATGATGGTCTTGGCCTTGAACGCTTCGAGGATCGGCATGCCGGCAATCGGCGACTTCGGATCGTTCTTCGCGGCCGGGTTGACCACGTCGTTCGCGCCGAGCACCAGCACTACGTCGGCCTGACCGAACTCGGAGTTGATGTCTTCCATCTCGAACACCTGGTCGTAAGGCACTTCGGCCTCGGCGAGCAGGACGTTCATGTGCCCAGGCATGCGACCGGCCACCGGGTGAATCGCGTACTTCACGGTCACGCCGCGATGGGTCAGCTTCTCGGTCAGTTCCTTCAGTGCGTGTTGTGCACGGGCCACTGCCAGACCGTAGCCCGGGACGATGATCACGGTGTCGGCGTTGGTCAGCAGGAAGGTTGCATCATCAGCCGAGCCGGATTTCACCGGACGGGCTTCCTGCGCACCGGCAGGACCTGCGTCTGCCGTATTGCCGAAACCGCCGAGCAGTACATTAAAGAAGGAGCGGTTCATCGCCTTGCACATGATGTACGAGAGGATCGCACCGCTGGAACCCACCAGCGAGCCGGCAATGATCAGCATCGAGTTGTTCAGCGAGAAACCGATGCCCGCCGCCGCCCAGCCGGAATAGCTGTTGAGCATCGACACCACTACCGGCATGTCGGCGCCGCCGATCGGGATGATGATCAGCACGCCCATCACGAACGCCAGCGCCAGCATCAGCGCGAAAGCAGTGAGGTTGCCGGTGAGCATAAAGGTCAGACCAAGAACCAGCGTAGCCAGACCCAGCACGGCGTTCAGCTTGTGCTGGCCACTGAACTGTACCGGTGCGCCCTGGAACAGGCGGAACTTGTATTTGCCCGAGAGCTTGCCGAAGGCAATCACCGAGCCGGAGAAGGTGATCGCACCAATCGCCGCACCGAGGAACAGCTCCAGACGGTTGCCTGCCGGAATCGCATCGCCCAGTTGTTTAACGATACCCAGCGATTGCGGCTCGACCACCGCCGCGATGGCAATGAACACCGCCGCGAGGCCGATCATGCTGTGCATGAACGCTACCAGTTCCGGCATCTTGGTCATTTCAACGCGCTTGGCCATGATCGAGCCGGCGGTACCGCCGACCAGCAAGCCAACGATCACATAACCAATGCCAGCCGTGGCCAGTTCAGCGCCCAACTTATAGATGAGGCCGACCGTGGTGATGATTGCCAGCGCCATGCCGAGCATGCCGAACAGGTTGCCGCGCCGCGAAGTGGTCGGGTGCGACAGGCCTTTGAGGGCCTGGATAAAGCAGATCGACGCGATCAGGTAGAGCGTCGTGACGAGATTCATGCTCATTACTTCGGCGCCTCTTCTTTTGCTTTCGGGGCTTTCTTCTTGAACATCTCAAGCATGCGGCGGGTGACCAGGAAGCCACCAAACACATTGACCGCCGCCAGTGCCACTGCCAGCGTGCCCATGGTCTTGCCCAGCGGCGTGACGGTCAGCGCAGCGGCGAGCATGGCGCCGACGATCACGATCGCGGAAATGGCATTGGTCACCGCCATCAACGGCGTGTGCAGCGCAGGCGTAACGTTCCAGACCACGTGGTAACCGACATAAATCGCCAGCACGAAGATGATCAGGTTGTAGATACCGGGGGAGATAAGCTCTTCCATCGTCTGAATCCCTGCTTAGGCGTTTTTGCGGATGACTTGGCCGTCGCGGCACATCAGGCACGCGGCGACGATGTCGTCTTCGAGGTTGACGTCGAACTGGCCTTCCTTGGTGAACACCAGCTTGAGGAAGTCCAGCAGGTTGCGTGCGTACAGCGCCGAAGCATCGGCAGCGACTTCACCGGCGAGGTTGGTCGGGCCGACGATGGTCACACCGTTTTCCACAACGACCTGATCGGCGACGGTCAGTGGGCAGTTGCCACCCTGGGCGGCGGCGAGGTCGATGACCACCGAGCCCGGCTTCATCTCTGCCACGGTCTCGGCGCTGAGCAGCGTCGGCGCCTTGCGGCCCGGAATCAGCGCGGTGGTGATGACGATATCGGCCTGCTTGGCGCGCTCGTGCACAGCCTGGGCCTGACGCTGCATCCAGCTCGCCGGCATTGGCCGCGCGTAACCGCCGACACCGACGGCGCATTCGCGCTCTTCATCGGTCTCGTAAGGCACGTCGACGAACTTCGCGCCGAGGGATTCGATCTGTTCCTTCACCGCTGGACGCACGTCAGACGCTTCGATCACCGCACCCAGACGTTTCGCCGTGGCAATCGCCTGCAACCCGGCCACGCCTGCGCCAAGAATCAGCACGCGCGCCGCTTTCACGGTGCCCGCAGCAGTCATCAGCATCGGCATGAAGCGTGGGTAATAGTGAGCCGCGAGCAACACCGCTTTGTAGCCGGCGATATTCGCCTGCGACGACAACACATCAAGACTCTGTGCCCGCGAGGTACGCGGCGCCGCTTCGAGGGCGAACGCGGTAATGCCGCATTCGGCCATCTTCGCGATGGTCTCGTTGTTGAATGGGTTGAGCATGCCCACCAGCACCGCACCGCGCTTGATCAGCGTCAGTTCGGCATCGCTTGGCGCGATCACTTTGAGAATCAGCTCGGCGCCAAACGCGTCATTGGCGCTGCCAATGCTTGCGCCGGCCGCTTCATAGGCACTGTCGACGACACTGGCTTTGACGCCAGCGCCGCTTTGCACAGTGACCTTATGGCCTTGGCTGATCAGCTTCTTGATGGTTTCCGGGGTTGCAGCAACCCGTGTTTCACCGGTCTGGGTTTCGAGAGGAACACCAATGTGCACGTCAAATCTCCTGCGTGATCTTATTGAGTAAACCCATGCACTACGGATGGTGCGACTGGGGCGGCCGATCAGCACGATCCCGCCGAATCAGGGCGGGGCGCGGCATTTTGCAGGCGAACTTTATGCCCTTCAAGGGATTATGACGGGTGACGGAAAATTAACTACAAGTCATGCCGTGACCGAATGTCGCAGATGGCCAGTTGAACCCCTTGCAGGCCGTGCCCTGCATGGATTCTGGCTGAATTTGAAAAAAATTCGAATCGGTGGCGTGAATAGGCAGTAATGAGTCGCCATTAGAGGCTCAAAGCCACGTGTTTGGCAGCTTGTGGGACGTCTGTACGACTTTCGGATACAGTCTGCTCAAAAGCGACAAATAGTTATATCTGTAGGGCTTTGGTTTTTCTGACTACGGGGTTAAGTATTGCGCAAAGCCTTTATTATTCTAGGCTGTAGCTCTGCGCTTGATTTACCAGCCAGTCGCGAAATGCCTTCAGCGATGCCGATTCGACCTTTCGCTCCGGAATCATCAGGTAATAGGCCTTGATGCTGGAGAGCGCTTGAGGGTTGGCAACCACCAGACGTTTCTCTGCCAGCTCGCGCTGGATCAGAAACGGCGGAATCAGCGCGACGCCCATGTCGTGCATGGCTGCCTGGGCAAGCATGGAGAATAGCTCGTAGCGTGGGCCGGTCATGTCGCGCGGAATATTCAGCTGTTGCGAGTTGAACCATTGGCGCCAGGCGTAAGGTCGGGTGGTTTGCTGCAGCAGCGGTAGTTCAGCGATGGCTTGCGCTGTCAGCTGCTTGCGATCGCCGAGTAGGGCGGGGCTGCACACCGGCATCGGATTCTCGCCCATCAATCTGTGGGATTCGGTACCCGACCAATCGGCATCGCCGAAGTAGATCGCGGCATCGAATTCGGTGTCGGCAAACAGGAACGGCCGGGTGCGGTTGGTCAGGTTGACGGTCACTTCCGGGTGCTTGAGCTGGAAATCCTTGAGGCGTGGCAGCAGCCATTGCGTGCCGAAGGTCGGGACGACGGCGAGCTCGATGACGTTGGTGCCCTGCTGGCCCATCACCGAAAGGGTGTCGCGCTCCACCGCATCGAGCTGAGTCGCCACCCGGCGACTGTAGGAAAGACCCGCCTCGGTCAGTTTCACTCCACGTCGCGAGCGTCGGAACAGTTCCACGCTGAGGAAATCTTCCAGGCTGGCGATCTGTCGGCAAATGGCGCCTTGGGTGAGCGACAGTTCTTCAGCAGCACGGGTAAAGCTCTCATGGCGGGCGGCAGCTTCGAAACTGATCAGGGCGGCGGTGCTGGGGATCTTCCTGCGCATGTACGTCAACCTCACTAATGCGCCGCATAAAAGGCTATTCGCGACGTTTCGGAGTGAGAAATTAGCACAACAGGATGCGAAATCCTCGTTTGCCGCGATGGCGAACCGCGCCTAGGATCAATGCCACGTTAATTCACCCGATTGCGAGGGCACACTCATGGGCGGTAAAGCTAGTTTCAATTGGATCGATCCCCTGCTGCTGGATCAACAGCTCACCGAAGAAGAGCGGATGATCCGCGACACCGCCGCGCAGTTCGCTCAACAGAGTCTGGCGCCGCGTGTGCTCGAAGCTTTCCGTCATGAGAAGACCGATCCGGCAATCTTCCGCGAGATGGGTGAAGTCGGCCTGCTCGGTGCGACCATTCCCGAACAATACGGTGGCAGCGGTCTGAACTATGTCAGCTACGGTCTGATTGCCCGAGAGGTCGAGCGCGTCGACTCCGGCTACCGCTCGATGATGAGCGTGCAATCCTCGCTAGTGATGGTGCCGATTAACGAATTCGGCACCGAGGCACAGAAACAGAAGTATCTGCCGAAGCTGGCATCCGGCGAATGGATCGGTTGCTTTGGCCTGACCGAGCCGAACCATGGTTCCGATCCGGGCGCGATGATAAGCCGGGCGCGCAAAGTCGATGGCGGCTACAGCCTGACTGGCGCGAAGATGTGGATCACCAACAGCCCGATCGCTGACGTGTTCGTGGTCTGGGCCAAGGACGATGCTGGCGATATCCGTGGCTTCGTTCTGGAGAAAGGCTGGAAAGGTCTGAGCGCTCCGGCGATTCACGGCAAGGTCGGCCTGCGCGCTTCGATCACCGGTGAGATCGTCATGGACAACGTGTTCGTGCCGGAAGAAAACATCTTCCCGGATGTCCGTGGCCTGAAAGGCCCTTTCACCTGCCTCAATTCCGCACGCTATGGCATTTCCTGGGGCGCGCTGGGCGCGGCCGAATTCTGCTGGCACACCGCGCGCCAATACACTCTGGATCGTCAGCAGTTCGGTCGTCCGCTGGCCGCAACTCAGCTGGTACAGAAGAAACTCGCCGACATGCAGACCGAGATCACTCTGGCACTGCAAGGCTGCCTGCGCTTGGGCCGGATGAAGGACGAAGGTACCGCCGCCGTTGAAATCACTTCGATCATGAAGCGCAACTCCTGCGGCAAGTCGCTGGATATCGCACGAATGGCGCGGGACATGCTCGGTGGCAATGGCATCTCCGATGAGTTCGGTGTCGCTCGTCATCTGGTCAATCTGGAAGTGGTGAATACCTATGAAGGTACCCATGACGTTCACGCGCTGATCCTCGGGCGTGCGCAAACCGGTCTGCAGGCGTTCTATTAATAGGAGAGCAGACCATGGGCGCGCTGTCGCATCTGCGGGTTCTGGATTTATCGCGAGTACTGGCCGGGCCTTGGGCCGGGCAAATCCTCGCCGACCTTGGCGCCGAAGTGATCAAGGTCGAGCGCCCGGGCAATGGTGATGACACCCGCGCCTGGGGGCCGCCCTTCCTTAAAGACGCTTACGGCGAGAACACGTCGGAAGCGGCTTATTACCTCTCGGCAAACCGCAACAAGCAATCGGTCACCATCGACTTCACCCGCCCTGAAGGGCAGAAGCTGGTGCGCGACCTGGCGACAAAGTCGGACATTCTGATTGAGAATTTCAAAGTAGGTGGTCTGGCGGCCTATGGTCTGGACTATGAGTCGCTGAAGGCGCTCAACCCGAATCTGATCTATTGCTCCATTACCGGCTTCGGCCAGACCGGCCCTTACGCCAGGCGTGCAGGGTATGACTTCATGATCCAGGGCCTCGGCGGCTTGATGAGTCTGACTGGTCGACCTGAAGGAGATGAAGGCGCTGGCCCGGTGAAAGTGGGCGTGGCGCTAACGGATATTCTTACCGGGCTGTATTCGACGGTAGCGATCCTCGCGGCATTGGCTCATCGCGATCACGACGGTGGCGGCCAGCACATCGATATGGCGTTGCTGGATGTACAGGTCGCATGTCTGGCGAACCAGGCGATGAACTACCTGACCACCGGCAATGCGCCGAAGCGCCTGGGCAATGCGCATCCGAATATCGTGCCTTATCAGGACTTTCCTACGGCGGATGGCGACTTCATTCTCACCGTGGGTAATGACGGGCAGTTCCGCAAGTTCGCCGAGGTCGCGGGGCAACCGCAGTGGGCGGATGATCCGCGCTTCGCGACCAACAAGCTGCGGGTAGCGAACCGCGCGGTGCTGATCCCGTTGATCCGCCAAGCTACGGTCTTCAAGACCACGGCCGAGTGGGTTGCTCAATTGGAGCAGGCGGGTGTGCCTTGTGGGCCGATCAATGATCTGTCGCAGGTGTTTGAAGATCCACAGGTGAAGGCGCGCGGTCTGGCGATCGAACTGCCTCATGCATTGGCGGGAATGGTGCCCCAGGTGGCCAGCCCGATTCGATTATCGGAGACCCCCGTTGAATATCGTCATGCGCCTCCTTTATTGGGTGAGCACACGTTAGAGGTTCTGCAGCGGGTGCTGGGTCTGGGGGCAGGTGCGGTGGCTATGTTGAAGGAAGAAGGCGTCCTTTAAGTCTTCTTCTATATAGAAGACGCTCTTTTCTCATCTGATTGGATGTTTTTTAACCAATTCGCAAGTTA